>CAVKTQ010000038.1:4171-14714 GCA_963659105.1 Firmicutes bacterium CAG:238 | reverse complement strand
GATATATTATATGTAGTATATATTTATAAATAATAGGTGCATTATGGCAAAGATTATTTTGACAGGCGACAGACCGACGGGAAGATTGCATATCGGACATTATGTCGGCTCTCTGCGTGAAAGAGTAAAACTTCAAAACAGCGGAAATTTCGATGAGATTTACATTATGATTGCTGACGCGCAAGCGCTCACCGACAACGCCGAACATCCCGAAAAAGTGCGTAGCAACATCATCGAAGTTGCTCTCGATTATCTTGCGTGCGGAATCGACCCCGCAAAATCCACGATTTTCGTTCAATCGTCAGTGCCTGAACTTACGGAACTTTCGTTTTACTATATGAATCTCGTCACGCTTTCGAGATTGCAACGCAATCCGACCGTAAAAGCCGAGATAAAAATGCGCGACTTCGAAAAGAGCATCCCCGTAGGATTTTTGACTTATCCAATAAGCCAAGCCGCAGACATCACGGCATTCGAGGCGACGACCGTTCCAGTCGGCGAAGACCAAGAACCGATGTTGGAACAGTGCAAAGAAATCGTGCGTAAGTTCAACTCGATTTACGGCGACACTCTTGTCGAACCCGAAATCCTTTTGCCAAGCAACAAGCAATGTTGCAGACTTCCCGGTATCGACGGAAAAGCAAAGATGAGTAAATCGCTCGGCAACTGCATTTATCTTTCGGACACGCCAGACGAGATAAAAACGAAAGTTATGTCAATGTTTACCGACCCCAATCACCTTCGTATCGAGGATAAAGGCAAGGTGGAAGGGAACACCGTGTTCACATATCTCGACGCATTTGCAACCGACGAGCATTTTGCCGAATTTTTGCCCGACTACAAGAATCTCGACGAACTCAAAGCGCATTACAGACGCGGCGGTTTGGGCGACGTGAAAATCAAAAGATTCCTCATCAACGTCTTGCAATCCGAACTTAAACCGATATACGACAGAAGACTCGAACTTGCAAAGAATCCCGACGCCGTTTACGAAATCCTCAAAAACGGTACGCAAAAGGCAAAAGCAAAAGCCGCAGACACGCTTGCAAAAGTGCGCCATTCGATGCAAATCGATTATTTCGACTGATTGCACTTATCGAAAAACACCCAAATAGAATATCAAAAAAACCGCTTATCGCGGTTTTTTTGTTGAGTTTCATACCATCTCGTTAGCGTTTGCTGATTGCGACATTGCACGTGTCCGTCAAATTCCGTCGGGAATGGGCGGAAGTTCGGTAGGAAGCGTTTTTTGCAACTCTTTGATTGCGCTGCGCGCGAGTTGGTCGCAACGGTTGTTCAGTTCGTTGTCGGCGTGTCCTTTGACTTTGACGTATGATACTTCGTGAATTTGCATAAGAGAGAGAAGTTCTTTCCACAAATCGACGTTTTTCACTTCGTCCTTGCTCGAAGTGCGCCAGCCTTTCATGATCCAGCCGTTTATCCAACCTTTGAGGAAAGGCTCAACCGAATACGCGCTGTCGCTGTATATCGTGACGACGCACGGCTCTTTGAGCATTTTCAAGCCTTGAATTATTGCGGTGAGTTCCATGCGGTTGTTTGTCGTAGACTTTTCTGCGCCGCTCGCTTCTTTTTTGTGATCTTTGTAGAGCATAACGACGCCCCAGCCGCCAACGCCCGGGTTGCCAGAACACGCACCGTCTGTGTAGATTTCAACTTGTTTTTTCATAGTTTCATTGTACACAATTTTGAATTTGTTTGCAAGACAAAGGATTCAATTATTAGACAATAATGAATAATTAAGAATTGCGGTGAATTTCGGTTCAAATCCATTGACTAAAAACGAAGTGCTTGCTATAATGATTAAGCATTAAATTTGCATAGGGGAGTGGCTCAATGGTAGAGCAACGGTCTCCAAAACCGTCGGTTGCGTGTTCGAGTCGCG
Source organism: Firmicutes bacterium CAG:238 (assembly GCA_963659105.1). GTDB lineage: Bacteria > Bacillota > Clostridia > Christensenellales > CAG-917 > CAG-475. The sequence continues at coordinate 12,811 of CAVKTQ010000038.1, read as the reverse complement.
TCTCCCCTGCCAAGAAGAGAAGTCCTTTTAGGACTTCTTTTTTTTATGTCAGCTGATTCGCGACACGAACACGCAACGCAATCGCGGCGGAACGATGTTCCTTGCGCTTGTGGTTGCATCTGACACTACGCGGCGCAAATAACTTTGCTATGCTTCGTTATATTAGCCGCTTTGCGCTTTCACGAGTCGCGTCTCCCCTGCCAAGAAGAGAAGTTCTATTTTATAGGACTTCTTTTCCTTTGCAGTTTTTCCGCGACACGAACACGCAACGCAGAAGCACAGGGTGCAGTGAAATGCACGCAAAGCGTGCGTGCCTTGCACGCAGTTGCGGAATATTTGATTGTTCTGATGTAATTCATTTGGGGTGTGGGGTAATCCCCACCGACAATTATTAATTATTCATTATTAATTATTAATTAAAAGAGCGTGCCGATAGGCACGTCACCAAGCAAGCGTTCGCACGGAATTGTGGCAGGGAATTTGTCCCTGTATGATTTGATAGTGAAGAACGGTTGCGCGGTAGCAGAGCAAAAATCAAGCGAGGCTCTCGGCAATACGCAAATATATTGCGTGTTGCCGTTGCCTCGGCAATGATTTTTGCTCTTATGCCGTATGATACTTCCTCGTTCTATACAACAGCCAGTAAATGAGCGAACTCAACGGCAGGTTGGTGAGCAGAACCATTGGAAGTACGATTGATTCGAGAATAAGGTCGATGTCGTTGACGTTTGCACCGAGTCCGAAGAATCCGATGAGAATGCACACGACGGTCAGTTCGATAAACAACATACCGCGATTGAGTATCGACAGTTTGAAGTTGAAGTTTGCCCTTGTCCGCCTTGTCGGGTTCAAAAGGTAGATGACGGTCGGCACGAGGCAGAGTGCGCTACCCACCAAAAGTATGGGCAGGAAGTAGGCGTAACTGACTCTCGTTGCGAGCGAAGCCCACATAATTGCGACTTCCGCGACGAAAAACGCAAGTATGATGAGGAAAGTGTCGCGGTTTAGTCTGTTGGACTGAATGAAGTTGAAAGTGTAGTACTCGGACGTGTTTCCTCTGTCGTAGGGGCGAATCTTGAAGCCTTTTGCATACAATCTTGTCTTTATGTCGCTGTCCGAATAGTCGTTGTTTTGTTGCGATTTTTCCTGCTGCGACTTTGCGTCCGACTTATTATCTTGCAACGAAACAAAGAAGTCGCGATAATTCACGTCGTCTTTTTCGTAGTCGAATCCGCCTTCTTGCCTCGACACGACTGCAGAGGTTACGAAATGGTCTTTTGAATCGGTTTGATTCTTGCTTTCGAGTTCGGCAGGGTAGAATTGCTCGTTTGCGGGCGTTTGCGCATAGGATTGAACGACTTGTTGTTCTTGTTGCGCTTGCTGCGCCTGCGCTTGTGCGGCTTCCGCCTCTTGCTGCGCTATTTGCTGCTCTTGCTCTTTTGCGAGTTTGTCGTCGATTTGCGCTTCGCGCTCGTCGAGTTGCTTGAATATGTCTTTGAGCGACGTTTGCGAGCGTTGAGTTTGTTCGACTTGATTTGTATAGCCGTTTATGTAAGTATGTTCTTGCGGTTGAGCGTGCGAGTTAAACTCATACGCGCGCATTTCCTCTTGTTTTTTGTATTCGCTCTCGGCGTCGAGTTTGGCGAACATTTCTTCGAGTGTTTGCGAGGGTTTTGCCTGTTCTTGGCGTTTGCGCTCGGCTTCTTCTTCGGCGCGGCGTTTTTCCTCTTCCTCCGCAAGACGTTTTTCTTCTTCGGCGCGCAACTTTTCCTCTTCCATACGGCGAAGCATGGATTTTACGAGTTCGCGATCTTCCTCGCTCTTTTTGAGTTGTTCCTCGGTTTTGCGAAGTTGTTCGTCGCGTTGGCGCGATTCTTCCTCTGAGAGTTTGAGTTGCTCGTTAGCCTTTTTCGCTTCTTCCTCGCTCAAACGAAGTTGTTCGCTGACCTTTTGAGTTTCTTCCTCTTGCTGTCTGAGTTGCTCGTCTTTAAGGCGCGCCTGTTCGTCCTCTTGTTCGGCTTTTTCGCGCAGGGAAGCGGCGTCCTCTTCGCTCACCTCGTTTCCGTAGCGGTCGAAAAACACTTTTTTCTCGACGATTTTGTCCTTATAAACGACTTTGGGCTTATCTTCCGAGTCGCGTTTGGAATAGGGGCGAAGGTCGCTTGCCTCGAATGGAACGGGAACGGTGAAGTCGTACTCGTCGCTCGAAACGAGTTTGTCGAGAATGGTGCGAGAGTACTCGTATTCGCTCTTTTCTTTGGTGAGATAGGCTCTGCCTTCTTTTGTGAGTGTGTAGTAGCGACGTTTTCCGCCGCCTGTGTCGTCGGGGTCGCCGTCGTAGGAGGAAACAAGCCCTTGCTTTTCAAGTCTTTTGAGTTGATTGTAGAGGGTTGCTTGTTTCAAAACGTACTGCGAATTGCTTTTGTCCTCGATTTCTTTGAGGATTTCGTAGCCGTACTTATCGTCGCTGAGCAGACAACCGAGAATGATTGTCGTCACGTTGCCGCGGATAAGGTCGCTGTTGACAGAAGATATATCCATATATCGCTCCGAAAATTGATAGTATAATTTTAGCAAACTATTATAAAATAGTCAATATTATATAATAGTAAATGACGGTATTTGCAATGATTTTGCGCCTTTTTTGTCAATCGTTTTTGTCGGGGCGCAGTTTGACGACCTGCGCGGCGAGTTTTCTGTGGTCCTCCTCGATGGCGGCGTAGTGCTTTTTGGTGGTGTTTACGTCGCGGTGACCGAGAACGTCGGCAACGAGATATATGTCGCCCGTCGCTCTATATAGGTTTGTGCCGAACGTACTGCGCAGCTTGTGAGGGGATATTTTTTTGAGCGGTGCGGCGGTTTGAGCGTACTTTTTGACGATATTCTGCACGGCTCTGACCGACAGTCTCGAAACCTGCAAGGACAAAAACACTGCGTCCGTGTCGCCTTTGTTCAACTTTTGGCATCTTTCCACAAGGGATTTGCGCTCGGTGTCGATGTACGTTTTGAGTGCGTCTGCAACCTCGTCGCCGAAGTACAAAATGGCTTGATTGCCGCCTTTTCTCGTGACCGTGAACGCGTTCGTTTCAAAATCTATGTCCGAAAGATTGAGTCCAACGCACTCGCTCACACGGATTCCCGTGCCCAAAAGAAGGGAAACAATCGCAAAATCGCGCGCGTGTGTGTTGCGTTGCACCTTGCGTTGATGTTCGCTCATTCCTGCGCCCGTTTCGGCAGCGTCGAGGATGCGCTCGATTTCCTTTTTTTCAAGCCTTATAATGTCCTTGTCGTGATTTTTGGGCATAGTGAGTTTTGCCGACACGTTTTGATTGATTCTGTCGTGATTGTACATATACTTGAAAAACGTGCGCACGGTTGAAATTTTGCGCGCTTTTCCTTTTTCCGCATTGGTTTTTTCCTTGCCGTCAAAGGAATAGTAGGACAGATATTCCATATACGCCTCGAGGTTGCCGAGCGTGATTTTGTTCAAATCCTCGGCGGTGAAGTCGTAAACGTCTTTATAGTCGCGAAACGCACGCACGTTTTTTAGTAAATAGTCGAAAAATATGCGCAAATCGTAGGCATAATTCAGCCTCGTGAGAGTGGTTGTTTGCGGTTCGATTCCCACAAAAAATTCCTCGCAGCATTCGGGCAGTTGATCCCGCAAGGCGCGAAGTCGGTTGGTGATGTTTTTGTCGCGTTCGCTGAAATAATTCGCCATAGATTTACCCCTTGATTTTTGTTTTTATATTGTTAAATTTTATCAAACTATGCGTAAAATGTCAATACATTGTATACATATATGCGCGCGCAAGCGGCGATTTCGATTGAAAAGTTTTTTGAATAGTGCTATGATGTCGATATGGAAAAAATAAAGAAAAACGAAATCAAAAAAGCATCAAAAGTTTTCACCGAAATTTTCAAAGACTACGAGGCTTACGACACTCTTTTCGGCAGAAGAAACAGACTCAGCAGAATGTATTATCTTTTTAGGGCGGAAGTGTATTGCGCTCAAAATTTTACTTACAAAGACGGCGATTTTTGCGCTTTGTGTTCCATAAAAACGCCCGAAGATAAGGAAATCGAATTGAAATCCGCATTTAGGAATCCGTTTTTCGACATAGCGTTCTTTTTGAGTGTCGGATTCAAGCAGGCAAAAACAGCAAAAGAGTACGTCGAAATGGCGGACGCGGTGGCAAGCAAATACTTCAATCCGCAAACAGATTGCTATATAAAGAACATCGGCGTAAAAAAAGAGTTCAGAGGTCAAGGCAAACTCAAGGGGATGCTCAAGGAGTTTTGCGGCGATATGCCGATTTATCTCGAAACGCAGGACGAAAACGATGTTGCAATCTACAAAAAACTCGGCTTCGAAGTGTGCGAAATCGTCAAATGGAAGGGAATAACCCACGTCGCTATGCGCAGACCGTAATTGTCGAATCGAATGGTTAAACGGCATAAAAACGGAAAGCAAATAAGAATATTGCTCAATAGCGCAACTCGGCGTGCAATTTTTGAAAATAACAACAAAACAAGGAATTAAACCTTAGAAACCGCAAAACAATGTATTCGCTTCTTCTTGCAATAATCTATCTGTCATTCATAAGTTTGGGGCTTCCCGATTCGCTCATAGGCTCGGCGTGGCCGGTTATGCACGTCGATTTGGGCGTTTCTATGTCGTCGGCAGGCATAATCACCATAATCATATCCGTCGGCACGATAATCGCGAGTTTCTTTTCAAACGCGCTCACCAACAAACTCGGCACGGGGCTTGTGACCGCGATTAGCGTTGCGCTCACCGCGCTCGGACTTATAGGTTTTTCGTTTGCAAAGGCGTTTTGGATGCTTTGCGTGTTTGCAATTCCGTACGGACTCGGAGCGGGAGCGGTGGACGCCGCGCTCAACAATTACGTCACCCTCAATTATCCCGCAAGGCATTTGAGTTGGCTTCATTGTATGTGGGGCGTCGGTGCGTCGATAAGTCCGTATATAATGAGTTTTGCCTTGACGGGCGGTCTCGGATGGGGAAGCGGATTTCGCATCGTGTTTTACATTCAGATTGCGCTGTCTGCAATGTTGTTTTTCACGCTTCCCGTTTGGAAAAAGTGTGCGAAAAAATCTGTAAATATTGAAAATAACCTCGATAGAATATCGGAAAACGGCACAATCGAGCAAAACGAGCAAAAGAAAGTTTCAACCGCTTCCGTGTTCAAAATAAAGGGTATTTTCCTTGTTTTTATCGCCTTTTTCGCGTACTGCGCTATGGAGCAGACCACAGGACTTTGGGCGACGAGTTATCTTGTCAATTACAAGGGCATAGACGCGACCGTCGCTGCGAAATTCGCTTCGTTTTTCTATATCGGAATCACGCTCGGGCGCGGCATAAGCGGATTTTTTGCCGAAAAACTCGGAGACAAACGGCTTATACGCTTCGGCACTATTGTGGTTGTTGTCGGGATTTTGCTTGTCGCGATTCCGACAAGCGAGGCTGCGCCGTCTCTTGTAGGACTTATCGTCATAGGACTTGGATGCGCGCCAATTTATCCTGCGATAATCCACTCGACGCCCGACAATTTCGGCAAAGAAAATTCTCAAGCGATTATCGGCGTGCAGATGGCTTTTGCATATATAGGAATCACCGCAATGCCGCCTCTTTTCGGTCTGATTGCGGAACATATAAACATCGGACTGTATTCGATATATCTTCTCGTTTTCGCGCTGTTGATGCTTGTTATGTGCGAAGTTCTCAACGCCAAAATGAAGCGTAAATATTTTATAAAATGCGACGAATACGTCAAAGAGTAAACGGTTGAACGGAAAGCGTAAAATCAAGCAAAGATTTTATGCGAAACTGATTATGAACGTGCAATTAAATTATGCGGAAAAACACATAAAAAAATCGCGTTTTTACGCGATTTTTCGATGTTTTTTAATGTTGTTTTATTCGCTTTTTATTGAGATTGCAACGTGTTTTTACAAACTGAATCCGATTATAAGTCCTATGCCGGCGGTCAAAAGTCCGAGACCGACGAGCGAGCGTGCGGTAAATTTTTCTTTCATTATCAGCCACGAGAAGAACATCGTAAGCAGTATTGACAGTTTGCCTATGCAGTTGACCGCGACGGGATTTGCGCCGACAAAGTTTAGAGAATAGTATTCGCAAAGCCACGCGCCGCCTGTCGCAATGCCCGAAAGAGTGAGGAATATCCACGATTTCGTTGCGATTTGTTTTGCGCCTTTGTAGTCCTTTTTCACAAGCACGATTGACATCGCAAAGACAAACACCACTATTGTTCTGTAAAAAGTGCCGACGTCCGAGGGTATGTCTTTGAGTCCGAGTTTTGCAAAAAGTGATACGAGGGCGGCGAATACCGCACTCAAAACCGCATAAATAATCCACTTTTTGCTCTTTTTCAAGTCATCTGCGGAAACTGCGGCTTGGGAGGATTGAGGTTGAATTTCGGCATTTTCGCCAGATTTTATTTCGGATTTTGCAGCGTTTTCGTCAAGTTGAACGCTCGGCGTTTCGAGCGGTTCGGGAATGGGGGCAATCGCCTTCTTTTTAGAGTGTTTCGGGAGTTTCGGAAGCATCAAAAACGTGCCTGCAAGCATCAAAACCATCGTGAGGCAGAGCATACCGATTGTCAAAGGGTCGCCGCCGTTTGTAGCGTCGTCAAAGAAGAATATCATAAACAATATCGCCGACAGCACGAAACTCGATTTGTCGATGGGCGCGACTTTGTTTACGTCGCCTTCTTTGAGCGCGCCGAAATAGAACAGCCACGATATGCCCGTCGCAAAGCCCGACAAAATCAAAAACAGCCAGTTTTTGCCGCTCAATGCGCCGAATTGGCTTATATCGCCGGTCGCAAGGCACATAATAAGGGCGCAAACGATTACGACAAGCGTTCTGTACGCCGTCGCAAAATTGGAGTTTACGTCCTTTATACCGATTTTTGCAAGTATGGTTGTCATCGACGTGCATACTGCGCCGCCGAGAGCCAAAAGCACCCACACCATATAATAGCCTCTTTGAAAATTCAATTTTCGCATACATTATGTGTCCGATTTTTCGATATGTCAACGATATGCCAAAATAAACGAAGATGTCGAGAATTTACAATTTAATTTAATGAGTTTTCTTATTTAACAAACTATGCAAATAGGGCGCAAAATCGCAATTTTAGGTTGTCGAAAATATAAATATTTTGATGTTGCTTAAATATTTTTTTGTGGTTGCTCAAACCGGCAAACGCTCGACATATGCCGAGCGTTTAGTCAAGCATGCCGTCCTTGAGTTTTTGCAGAACTTTGTTTTCTATGCGGCTCACTTGAACTTGCGATACGCCCAGTTCCTTTGCAATCTCGCTCTGCGTTTTGTCGCGGAAATAACGAAGCATTATCACTTTTTTCTCGCGTTGGGGAAGGTCGGCAATCAAGTCTTTCAAAAGCAGTTTGTCGATGTTTTCGTCCTCGCATTCGTCGGTTGCGATTCTGTCGCCGAGTTCGAGGTCGTCGTCGCCGACAGTTGCCGACAAGGATAGCAAATAGTGCTGTGCGTCCATTGCGTACACGATTTCCTGCGCCTCTACGTCAAACGCTTCGGCGAGTTGCTCGACGGTAGGCTCGCTTTCGCCGTTTTTGAGTTTTTCGTCGATGTAAGCGGTTATTTTTTGCGAGAGCGTTTTCGTCCACCTCGACACCTTGATTGTGCCGTCGTCACGCAAAAATCGCTTTATTTCGCCGCTTATCATAGGCACTGCGTACGTTGAAAATCTAACGCCGTATTCGACGTCGAAATTTTGCATAGCCTTGACAAAACCCATTGCGCCAAGTTGCATAAGGTCGTCGTATTCGAGCCTGCCTTTGAAGCGTTTTACGATGGATTTTATGAGGGGTATATTTTCTTCTATGAGTTTCTCTTTTGCGCCGTCGTCACCTTGCTGAGCATTTTTCAAAAGCTCGAGCGTGGTTTGGTGATCTAACATCCTTTCATCACCTTTTTCATTTTTACGACCGTGCCTTCGCCAACGACCGACGCAACGTCCATTTCGTCCATAAACGTGTCGATGATGGTGAATCCCATTCCGCTGCGCTCGTCGTCTTGGGCGGTGGTGAAGAAGGGCTCGACCGCTTCTTTGACGTCTTTTATGCCTTTGCCGAAGTCGCGCACGACGATTTCGATGGACTTTTTGTCGTCCGCTACGCTGCATTCGATTTGCATAACGCCGCTGTCTTTTTGGGCGTACGCGTGCACGACGACGTTTGTCACCGCCTCGCTGACCGCGGTTTTTATGTCGTTGATTTCTTCAAGAGTCGGGGAACACTCGATTGCAAACGACGCCACCGCGTTGCGAGCAAATGCTTCGTTCTTGCTTGTCGCAAGCAGTTTCATATCAAAATAATTCATACATTCTCCTTATTCCACAATCGGCACGAAACGATACACGCCGCTCGCGCAAAAAACTTTGTCCACTTGGCGCGGTACGTTGGCAAGCAGAAGTTCTGCATGCCTGTTTCTCAATTTTTTGTAACGTCCCAGTACAAATCCGAGTCCCGTGCTGTCAATAAACGTGACGTTTTTCATATCGAATATCATCGACCGCAGATCGCGCGCGTTTTCGATTGCTTCATCTATGC
>CAVKTQ010000038.1:0-4161 GCA_963659105.1 Firmicutes bacterium CAG:238 | reverse complement strand
ATCTATGCTCGCTCGCACCGTTTTTGCGCCGTACTCGTCAATTTCACCCGAAAGCACAACCCGAATACAATCTTTGTCGGATATAAATTCAACTTCCATATTGCCTCCGACAAATAGAATAAACAGTATCTAATCGAGCATTTTGACTGCTTTTGCGATTTTTGAAAAATTCTTGAAATTTTGTGTCGAAAATTTATTCAAATCTATCAAAAAAATCATTGACAACTTTTTTGATTTATTGTATATTGTTGTAGTCGCAATGAACGACGCGAAAGTCTTTCGGGGTGTAGCGCAGTTTGGCTAGCGCGTCTGATTTGGGTTCAGAAGGTCGGGAGTTCGAATCTCTTCACCCCGACCAGCACAAACTTCACCGATATGATTCGGGCCTTTAGCTCAGTTGGTTAGAGCAGTCGGCTCATAACCGATCGGTCCGCGGTTCGAGTCCGTGAAGGCCCACCAAAACTTAAAATCGTTTGGCCCGGTAGTACAGTTGGTTAGTACGCCAGCCTGTCACGCTGGAGGTCAGGGGTTCGAGCCCCCTCCGGGTCGCCATCCAAGTTTGTGGCAGTGACAACCGTCACTGCCATAAAACTAAAATAGGGGATTGAATCCCGTATGCCTCGGTAGCTCAGGTGGTAGAGCAAGGGACTGAAAATCCCTGTGTCGGTGGTTCGAGTCCGCCCCGAGGCACCAACAACTCAATATGCTGGTGTAGCTCAACAGGCAGAGCAACTGATTTGTAATCAGTAGGTTGTTGGTTCGATTCCGATCACCAGCTCCAAACGGAGAGGTTCCCGAGTGGCCAAAGGGAGCAGACTGTAAATCTGTTGTCAGTGACTTCGATGGTTCGAATCCATCCCTCTCCACCAGCAAGAAAGCACATCGCAAGATGTGCTTTTTTGTATGTAGAGAGGGGTGAATTCGATAAGTTTTAATGCACTTTGAATATTATTTATTGCTAACGACTGTTTTTTTATAAGTCATATTACAAAAAGTATCACACAATTTATTACTAAATCTCATTTCAGCTAATGCGTTTTTGGTGGTGAATAATAATTAAATGGTTTTGCCTAATTTTTTTCTATGTCTAAAAAATATTGATAATGGCAAATATTGCTGATATGGACGCATTGTTTTCAAAAAACGTGGAAGATAAAGAGGTGTTTTTCAAGAAAATGCAAAATACCGAAGGTGTTGTCGAAGGGAGCATGGGAAACGCTGTCGGCAACAGCGGAAACGAGGATATGAACGATGCGGGAAAAGGCGAAGGCAATTTATGATTGACAGAATCGAGTATCAACAATACGTTAAAGAAAACGCGCCAAAATCGCCGATGGTGCGAACTTTGCTTGCGGCGTTTTTGGTGGGCGGCACGATTTGCTGTATCGGCGAGGGCATCGGCGATATTTTGCGGATTATTTTCAAGGATATGAGCGACAAAAACGTTGCGATTTTTGAAAGTTGCATAATGATTTTTCTCGGAAGTTTGTTCACTGCGCTCGGACTTTACGACAAACTCGGACATTTTGCCGGTGGCGGCTCGATTATTCCTATTACGGGATTTGCAAATTCGGTGGTTTCGCCTGCTATGGAATACAACCGCGAGGGCGTGTTTTTCGGCGTATGCGCAAAAATGTTCGTCATTGCAGGACCTATCATCGTGTTTGGCGTGGTTGCGAGTTTTATCGTCGGATTAATCGGCTATTTCGTTTATATGTGAGGTGGCAAAATGAGGACTTTTCAGTTATCTAACCCTATATATCTAAAAAGCGGATTTACAATCGTAGGACCCAAAGAAGGCGACGGAAATTTTGCAGACAAGTTCGACATCGTGCTTAAAAACGATATTTGGTGCGAAAAATCCTACGAGAAATGCGAAAGCAAAATGCACCGTGACGCAGTGAGCGGCGCAATCAAAAAGGCGGGATTGAAACGAGAGGATATAGATATTATGCTCGGCGGCGATTTGCTCAACGAACTTGCCGCAACGTCGCTTGCCGCGCGCAATTTTCCGTGCGCCTTTTTGGGGCTTTACAACGCTTGTTCGACGTTCAGCGAAAGCGTTATCGTCGGTTCTATGCTCATTGACGGCGGATTTGCGAAGAATGTCACTTGTTCGACTTCGAGTCACTTTGCGTCGGCGGAAAGGCAATACCGTTTTCCGCTCGAACTCGGCAATCAGCGCACGCCCACGTCGCAATGGACGGTTACGGGCGCAGGCTGTACGGTGTTGTCAAGCGAAAAGCCGTCTATGATGAACGAAAGAGTGTACGAGGACGATATTATCGCCATCGACGAAAATATGAATATCGACCAAAAGACTCTCGAAAAGTACAAAAAAAGCATAGAAAAGCAGAAAAAAGTCATAGATAAGGAAAAATCGAACATCGTCGAGGACAATTTCGAGAGAGAAAGCAACGATTACGCAGAGCCAAACACTCATTACGTCACCGTGACGGGCGGAACGATGGGCAAAGTCGTGGATTTGGGCATAGACGACGAAGCGAATATGGGCGCGGCTATGGCGCCTGCCGCTTGCGACACGATTGTGACTCACTTTAAGGAAACTGGGCGTTCGCCCGACTATTACGACGGTATTTTTACGGGTGATTTGGGTAGACACGGAAAGGAAATGCTCGAATATCTGCTTTCAAAAGAGGGAATAACTTTGCCGAAATACTATATGGATTGCGGCGCAAGTTATTTTACGCCCGAACAAAAGACTTTTCAAGGCGGTTCGGGGGCAGGGTGCGTGAATACAGCGTTCAATTCGTACACCCTCAAAAAAATGCAGAGAGGCGAGTTGAAAAGGGTGCTTCTCGTTCCGACGGGTGCGCTCTTAAACAAAGATACGCCTCTTCAAAAGGAAACGATTCCCGGGGTGTCGCATGCCGTGACTTTTGAAAGTCATCCGTTTTTGCAATAACGGTTGCCTTGCAAAGCGCAAAAGAGCGGTGAACCTGCAATCAACAAAATTATACGAATTTTGCCGTAAAAAGCGGCAATACGGTTGAAAGTGTTATAAAAATGTGTAAATTTTGTAATAGTTTTGACCGATAAACGAAAAAATATGGTGACGATATGGAAATATTCCTCGATTATCTGAAAGTGTTTGCGGTCGGCGGTTTCGTGTGTATGTTGGGTCAAATCCTCATAAACAAAACGAAGATGTCGTCGGCGCGTATACTCGTGACGTATATGCTTTTGGGCGTTATACTCGAAGTGTGCGGCGCGTTCGAGCCTATGAAAGAATTTGCAGGCTCGGGCGTAACTATTCCCATTATGGGCTTTGGCTCGAATCTTGCCAAAGGCGCGTTGGAAGGCGTGCAAAAAGACGGATTTTTGGGCGCGATAACGGGCGGTATGAGTGCGGTTTCGGCAGGTCTTACGACGGTTATAGTGTGCGGATTCGTGTTCGGTTTAATATCTCGCTCTCGCTCGAAAAAGATATAAGCGAAAAGATTGCACTGTACGACGAAAAAAAAATCGAAAAACACTTTGAATTGCCGTCTATGCATTCAAACGACATAATAAACAACATGCGATGTCTTAAATGCTGTTAATAATGCTTATATGCGGTCTATAAATGTGATTTTTGTCAAAATAGGCGTTCTAAGCGTTTAAATTCAGCAAACTCGACGAGTCGTAAAGGTTTAGATACGTGTCGGGAATCTCGCCGACTATAAGATTTTCGCATACGAGAACTTCGGCTTTGACTTGTATCGTCGGTTGGTCGATAGGCGTGACTATGCTCACGTCGGCGTAAACGTCGATGTAGATTTTATGTAAGGTTTGGTTTATGCCTGCCGACTGGAAAAATGATACGAAATCGCAATTTGCCATACCAATAGGGGTGATTTTTATGGTTACGTCGGGTCCGAAGCCCATAAGAAGCGCAAGACCCGTGAACGTGCCTGCCGAAATCTGTATCTCTTGCGTGCCGAGAGAGTCCAAATTTGCTTGCGCAAGGTTTGCAATCTGCCTTGCGATTTTGTTTATTTCGGGCGAATTTGCCTTTATCATCGAGATTTTGCCGTCTTTGTCCTTAACGATGTCGAAAAGCATATCGTAGGTCAGACCGTCGCCGAGTACGCTCGTTGCGGCGATATTTATGGCGTTCGTAGTGACGGCTCGCATTTGCGCAACCGAACTGTCCATAAC
>CAVKTQ010000037.1:9535-14774 GCA_963659105.1 Firmicutes bacterium CAG:238 | reverse complement strand
TTCCGCCCAAAAAGACTTTGAAGAAATGCTTTCAAATGTTAAAATCGGCGTTACGGTAACACATAAAAAATTCGGCGACGGAACGGTCTCATGGATGTCAAACGATGGCAAGTATATTAGAATAAAATTTACTGTCGGCGAAAAACAATTCCCTCTTGTCAGTGCATTCCTCGATGGTTTTTTGGAATTGAAATAACACATCAACAACCCGACGCAATGTCGGGTTGTCTTATCTTAAAAACATGTATTTCTTTTGCAGGCACACTCTTCTGCGCCAAACGGTTGTGCGGTTGACGTTCAAAAGATTTGTCACTTCAAGATAAGTCAATCCCGACATATAAGCGCAGAGAACGTCATATTCGCCTTGTGTCAAATTCATCCTTTCGATGAACGTGTCAACGGCGGTATAATCGTTGTCGTATTCGCAATTAATAAAAAACCATCTATTTTGACAGGAAAATTGAAAATGTTGGGAATTTTTCATTGAAAATATCGGGAATTTATATTGATTTTCTATATTTTGTTTGTTAAAATATGTTTGACGGAGACATAGACTATGAAAAAATACTATAAGCGTTTGATCGAATTGAAGATTGAAAGCAAACTTAAATCTTCGGGCGCAGTGTTGGTTGCCGGTCCCAAGTTTTGCGGAAAAACCACAACTTGCATGCTTTACCAAAAGAGTTTCATAAAACTCAATACACGACAAACCATCGAGCTTGCCAAAATCAATCCGAAGGGTGTTTTGGCAGGAGAGAAACCTCGTCTTATTGACGAGTGGCAATCCGTACCTGACATATGGAATCAGGTCAAGGATGCTCTTGATTTTGAGTATACTTTTGGTCAATACATTCTTACAGGCAGTTCCACTCCTGCCGACAAGACACAAATCCGCCATTCCGGAGCGGGACGCATCGTTCCGTTGAAAATGCGCACAATGTCACTTTTTGAGTCCGAAGAATCAAAAGGAATAGTTTCGCTCAAAGAATTGTTTGAAAATCCAAGCGCAGATTATTTTGATTTGAACGGAGATTTCGCGTTGACTGACACGGCGTATTTGATATGCCGTGGCGGATGGCCGATTGCTTTGCAAGACGATAGGGACTTGGCTCTTGAGATTACAAGAAACTATTATGACAGTTTGTTTGTATTTGAAAACAGTGAAAACGAAAAGTTCCGCAACAAAAAAGCCGAAGTGTTCAAAATGATATTGAGAAGTTATGCTCGCAACATTTCCACGGAAGCACCGAATACGACGATAATGGAAGATATAAAATTAAGCAATGCACGGACGATGGATGCAAAAACTTTCGACGATTATATGGACGCATTGAAAGATTTGTATATAATCGAGAATATCGCTGCTTGGAATCCCAATATCCGCTCAAAGACATCCATCAGAACGACGGAGACAAAACATTTTGTCGACACGTCAATAGCATGCAGAGCGCTGAATATTTCCCCTGCCGACTTGATGAACGATTTAAACTCGTTCGGGTTGTTCTTTGAAGATTTTGCGGTTAGGGACCTGTCGATATATGCTTCAACGTTGGACGGAGAAATTCGCCATTACAGAGACAATGCGGGACTTGAATGCGATGCCGTTCTTCATTTGCCAAACGGGGAATGGGCGGCGATTGAAATCAAGCTCGGCGGCGAAAAACTTATCAATGAGGGTGCAGTATCGCTCAACAATTTGAAGAATAAAATTATAGAAAAAAGTGATGAAAAAGCACCAGCATTTATGATGATTTTGACCGCCTCCGGACCTCTTTACAAGCGTCCGGACGGAATATATGTCGTGCCTATCAATTGTTTAAAGCCATAGGAATATAAAACGCATTTGTCGAGAAAGCCTCGACAACAGCTTGTATACCCGTCTTCTTATCCATAAATTGTGTCATATCGTTGGCGCATTTTGATAAAGTATTCAAACACGGTGGATTGCGCTCTCTCAAGTATGGCGGCGATTTCGGGATAACTCAATCCGTTTTGCCTGCATTCGAGCGCAATTCGCATATTGTCCGTCAGATTTAGACTCTTAACGATTGAATCATAGACGGTATAGTCTTTGACAACATCTTCTTCAACCTCGCAAGACAGTTCGCTAACGGGCGTTAAGGCTTCAAGACTCACAGACCGGAAATAATCGCTTGTTCTTCGAGTGATAAGTTTTGACATTGCTCTAATGCACGCAATCTTGACTGTTGTTGCCTTGCCTTTTTTATCGTGTGTCAAAACGTCGTTTAATCGCTTCCCATAATGATTACAAAGGAATAGCGCACATTCTTGAACCAAATCATAACTGTCGCTGAAAGTGTGGTTAATGTCGTTTTTACGCTTTATGTCAACACATAAATCCGCATATATCTTTTGCATTCTGCTTCCCATATAGCCGATAAGGAATCGTGTTTCATACATCGCCAACTGTTCTGCTATTGCAAGAACGTTGTTTTGAGAGATCGTTTCTTTGAGAACGTCATAATTTTGAATTTGTTTTTTCATTTTTATATGCTCCGAGTTTTATTTGCCTTTCGGCAACAGGACGGCGCAGCACCGAGAAAACTCAAAAAACATATCATTTCTAATCACAATCTGCCTATGTCAACGACTAGCATAAAAATGTTGTGTGAAAATCCTTCTACTTGTATCAAAGACTACGGCACGTCTAACAGGCAAACGGTTAAAATTCACATAAAAATCATTGCAATTTTTCACAACACGAAAACAAGATTTTTATGCCGTTGACAAAGGCTTTTCTCTGTGCTAAACCGCCATGCCGAAAGGCAATGAAAACTCGGTGCAATTAAGCAAGATGCTATATATTTTGGTTATGCACACAATTTGTGCGCAACAACTTTTTTCAAAATTATTCAAACTAATCCTTGTTATGTTTCGTTTCGCAATTTTTAGATTTGACAATTTTTGCGAAATGAGATACCCGATGAAAATCAATTCAAAATCGTTAAAAATCTCATAAAAACGCCCATTTTATAAAAAACTCGCTCATTTTTTAGTCGTAATCACCATAAAAGTGGCTCATTTTTTTGACATAATGGCTTGATTTTTACTCGTTAATATGCTATAACTATATCAATCTAAGAGGCAAGTTATGAAAGATTATCTAAAGCGAAAATAGACTCTTTTCTTGTAAGTTGGAAAGAAAATCCAGAGCGCAAACCGCTCATAATAAAAGGCGCAAGACAAGTTGGGAAAACCAAATCCATCTTGAATTTTGCGAGTTCTCACTATGATAGTGTTGTGAGCATCAACTTTGCCGAAGACCCGATTTACAAACAAATCATTGAAAACGGCTACTCTGCCGATGCAGTTATTAAGAATATTTCGCGCATAAACGCAGATGCGAAGTTTGTTGACGATAAAACGCTTATCTTCTTTGACGAAATACAAGAGTTCCCGGACATTACTACAACTTTGAAATTCTTCTCTTTGGATGGAAGATTTGATATTATTTGTAGCGGTTCGTTGCTTGGCATTCATTATAAGGAAATTTCGAGCATTAGTGTCGGTTATAAAACGGAAGTGGAAATGCGCTCGTTAGATTTTGAAGAATTTCTTTGGGCACTCGGGTATGACGATTCTATAAAAGACGATATTCTTGAACACATGCGTTCATTTACGCCATTTTCCCCTGCCGTGTTGAAAATTTACAACGATTTGTTCTTGGATTATTGCATAGTTGGTGGCATGCCGAACGTTGTGTACGATTTTGTCAACAAAAAAACATTCGAAAACACTCTCGATCTTCAACGCCAAATAGTCATCGGCTATGAAGCGGATATTCGCAAATATGCATCCGGATTGGATAAATCACGTGTTGCAAACGTATTCAGATCCGTGCCGTTCCAACTCGGAAAAGAAAACAAAAAATTCCAGATATCAAAAGTACGTTCGGGTGCAAAATTCAAAGACTACAGAGGTTCGCTCGAATGGCTTGAAGATGCCGGCATAGTCAATGTAAGCCGCGCTTTACAAACGCCGAATCTCCCACTCAAGGGCAATGTAGTCGAAGATTGTTGCATACTATATTATGCCGACAATGGGCTACTGTTGTCGCAACTCGACGACGATGCACAAATGGATTTTCGCCAAAACAAAAATCTCGATGTCTACAAGGGCGGGTTATTTGAAAGCATAATCGGTGAAGCCCTCGTAAAATCCGGATATGAACTTCGTTATTTCAAAAAGGAAAACTCAACTTTGCAGGAAGAATTCTTTGTGCGCCACAAAGACGATCTTGTTCCCATTGAAGTAAAAGCCGGCAATAACAACTCAAAATCACTTTCGACTTTGATTAAAAGTTCAGACTACAAGGAGATACGATTTGGCATAAAAATAGTGCGTGACAATATAGGTTTTTCATCAAACATTTGTACATTTCCCCATTTTTGCGCATTCTTGATAAAAGACTTCCTTGCGACGTTTAACCTTGCTATTTGTGAGTGTAAAGATTGAATCAATTAAAGCATTTTTTTGCTCACCAACGGACAATAATACGAACTCAGATAATGGGTTCGTATTATTTTTTTTACGAGAATTTTTTGCGACAAAACTACACCTATAAATTCTATGAATTTATAAAAATCTCATGTTATCAAAATTAAACGCATAAAAATATGAAACACTGCTCTGTTTATCATACATTGCGGTTGCAAACAAAATTTGCGTGCGACCTATTGCGCGGTGATTTTCAAGCCCAACTCGGCATATTATTTCGCGATTTTTGGATTTTATGAATTTTGCGAAACGAAGGTCTTTCGATTTCGCAATGTTTTGCAAAAAAGCACCTTGCCAATCGAAATTACTATACAATTTGTGTGTTTGCAATGATGGCGTTTTGGATATCTCTTGCTTGCGCAAGCAGCGGCGCAACGCCGTCGAGACTTCCGCGTCTCAAAATCTCGGTGATTTCGCTTGCGACTTTTGCAAGATTTGAAAATCCGAGGTTTGCCGCCACGCCTTTGAGAGTGTGCGCAGATACAAACGCCGATTTCACGTCGCCGTTTTCGATTGCGCGCTCCAACGATTCAAACGTACGGTCTTGCGCGTACGCCGCCACCAATTTTTCAATCAATGCTTCCGAGCCGAATCTCGAAAACGTTTCGCCATAGTTTTCGCCTATGATCTCATAAAAATCTCTCGCTGACATAGACTCACTCCTTTCTGAGATATCTTGCAATCGTTTTCACGAGTTTTTGTGCGTCGAGCGGCTTTGACA
>CAVKTQ010000037.1:0-9525 GCA_963659105.1 Firmicutes bacterium CAG:238 | reverse complement strand
TCATGCCTGCGTCGAGGACTTTTCTGACGTCGTCGTCAAACGTATTTGCCGTCATTGCTATTATTGCGACATCCGAGTCGACGCGGTTGCTCACGCGGATACGTCTTGTTGCTTCCAATCCGTCGACGACGGGCATCATCACGTCCATAAGCACGCAATTTATAGTCCCCGGTTCGCTTGAATTGAAAATATCCACCGCTTCCCGTCCGTTCTTTGCCCATATGGTTTTTGCACCGGCGGATTGCAAGACGAATTGCGCAATTTCAAAGTTTATGTCGTTGTCTTCGGCAACCAACACGGTGACGCCTTCAAGCGCCTTATCGTTTGTCCTGTCCGTCTTTTCGCTATCGATTTTTTTCTCGACCTTTTCTTTTGAAATACGGAACGGCATATTCAGCGTGAACTTCGAGCCTTTGTCGATTGCGCTTTCGACGGATATCGTTCCGTTCATTTTGTCAACGGAACGTTTGACGATGGCAAGTCCGAGTCCCACGCCGGGTTTGGACGAATCCTCGTTTTCTCTTGCAAACGGCTCGAACATAACCTTTTGGAATTCTTCGCTCATTCCGATTCCCGTATCGGCGACCACAAACTCGAATTGAGCGGTCCTGTCGTCAAAGGACAGTTCTCTGCACGAAAGCGTAACGCTTCCGCCGTTGACGTTGTACTTGACCGCATTGCCCAAGAGATTTGTAAGCACGCTTTTGAGTTGGACGTCTGCGCCGACAAGCGAATCGTGAACGATGTCGGGCTTTTCAAAAACGAACGTTATTCCGTTTTCTTTGGCTCTCAATTCATTCATATTGCTCACGATTTCAAGCAGTTGTTCCATTGAAAACGGCTCTTCTTTAAGTTCGAATCCTTCTGTATCGAATTTGGTGATATCCAGCGCCTCGTTGACGAGTTCGAGAAGATATCCCGACGATTCCCAAACTTTTTTGCGACATTCTTTTTGTTTTTCGAGGTCGTAGGCATAATAGTCGCCGATCTTCACCATGCCGCGAATTCCGTTGATAGGCGTGCGAACGTCATGACTCATACGGCGCAGAAACTCCGTTTTCGCCTCGTTTGCGTGCACCGCCTGCTCGGTTAGGTCCGTAAGTTCTTGTTTATATTTTTGGTCAATTTTCTCTTTTTCGAGGCGTTTGACTTTGTCCGCATGCTGTTTCACGCCAAAGAAGATGAGCACGAATACGGCATAAATAATCGCGACGTATGCAAGGGTCAGATTTCTGTTTACAAACACTTCCTTTGAGGGAACGTAGGTGTAAATGTAGTAATTGTTGGTTTTGGAGCGCACCGCAAAAATCGTTTTGTCCTCGCACTCGATAAGCGTGTCGTATCCGCTTTGCAAACGCAGTTTGTCCACAACATAGCATTCGGAAGCGAGTATGCCGTTGTATTCTTCCTTGTTTGACACAATTACGTTCACGCCGTCGGTGATGACGACGACGCCGTTCTTTTCGAACTTGTACCCCGAAAGCAACGTCCTTATCGATATCTGCGAGCTTATGATTTCGTTTGCGCTGTAATTGACATAGCAAAGGATGATCCCTCTGCAATCCGTTCTTCCGACAAGCGCGTAGTCATAGCAACTTCCGTCCGACAACATATATCTGTCGCTGCAAGTTTTGTGCAAATCGTCGGCGACAGAAGAATACTTGTCGAACAAGTATTTCCAAGACGAATAATCCAACCCGTCCAAAGTGTAGGCGGATATCTTCGAGTCGTCGAGATTTACGGCGATTGCGCCCGTAAGACGATTTGACGTAACGATGTCTTCGAGCACGCTCTCTTCGTCCGCCCTGACGACGGCAATCGAACTTCTCAACGCCATAGCCTTGTCCGAGAGATTGAATAACGATTTCATACTTGTGGCGGCATTTATGGAGTCGTATTTCACGCACTGTTCTTTGACGTATTGATTGAACGTGAGCATATCAGTCGCGATGTCCTTTTTTTCACGATCGGTAACCACGAAAAACGTCGTCAAAAAGACCGCAACGGCAATTGTCGCAAGCACGGTAATACGAATTATTGTGATTTGTTTCGTTGAAATTTTCTTCATAGGGCAAGCACCTTTTGGGAATCGAGCCCGTATTTCGTTGCGATTTGCGCAATCGTGCCGTCGTCAAGAAGCGCTTGAATGGCTTGATTGAGCAAAGTCACCAACTCTTCGTTTTTGCCTTTTTGGAACGCCACGCCGAGCGAAACGTCCAAAAGCGATTCGTCAAGCACTCTGTATTTCGATTCGTTGCCTTTGCTGTAGGTCGCTATAATCGAGTCGTGTCCGGCAATAGCGTCGACATATCCGTTGTCAAGCGACGAGAAAATGATTTCAAAATCGGTGAAACAATAAAGTCTCAAATCGTCGGGTATGCGCGAATCGGTGTGGCCTGACAAAATCTCATCGGGTTTCGATGTCGCCTGAACCGCAACGCTTTTGCCCGCGAGGTCTGACAACTTGTATATATTGCTCGTGGCAAGCACCGCAACGACCTGACTCGATTTCATATACGGTCCGACCCAATCATAGCGATCCTCTCTGCCGTTCATGGAAAAACTGCCCCAAAGACAATCGATTTCGCCTCTTGCGAGCAAGGCGTCCTTGTCGCTCCATTCGATTTTCTTGAACACGGCTTTGTAGCCTATGCGGTCGCAAGCCTTTTGCGCAATCTCAACGTCGATGCCGGCAAAGTCGCCGTCCTCGTCGATATAGAAAAACGGCGGATATTCGTCGCTCCCTATTATGATTTGCGGTCTGTCGTCTTCTTCTTGTTTCGGATTGCTTTCGTTGCACGCAAAAAGCAGCGACGCCATAATCGAAACGGTCGCCGCAACGAGCAAAATTGAAAGAATTTTCAAAAATTTGTTTTTCATCGTTTGTCAGATATTTTTTATTTTCGGGCTTATTTGTTCGAAGCATTCCACGAGCAACGGATTGAACGCGCCGCACTCGCCCGAGAGAATCGTCTCAACCGCTTTTTCGTGGGAATACGCCTCTTTGTACGGACGTTTCGAGCGCAATGCGTCGTATACGTCGCACAACGACACGACTTGAGCGGATATGGGAATTTCATCCCCCTTCAAGCCGTCCGGATAGCCGGAGCCGTCATATCTTTCGTGATGCCACCGCGTAATCTCGTATGCGTATTTCAACAGCGGCTCGTTTTCGTACTCTTTGAGATTTTTTATCATCTGCGAGCCGAAAACGGTGTGCATTTTCATATTTTCGAACTCTTCCTCGCTGAGTTTGTCGGGCTTGTTGATTATGTCGTTGCTTACCTCGTACTTGCCTATATCGTGAATTGTCGCAGCAACGGAAATGAGATTGATATCGCGCGTTGACAACTTGTACTTTTGCGTTTTGCAAACGAGCGCGTTGAGCAAAAGTTCGGTCAACTTGCCGATGTTTTTCACATGAGAACCCGACGCTTTGCCGCCGAATTCCATAATCTGCGAAAGCACTTCGACGAGCAGTTGCCCGTATTTTTCCTTTTCGGACATTTCCTCGACGACGGCGGATACGAGTCTCTTTTGTTTTGCGTAAATATTCACGGTGTTGGAAACTCTGCGATAAACGACTTTTGCGTCGAAAGGTCGCCTTATATAATCGCTTACGCCCATTTCGTACGCTTTGAGCATAGATTCGCCCGAATCGTCGCCCGTTATCGTTATAACGGGAATTTCGTCGATATAGTGATTTTTCGCCATAAAATCGAGCACCGCAAAGCCGTCAGTTTGCGGCATAATGAGGTCGAGCAAAATCACGGATATGTCGTTGCCGTACTTCTTTATCTTTTCAATGCAGTCGCCGCCGCCGTCCGATTCGAGAATATCGTACTCGTTTTGAAGTATGAAACGAAGCATATCTCTGTTTATCTTTGCGTCGTCCACCACAAGCACTTTCGCGCGTTTTTTTTGCAATGCGTCGGATTGGGAAGCGTCTGTCACGACAACGTTCTTTTCTCTCTTTGCAAGATAGAGCAATTCGTCCGCTTTTCTCACGCCGTCTTCGACAGTTTCGCCCGAAATCATCACCGCGCCGATACTGAGCGAGGGATTTACCGACGAATTGGTTTTGAGACGCAGCACGTCCACGCTTTCTCTTATGTCGGCAATACGCTTTGAAAAATGCTCGCGTTTGATGCCGGGCATATACAACAAAAATTCGTCGCCGCCATAGCGCACCAGTTTGTCCTCGCTGCGAATATGGCGTTTGATTTCTTTTGCAACCGCCAAAAGCACGTTGTCGCCCTCGGAGTGTCCGAACAGGTCGTTGTATATCTTGAAGTCGTCGACGTCCATCATTGCGACGCCGCCCTCTTTTTTTGACGTGCGCAACCTTTCTTCGTAATATCTTCTGTTGTACGCGCCCGTGAGAACGTCGACGTATGTCTTGTCAAAATAATCGGTGAGTTTTGCCGCAAACGCTCTGCCTTCGCCAAGGTCTATCGTCGATTCTTCCCGAAAACTCTTTATCAATTCCACAACGCAAGGCTCTCCGTCCACTTCGACATATCGCGATATCACCTGATAGATATCGTCTCCGCAAAATTCCAACTTGGATTTTTGCGTCTTTTCGGCAAAAGCGCGAGAGGATATGCAGTTTTCGCAAGCGCAACCTCTCTGCCAAAAATCGAAGCAGTTGTCATGCTCGGCGTTTCTCGGTTTGCCGTCGACGGGTATATCGTCTTTTGAAAGCACTCGCACGACCGAAAAGACCTTACGCAAGGTCTTCATTTCGTCCTCGAGTTGCTGTCTTGTGATTTTTGAATAATCAGTCATTCTTCACCGAAACGGAACTTTATATCGTCATTATAGCAGTATTGACTTCTTCTGGCAACTTTGCCGCCCAAAAATGTGGTTCATTAATTTGTCTCGCGCGACTTTTTGCAAAAAGACGACAAGCAAGCACGGTGTGCTTGCTTGTCGTTATGAAAGTGCGATATCTGCAAAACCTCATAGGTCTTCAAAACGATTGCGAAAACAAAGTTTTGCCCTCGGCAGGCTGTTGAGCGTTTCTTGTTTCGACAAGCGAAAGCGTATATCCTTTCAGTTGCTCCGTCGAGAACGTCGTGCCGCTTGTTGCCACAAAGTACACCGCAGTCGTGGTACGCACGGTTTCGGTTCCGATAAAGTCGAACGTCACGTCTCCGATTGCTCCGCCCGCCGTCAATTCGACTTTGAACATATACGAACTGCCCTGATGGCGATGATCGGTCACGCCCTCTACGGCGTTGTCCGTCACCGTGTACGAAAGGTTTCCGCTTGCGTCAACCGAAACGGCATGCCGCGTTGCAGAATACACGACCGCCGTTTGTTTTGAATCGGGCACCGCATCCGTCGGCGCATCCTCGACGCTTTGCGCGTATTCGCCGTATTTTGCCGTTGTTGCGGCATATTCATAGCCGTCTACATATGCGGTCAAGTCAAATCCGCCCCGAGAACCGAACGAATCGGTGTTGTTCGGCAACGTCACGACAAGCGCGAATTTTTCGCTTCTTGCGCCCTGTCTGAAAGAGTTTTGCAAAGCCGAGCCGTCATACATCGATTTGAACGACGACACCGCAATCTCGCTTGTCGCTTCGTCGAGCGCAAAGCCGCCTGCCCATACCGCCACGCCGTCTTTTTGATAGTACACTCTGAGCGCAGTGCCTTTCGGCAACGGCGACGAAAACGCAGATTCGATGTCTTTTACGCTGTCGCTTGAACCGTAATTTACGGAATATTCAAGCGTAAATATGCCGTCGGAATAAAGTTTGTTGCCGTCGTATTTCACATCGTCTCCGACGAAAAATTCGAGGTCGTCGGCATAAACTCTGACGTAAATCAATCCCGATTCGTATTCGGACAGTTTTGCGTAACTTGCATAAAAACTGTTTTCGAGAGCGTCCTTTTCAAACAAATCGGTGATCGAAACGTACGTTCCGTCCTCGAGCCTTATATATGCGTCGAATCTCGGCGAACCGATATATCCGTCGCAAAGTTCGAGCGAGAAACCGAATCCGCTCTTTTCCGAAACGGGAATCATATCTCCGTCCTGCAACGCGCCTTGCGAGAAACTCGACTTCACCTCAACGCTCGACGGAGATTGCGTGACAACGGAATACGTCCACCTTGCATAGAACTTCAAAAAGCCGTTTGCGTACTCTGCGTCCGATTGTTTCATCTCGTCAAAGGACTTCCCGAAATCCGAAAGGTTGCTTGCCTCGGACACGAGATAGAACCCCTGCAACTCGAAGCCGTATCTTTTGAGCGTCTTTGTCCATGCGTCAAAGTCCGTAGTGTCGAAATCTTTGAGGGGCGTGCCGGAAGCGACTTCTATGCGGAACGCCTCGTTGTCGCCGTAGTTGGACACGAAAACGTATTCGTAAGTTTTGTTGAAACTTGCGCCTATCGTAATGCTGTCAGCGTCGTTTGCGATTGCTGTCGTCAACTCGCCGCTCATCTCGAATCCGTACGAACCGTCAACGTCCGACTTCACCGCCGTAAGCAGATAAGTCGTTCCGCCATATGACAGTTGCGCGCCGTTTTCCACAAATTCGCACTCGTATTTCACGTCGTTTATCGTCAAGAAAATCGTCGGGCGCAATCCGTAACCTGCTTGCGGCGCAACCGAAAAGTTGTATGTCGAGCCGTTTATCAACTTCTGCGAGGCGGAAAACACCGCGCCGTTGAGGCTCGGAGTGACAGTCACCTGCTTTCTCACAAGAATGTACGCGGTTGCGCTTGCCGAGCCGTCAATCGTGGCGCATTTCACTTCGTATGTATCCTTGTCTTTTGACACGACCACCGTGCCGTTTGGCGTAACGCCGTCGCCCGAAAACGACGTTTCGACGACATATTCTCTTGTATCGCTGAATCGGCGCACGGTTTTTGCGTTGAATCTGACCACGTCGCCCGGGGCGTAAACATAGTACGTTTTGCCGCCGACGGTGACAATGTCGTGCGCAGGCGTTTCGGAATCGGGCGTTAAATCGATGCCTACGATTTCATTTGGCACAAACTCGGTGATAACGCCGTATGTTTCGCCGTTCACGACGTATTCGAGCACCATTATGACGGTTGATGAAATCGAGTTTTTCACCGAAACGGACACTTTTGTCCTTGCGCCGACTTCACCCGTCGTCGCAATCGTCATTCTTCCGTTGAAAGACGAACGCTCGACCTTGCTTCCCTTGTTTGCGATTATGCTTGCAACCCTGCTTTGAGGATCTTCCGACCACGAATCATCCGCTTTCACGTCGTAAAGCGTCGCTTCCGTCGGGAAAACTCCGCTCGTTCCGTTCACAATCGGCGTTACGGAAAATGCGTCCGCCGTATCGGGATCGCCGACAAGGCGTTTGACATAGCGATAATGCAATGTGCCGTCTTCATAATCGCAAAGCGCGTTCACGTTGTTCTCGTCAAGCGAGTTGCCATTTGCGTCCGTCACGTCAAGCGCAAACGAAGTCGTATCCTCTCCGCCCTGAACAAACACGGGATATGTGCAGAGTTGATACTCTTTTCCGTTCACCGAGCACCATGCGCTGACGTATGCCACGCCCTTGCCGACTGCGGTGACATAATAATATCCGTCGCTGTTTTTCGACACCGTAGCAACGCTTTCGTTGCTCGATTTCACATCGACGACAAAGCCGTTCGCGCTGCTCGTACCAGAGCCGACGGCAAGATACGCCATAGGATAAACTTTCTGCGTATCTTTGAGATTTGCGAGTTCTATACGGTTGTTTTTGCTCTCGTCGAGGTACAACGCCGCACCTTTCGCGTTCGGATATCTCGAACTGTTTTGATATATCGTATCCGTGCCTGCGTTTTCGGCAACGGAAACGTTTGCGTACATTGGTTTGTTATAATTGCCGTCTGTTGCGGCGTATTGCGGATGTCCGATGCCTGCGTAGTACGACGAGCCCGATTTGCCCTCCGCTTTCAGCGTTGCGTTGGAATAGTTGCCCGTGACCGAATAATAGCCTTTCGACCACGAGAATATGCCGAACGCCGCCGCCTCGTTGTTTGGCGAAATCGCTCTTATATCCGTGTCGATGACCGCGCACCCGCTGATATACGCCTGTTGTGCGATTCCCGTAACGCCTGCCGCATACGACTTTTGCGAAACGCTGCTCGACGTCACGCTCGAATTTACGACCACCGAATCCTGAAGATATTGCGCATAAGCCCACCATATGCCGCCGACTATACCTGCGGCATAAGTCAACATCTGATTTTCGCCGATGGATTCCACTTTGCAATTGTCAACGACTATGCCGACGAGTTTGTTGCCGGCATTGGCGTTGCCTTTTTTCTGGTTGCCCGAAATGCCGATTGCGCCGCCGACGTAAATGTCGTACTCATCGTTGCTGACGGTATGATAGCCCTTGCCTGCAACGTGAATGTTTTTTACAAGCGCGCCGTCGATGAACTCCGTTTGCGAGAGCCACCAAGCCCATACCGCGCCTATAAGTCCGCCCACCGACGCAGTGTTCGGATTGTTGTTCGATTCAAGATACACCAGCGAACCTTCGCTCTCTTCGCCGACGAGTTGCAGATTTGCGCTTGTCGTGTCCATCATAATGCCAAACATACCGCCGACAAAACCTTCCGACGCAAGGTCTGCGTTGCCCGACACGGCGTTTTGAATGACGTGAACGAAATATTCGTTGTGCGTTCCGCCTCTGTATTCGTATTGTGCGATGACGTTTGAAACGTTAAGATAACCGACCACAAGTCCTATCACGCCTCCGCCGTACACGTTGTTGCCCACTTCGCTTTGCGAACCCGTGCCGTTTGTTGCGTCAGAATCGAACGAATAGCACGCCGCCTCTATCGTCGAGTTTTCCTCAAAAGACAGCGTTAGATTGTCGATATTTCCCGACTGAGTGCTTGAATGTTTCCCGAATTTCGTGACTGAATTCGTCGCCATGCCGACAAAACCGCCAGACGCTATATCACCGATTGCCGTCGAGCCTGCCTCTCTGTACGCTTTTATATTGCAGTTGCCGAGATCGAACACGACGTTCTGCAGCGAATATCCCGAATAAAGTTTGCTCGAAAAGCCGCCCGCCGCAACGTCGTACATAACGTTGCCCGTCTTGCTCGAACTTGAAGATTGCACCGCCGACACGTTGTAGTCGTACTTGTTTGAACAGACGTGACATTGCACTTGCTCGCTCTCGCTCGTAACGACGTAAGCGTTGTAGCCGAACAATCCGCCCGCATATGCGGGACCTATTCCGTTTTGCGTTGCGACAACGTCCATTGCGCAATCGAAAATGTATCTTTCGTTCTCTTCTTCGCGATTTTCCTCGTTCAATTCGCGGTATATGTTTTCGACGCCTTTCGTATATATATATCCCGTATAACCGCCGGCAAAGACCGCTCCCGAACTCGACGCGTCGGCAGTGCTTGCCTTCACCGAAAGTCGTTTGTTACCAGCCGCCGCCTTTGAAACGCCGCTCACGAATTTATTGCCCGAAAGATTGATTTTGACATTTTCGTCTGTTATTGACGAATCTCTGTATATCG
>CAVKTQ010000036.1:0-15027 GCA_963659105.1 Firmicutes bacterium CAG:238 | reverse complement strand
ATCGCCCACGTCGTCATTCAGAGCGTAGCGTGGGAATCCCCTAAATAGAAACGAATCCTTTTGGGGCGATTGACAAAAACCGCACTTGTTCTCGCAATCACTAACCGCGCAAGCCCTCTTTGCTCTCAAAATAAGAGGGGCAAGAACTCAAACCGCAATTCCGCGCGAGTGCTTGCTTGGTGAGGGCGTGCTACGCACGCAAGCGGTTAAATGAAAACTTATTCTTAGCCTACTCAGTTTGTTGCTTCCATCGCAGTGCCGTATGAAGAATGCGCCGCAGGCGCAATGATTAACTTGTAAATTTATTCCTTGCTAATTCATTTTTTTCGTGCTATCATAGTTTAGTAAATATATACATTTGCGCATTTGTGCAAAATTAGAGGGAATTATGGAATACAAAATGCTGTTTTCTCCTATGAAAATAGGAAATTGCGAAATCAAAAACCGTATCGTTATGTCGCCTATGCTTATGGGCTTCGGTCAGTTTGACGGTTGCGTCACAGAGCAACTAATGGACTATTATGAGGAACGCGCAAAGGGCGGTACGGGGCTTATCATCACCGAAATCACTCGTATAAACGACGTTCACGGTTCGGCGGCGTTTGCGCAACTCGGCGCAAGCCACGATTATCAGATACCCGGTCTTCACGAGTTTGCAGAGCGCATACACAAGCACGGCGCAAAACTTTTCGTGCAGTTGCACCATCCCGGACGTCAGAACGTAGGTCTTGCAATCGGCACTGTTCCCGTGTGTATCGCAATGACGAGAATGTTCAAGAGTTTCCCCAAAACGCTGTTCAAAATCGCACCGAAAATCGCGCCGTTTATGTCAAAACACAATCTTGCGCTGTCGTCGGTGTCCGCGTCCAAGTGCGAACCGAGTTATTTTGCAGGCGGCAGAGTGCGCGCTTTGAGCCATAGAGAAGTCAAAAAGGTTATCCGTCAATTCATAGACGGGGCGGTACGCTGCCAAAAGGCTGGTATCGACGGCGTGGAACTTCACGGCACGCACGGCTATCTCATCCAACAATTCCTTTCGCCGAATACAAACCACAGAACGGACGAATACGGCGGAAGTTTTGAAAACAGACTGCGCTTCTTGCGTGAAATCGTGGAAGGAATCCGCAAAGAATGCGGCGATTATCCCGTCATCGTGCGCCTCACTCTCGACGAATTCTATTCAAAAATCGGAAAACCCGAAAAAGGCTATAACTTTGAAACCGGCTTGAAATACGCAAAGGCTATCGCGGATATGGGCGTGGACGCAATCGACGTTTCGAGCGCGGCATACGACACGTTCAACTACTGGCTCGAACCCACGAGTTTCGAGTGCGGCTGGCGTAAATATCTTGCGGCTGCAGTCAAAAAAGAGGTAAATATCCCGGTTATCGCCGCAAACCTCATCCGCACCCCCGAACAAGCCGAAAAGCAACTCGAAGAAGGCGATCAGGACTTCGTATCCCTCGGCAGACCCCACATCGCGGATCCGCACTGGGCGGAAAAAGCGCAAAGCGGTCGCGAAAAGGAAATCAAACGCTGCCTTTGCTGCCTGTACTGCATACAAAGTATGCAAGACAACGCCTATCACGGCGATCACGGCTATTGCGCGGTCAATCCGACTGTCGGCAGAGAAAAGGAATTTGACAATCTTCCGCACGACGGAAACGGCAGAGTGGTCGTTGTCGTCGGCGCAGGCGTTGCAGGTCTTACTTGCGCGGAAATGCTCGGTCGCAGAGGCTTCAAAGCAATCGTGCTTGAAAAAGACAACCAAATCGGCGGACAAATTCAACTTGCAAACAAACCGCCAAAGAAAGAAAAACTCGGTTGGTCGTTTGAAGATATGCGCACAAATGCGGAAAAATTCGGCGCGGAAATCCACCTCAACACCGAAGCGACGCCCGAAGTTATCGCAAGTTACAATCCGTATGCGGTTGTCGTCGCAACGGGCGCTTGCGCGGTCAAACCTCGCTCTATCGAGGGCGTAAACCTTGAAAACGTCTACACGACAACGCAAATTTTGAGCGGCGAAGTCAAACTCGAAAACAAAAAGGTCGCTCTCATCGGCTCGGGTATGACGGGGCTCGAAACGGCGGAATTGCTTGTGGAGGGCGGCAACAAGGTCACAATCGTCGAAATGGCGGACACTCTCGCACCCGGAACGTGGTTCCAACACCTCGACGACATCGTGCCGAAACTCGACGCAAAAGGAACGCAATACATCCTTTCGCACAAACTCAATTCCATTGACGAAAAAGGTATCGTCATCGAACCTGTCAAACTCGACAAGAATCGCAAGCCTGTAAGTCAAGGCAAGCCCTATCACGTCGACGCAGAGGCGGTCGTGCTTTCGCTCGGCGCACGCTCGGTCAACTCGCTCGCAAAGGAACTCGAGGGCAAAGTGAAAAATCTCTACGTCATCGGCGACGCGAAGAAAGTGGGAAGAATTGCCGACGCCACTCGCGAAGCCTACGACGTTGCAATCCACAAACTCAAATAAATCAATAACGCAAAAAAATTCCACATTTGCGACTTATGCGCGATTTTATGCGGTTAGATGCCGCAAAATCGCGTATTTTTATGATTTTGAAAATATTGTTTTTCGAGGGTATGTCGCAAAAAACATCAAAGTTTTTCACACTCAGCAATCGAGCGATATGTCGCGGTGTTGCAATGCGTAAGAATATAGAAGCGCCGCACTATGTCAGACAAAGTGCGGCGCAATGAAAGCGACAATGTATTTCAAATCAACGAAAAGTCGGCGAGTGTGTTTGAAAATCAGCCGAGTTCGTTTATAAATTCCTCAATCAAATCGAATGCTCGCTTTATCACATCGAGAGAATAGGCGTAACTTATGCGAACGTAGTCTTGTCCGCTCTTGCCGAATGCGCCGCCAGGTACGACCGCAACGTTTTTTGAATCGAGAAGGGAATAGGCAAACTTTTCGCCGTCCATACCCGTTGACTTCACGCTCGGGAAAATGTAGAACGCTCCGCGCGGTTTGAAACATTCGAGTTGCATTTTTTCAAGTCTATCGACGATATATTTTCTGCGTTTGTCATATTCGTCGCGCATAAGACGCACTTCCTCGAAGTTGTCCGCAAAAGAGGCGTTGAGCGCTTCGAGCGCAACGTATTGTGCGGCTGTCGAGGCGCACATGATGCCGTATTGGTGAATTTTGAAAATTACGTCTACAATCTCTTTCGGGGCGCAAACGTAGCCGAGTCTCCAGCCTGTCATTGCAAAATATTTTGAAAATCCGCTTATTACAATTGTGCGCTCGCGCATGCCGTCGAGAGAAGCGATTGATGTGAATTTTGCGCCGTCGTAGGTCAATTCGCCGTAAATTTCGTCGCTGAACACAATCAGATTATGCTTTTTGATGATCGGCGCGAGTTGTTCGAGGTCGCTCTTTTCCATAATCGCGCCCGTAGGGTTGTTGGGGTAGGCGAGCAAAAGACCTTTTGTTTTGTTCGTTATCGCTTTTTCCAACTCTTCTTTGGTGAGTTTGAAGTCGTTTTCGACTTTACATTCGATGGGAACGGGGGTTCCGCCTGCAAGGGACACGAGGGGAGCATAGCATACAAAACATGGCTCGGGTATGAGAATTTCGTCGCCGAACGCAATCACGGCGCGGAATGCTGCGTCGATGCCTTCGCTTGCGCCGACCGTGATGAGAATTTCGTTGTCGGGATTGTATGAAACATTCAAAAACTGCTCCGTGTAGGAGGATATCGCTTTGCGGAGTTCATAAAGCCCGGCATTTGCGGTGTATTGCGTTTTGCCTGCGATGATGCTGTTTATACCTGCTTGCGAAAACGCGGTAGGGGTGGAAAAGTCGGGTTCGCCAACGCCGAGCGACAAGCAGTCTTTGCGAGTTGCGGCTATGCCGAAAAACTCGCGTATGCCCGACGGTTTTATGTTTTGTGCGATGGGGTTCAGAAGTTTTGAATAGTCCATTTTTCTCTCTATGTCACGATATAATATTATATTTTATAACACGCATGGTATGATTTTGTCACGCGATTTTTCACCGAAAAAATGCGATTGTCAAATCAAAAGCATAATTTCAAGTCCGCCAATTGCGCTCAAAAGGGCGGGGACGCCCACGAGAAAGCCGCGTTTTACGAAATCTAAAAAGGTGAATTTAACATTTTGCGTTTTAAGAATCGAATTCCACATAATCGCGGCAAGCGCGCCTATGGGAGTGAGCAACGCACCGAGATTGGAGCCTATTACCGAAGCGTAAATCGCGCCTTTGAGATTTTGCGCGGACACGCTTTGAAGAATTTGCGAATACAAAACCGACATCGGTATGTTGTTCATAAGGTTTGCAAAAAGCGCCGAAGTCGTGCCGAAAGTGAGGGCGCAATCGGCGTTTTGCAAGGAAGCGCCAAGGTATTCTGTTACGCCGCATTGATTGAGCGAAAGCACGATGACGAACATCGAAAGCAAAAACGGCACGAGTTGCCACGGAAGGCGCACGACGGTATTTCCTATGGGTTTCAGAGATTTCTTTTGCGCAAGAGACGCAATCGTGCTTGCAACGAGAACGACCCCGAACGCGCAAAGCGACACAATCCACATCTCGACGCCGATATACGACGATATTGCAAGCATTATCGTTGCAATGCACAGCACGACAAGACCTATGACAAGACAGGGTTTGTTGTCGATTTGCACTTCGCTTTGGTGTGCGTTCATTGGCGAGGAAAGTTTTTTTCGGAACATCAGATAGAGTATCGCAAGGGAGGAAAGCCCTGCAAAAATCGTCGGAAGAGCCATGACTTCGACGTATTCGGCAAAGCCTACTTTCATCGACGTGGCAAGATAAATGTTTGTCGGATTGCCGATGATCAAAAACATGCTCCAAGTGTTTGCCGCGACAAATTCGGTGAAGATAAAGGGAATCGGGTCGATGTCGCAGTTTCGCGCAAAATAGCAGATAAACGGCGTAAACGTGAGGATAATCACATCGTTTGAGGTGAAAACCGTCAATATCGACGTTGTGACATACAAGAGGAAAAACAACTTTTTTTGGCTTGCGCCCGCTCTTTTAAGCACGGCGTTTGCGAGCCACTTGAAAAAGCCTATCTCGTCGAGATACACGCTTAATGCGGTCATCGAAAGGAACAGTACGAGGATTTTGACGGGATTCACTTCGTCGCTCGACGTAAACTGCGCCCAAACCGCTTTTGCGTTCACGCCGCCTGCCGCAAGCAGAATTATAGCGCATACGAGTGGTATGAGCCAGTATAGGCTCAATCCGAATTTGCCTATGCGCAGGCGCAGATTGAAAAGCGTAGAGAGCAAGATGCCCAGCGCGCAGATTATGAATACACTCAGTTGAAACGCCATATTTTCCTCGTTCGTACAGCCGCTATTATGCTCGCAATTGACTAAAAACGCAACGATTTCGACTCGTTTTGCAACGTTCTTTCGCAAATTTGACGTTTTGTGACAATCCTTACGATTATCGCTATGGACAAAATCGCAAAACTGTGATAATATAATTGCTATTAAGAGGTGACATCTATGTTTGAAATCGTAACCGACAATACCGCAGACCTTTTTGAAGGCTATTATGACGAAAATCCCACGAGGCGTTTGCCTTTTTCTTTCACGCTCGAAGACCATTTCTACGAGAAGGACGACGAGTATCCTATCGAACTTTTCTATGAAAAGCTGAAAGCGGGCAAACTGGTCAAAACCTCTCAAATCAATCCCCACGACGCCGAAATCATGTTCGAACAAGTGCTTCAAGAGGGCAAAGACTTGCTCTATATCGGCTTCTCGTCGGGCATGAGCGGAAGTTTCGACAACATATCCTACATCGCAAAAGGCTTGCGTATCAAATATCCTCAAAGAAAGATTATCGTGATCGATACGCTCGCAGGCGCAGGCGGCGAAGGCTTGCTCGTCTACTATGCAAAGAAGATGCAAAACGTGGGCAAGAGTATGGAAGAGATCGCCGAATGGGTTGAAAATCACAAACTTAACGCGCACCATTGCTTCATCGTCAGCGACCTCATCAATCTTCGCAACAGCGGACGTATTTCCACGCTCGCCGCGCTTTTCGGAATGATTGTGCATATCAACCCCGTGCTCGAACTCACTACGCAGGGCAAAATCGGCATCGTCACAAAGTCAATTGGCAGAAAGAAGTCTATCTCCGAAATGGTCAAGTTCTTCAAGACCAATTACGTCAAGGACGACAACGATTTTATCCTCATCGGACACACGAATTGTCCCGAAGAAGCCCACGCTTTCGGCGCGCAAATCGAGCAACTTTCGGGCGGCGTTCCCGTCAAGTACGGTTACATCAATCGTTTGGTGTCGGGATGTGCGGGGTATAATGCTTTGGCCGTGTTCTTTATGGGCAAAACAAGAGTTTGAGTGCGCTATTTGGCGAACAACTGCGTCAGATACGATTTTTTCGCAAGTCGCGTACGCCTAAGTACGCTCGTTGTTCAAAAATCGCATCTTCCTTGTTCTTCATCCAAATATCGCACTCAAATAGTGCGGTATTGGGCAAATAACTTTGCCTAACGTTCAAATATCGCGCTTAAAACGATGCGCTTACTGTTAGAATTTAAAGTTCTAATTATATAACGAGGTACACATATGGCACTTGTTCCTGCAATATGCACGCAATGCGGTGCGCAAATCGAGGTCGACAATACGCACGAGGCAGGTATTTGCAAATTTTGCGGTACGCCGTTCATCACGGAAAAAGCAATCAACAAATACACCACCGTACATAACGTCACTCAAAACATTACAAAAATCATTTACGGAAACGAGAAAGACGAAGCAAGCGACTATTTTAATCGCGGTGTAACTCAACTCAAAATCGAAAACTGGGTTGAGGCATACAAAGCGTTCAACAAAGCGTGCAAAACAGCGCCGCAAGTTGCGAAGTATTGGTTGTATTCGGCTGTTGCTCAAACCCAAAATTTAACGTCCCTCGACGAAATTTGCCTTGACGAGGACAGGGATGTTTATTGCGGCAGCACAAGAATTGCGGCGGAGATAAAGAGTTTTTCAAAACTTGCAAACGACGATGATTTCGCACTTGCTAACGACGAATTCGGATTGTCGCTTTGTTCCGATTTTAAGCGCAGCTTCGTTTCTTTTGTCGCGCGCGTGTTGACAAACGACAACTACGACAACGACATATACGCAACTAATACTTTTGTCGGAAACGCAGGTTCGGACGCTAAATATCAAAATTTTGTAAACGATTTGTCCGACATGCTAATAAAAGAAAAAATCGACGGTAAAAAGGCGTTTGTTATTCTCGATGCGTTCGGGTCAAATCTCAGTCGCGAACAGAGAAAAGCTTTTGAGGCTATTTGTATTCCCACACCCGACAAACGCGGCAATATAGAAGTCACAAAGTATAACATTGGCGCACTTACGAAGTTTGAAGATATTGTCGTTAAGCATTCAGGTCAACAGTATGAAACCGTAATTCGCGTGCTCGATATGTACAAAATCGATCTTGCAAAGGTAAAACGCATTGATTTGAATAAAGGTAAGGAGCAACTTGTCGATAAAGTCGTATATTGCGATGCAAAAGACGGAAGACATATCGAATTGCGAGGCATGGTATCCATCCTCGACGCAAGCGCGGTCGGAAATAAACTGAAAGAATATAAGTTCGACTCGCTTCGACTCGGCGACTATCCGATTATGATTTTGTCGGGGAAATTTTCCGAGAACGAGCCTATTCGTTTCGGCTTCAACGTTCCGCCCGAAACTATTATTTGTTTGAAAGACGGCGGCAAAATTAATGCGAGTAGTCCGAGTACGATGAGATTGGGGTATTTGAGCGACGGCGTTTTGCACGACGTGAAACCTGCCGGTTCGGATAACAGCGAGCGTGACGGCATCTATTTTAAGTTTGAGGGTAACGCCGAACATTATTTTACGCAAGCAATGAAAGAAGGGAAAGTGAAAAGACCTGCAACGTCGAAACTTAAATCGTTTTTCAAAAATTTAACGTTGTAACAGATTAAAAAAAGCACCGAAAAATCGGTGCTTTTTTAATAGTAAATTCGTCGAGCGTTTGAGTTTTTTGAAGGGTGGGAATCAAAACCTCTTTGGCGTTTTATCTTCGATTTTTTTCTCTTTTTCGCCGTTTTTGCGAGTGAGATATATCGAGGCAAAGATTGCGCTTCCTGCAAGCGCGACGATTATCGCAAGCACTATCGCCACGATTTGAACCGTCGTAAGCCCGTTTATCTTCAAATGCTCTTTTTCGATATAGCCGACTTTGCCGTCAAAGGATACGAGATAGAAGTCGTCGAGCGTTTGAAGCACTTCGACTTTGCTGCCGTCCACGATTTGAATTATGACCTCGCTGTTTTTGTCGGCAGCGGCGTATACGTTGACCATTCCGCCCACTCTGTCGGCGTTGGCTTTGCCGTAAACTTTGTCTTTTTCGTCAACGACTTCGACGTATTCCTCGATTGCGGACGAGTTGACGAAATATGTGTTTTCACCGTAACTGACGATAGTCCATTTTGCGTTGTCGTAGCCTGCGACGTCGCTTATGCGAGTGACCTTTTCGCCCGATTTAATCTCGATTGCGCCGCTTTGCGAATAGGGAAGAGCGTAAAGCGTGACGTCCTCTTTTGCGACGTATTCGCCGTTTAACGCAGTCGTTTCCGCTTTTTCAAAGTCGTCTTTAGACACTATTGCGAGTTTGTCGCCCACGAGTGCGTATCTGAGATTTTCGTTTGCGCCTTCGATTGCCTTGTCAATGACGAGATACACGTCGCTCGAAGCGAGTTGCGTGTTTTCGAGCCTGCCGTCCCACGAGTATTCGAGCGCGCCGTCGTTGGCGGTTGCAAAATAGTATTCGCTACGCTCTAACGTCGGAAGCGTTGCGCTGAAATTTTGCTTTGTCGTTGCGTGTACGTTGAGCATGCCGACGAAACTTTCTTCGGCGGTGAAGACGACGTTTTCGCCGTCAAGGCATACGCTCGTTATGCTCGCTTTCAAATTTGCCGCGTTAACGGCAATCGTTTGGCTTTGATTTGCGTAATATGTGACGATTTTGTCTTTGAACGCGACGTACGCTTTGCCCGTATAGTCGATTGCAAAGTCGACGGCTTCGGCAAAATCCGCGTTTGCAACGTCGAAAAGTTTGCTTCCGTTGCGGTCTATGCATAAGACGGAATCGGCGGTGAGGACGTAAACGTTCGCGCCGTTTTTGGCGGTGGCGATACGCTTGCCGTTATGAACGTCGAATATCTTTATGAGCGAGTTGCCGATTGCGGTGTATACGCCGCCTTGTGCGAGCGCATAGAGTTTGTCCGAATACGCAATATCGATAACGCCCGAAAGACTGTACGTTTTTGTGGTTTCGCCGCTTGAAATTCTGTCTATTCTGTCTTGAAATACGCAATATACGTCACGCTCGGAAGAGGTGAGCGCAAGGGGAGTATCCTCAAGTTTTTGCTCGGTGAGTACACCCGATTTGTCGATCGTGGCAAGACGGGAATTGTTTTTGTCCGCAACGATATATCCGTCGCCTGCGGCACACAAGTCTACGGGGTTGTCGAGGTGATACGCGTCGCTGCCGGTCATGGTTATGGACGTGGTTCTCGAAAGGCTCGATTTGTCGTTTGAGAGCGTGTATACGACGACGCTCTTGTTTTCGATTGTGAAAACTCTGTTGCCGTATGCGAAGAACGCTTGCGGATAAATTTCGGTTTGGAAGAGCAATTCGCCGGTGGTTTTGTCGAGGCAAATCAAACGCTTTTGGCTTGTTGCTAGCAAAACTTCGAGTGCGTACACGACGTCGCCGACGTACGCTTGCGTGATGTTTTGTGTTATTGCGTGCGCCTCGACCGTGTTTGACGTCGCGTCGAATTTCACGAAAAACGCATTGCCGTAAATGGACGGAAATGTGTAAAGATTGCCGTTTTCGCCTGCGATTGCGTTGGAGCCCGCAAGTTCGTCGGGGGAATCTTCTGCATCGATATTATAAGTTACTGAAAGGTTTTTGTCGTAAATCGTCAACGCGCCTTTTGGCGAGTGGGCGTAAAGGAGCGTGCCGTCGCTCGTAATCGAAGCGATACGAGAGGGCGAGGACAGAGTGACCTCGACCGCGCTTGCGGTTTTGTCGCTTAGGTCTATTGTGAAATACTTGTCGTCCGCTTGCAAAAACGCCACGTCTTCAAGCACGAAAAGGCTTGTTACACTCTCGAAATCCGTTTGGTAAACATATGTGTCGGACGAGTCGTTGGGGCGCACGAAAAGCGAGCGAACGTCCTTGTCGTACACCAAAAGATAGCCCGAGTTTGCGCTGACCAAAGACGGATTTGCCGATTGGAAATAGTTGATTGTGGGAAAAAGTCTGACAAAATCGCCGTTTTCAGCGCTTTCCGCACTTGCGTAAGACGGGGTCAAGGCACTAGAAAATACCGCCGTGAAAATGACGGCAAACAGCAATACTGCCAAAACTTTTTTTGAATTTTCAATCGCTATTTTCATAGGTATAAGTATAATCAAATTGCAACTTTAAGTCAAGATAATAACTTTACTACTTGAAATATTCGTGCGCGTGTGATAATATTTATAAAAAGGTATATATATGGCAAACAAAAAACATTATTATAAAAACCGCGCCCCCAAAAGAAATCAAGAGGACGCAAACGAACAAATAGCAAAGTATTCCGAAGCGCAACTTGCGCTCTCTCTTGGGGATTTGGGCATAGGCGAATCCACTTGCGAACTTCTTTCGAAAAATCGCATTCAGACGGCGGCAGACCTTGTGAAACGCACCGAAAAGGATATGTACAAGGTGCAGGGGCTCAACAAAAAGATATTGTTTGAAGTCAAGGACGCTTTGAGAGCGAAGGATATGGAATTGCGCCCCGAACCGCAAAAACAAAATCCGAACGGCGAGCAAAAACAGAACGTGACGGACTTTGGCAAGCAAAACGAATCGGGCGGAGAGAAAAAGGGCAAATCCGACAAGAAAAAGCCTCAAAACGATTTGCAAAAACACGTCGAAAACGACAAAGCGGCGCGCGATAAATCCGAAAAATCCGCAAGAGCGGACAAAAACGAAAAAAATCGCGCTTCCAAATTCGGTCTTTCCGACCGCGCGAGCGCAAAACCTCAACAAAACAAGAACCAACAGTCGCAAAAACAAAACGACAAGAATAAGCAAAAAACCGTCGAAAAACTCACCGAGCCGCTCAAGCCGGGGCAATGGCGCAAAGTGCTTAAAGGCGGAAAGTGGGGATATTCCAACGGTTTCAAAATCGTGATTCCCACGATGTACGACGAGATTTTTGCGTTCAAAGAGGGGCTTGCTTCCGTCGAAATCGACGAGAAATGCGGCTATATCGACGAGGAGAACAACATTGTCATTCCTCTCGACTACGACACCGCCAT
This sequence comes from Firmicutes bacterium CAG:238, assembly GCA_963659105.1. GTDB lineage: Bacteria > Bacillota > Clostridia > Christensenellales > CAG-917 > CAG-475. The sequence goes on along the minus strand of CAVKTQ010000036.1, from coordinate 3,615 downwards.
GAGTTTTTCAGAAGGTCTTGCAATGGTTTGCAGAGGGGAAAAGTGCGGCTATATCAACAAAAACAACGAAGTCGTCATTCCTTTTGAATACGACGCAGGCACGCCGTTTGAAAACGGCGAAGCCAAAATAAAAAAGGACGGCAAGTGGGGAACTATAACGCAAGATGGCAAAATAACTTGGATTTAAGTTTTCCTTTGCTCGTGCGCAGGTAAATGAAAAACACTGCCAAAAACACAAAAACTTCAAGGATTTCCGCATTGCAGGTCTTCGTAATCGCGGTTGTCCTTTTTTTAGTTTTTAGCGTGATTTTCACCCCGTCCGTTGCCGAAGCGGTGTGTCCCGACGGCTATGTCGAAAGCGTAAAGGACAAAAACCTCGATTGGCAAAACGGCAAGGACGAACTAGCTCTCGAAAATATCAAAACTCGTGTGAAAAGTTGGTTTTCCGATCCGCAATACGACTTTTCCGCACTTGAAAACAATCCCGTCGTGATTGCCGTCGTGGATACGGGCATAAACTTCGATCACGAGATTTTTACGGGTAAATACGACGAAAACGGCGTTGCGACCGACGACGAGATAGGCGCATACGACGTGCTTTTGCGCGACGAAGAAGGAAATATCGTGACCTCGAACACATACGATGCACTTAAAAACTCATACGACGACTCGGCAGACATGCACGGCACGCACGTCGCAGGCATAATAGCGACTCTCATTCACGAACTCGACCTTGAAAAATACATCAAAATTCTGCCCGTAAAAGCATCGAAAGGCAAGAGTTTTTCAACGTCGGGCGTTAAAGAGGGCATAGCGTTCGCCATCGAAAACGGCGCAGACGTCATCAATCTGTCTCTTTGCGAAGATAAAGCAGGCAACGAATCGTCCGAATTCAACAAAATGATAACCGACGAATATGCTCAAAAAGCGGTTTTCGTTGCGGCGGCAGGCAACGGCGGCAAATCGTCTTCGGCAAAGGACATTTGGGGCAAACCGTATACCTATTATCCGGCGGCAAGCAAAAATGTCATCGGCGTGATGAATTATACTGTCGAAAACGGCAAAAAGAAGATTTCTTCGACGTCGAATTACGGCTTAGCATACGATATTTGTGCGCCCGGCGAATATATTTACAGTGCGGACGGCAAAACAGACGACGCGTACAAATCTCTGAAAGGTACGAGTATGGCAACGCCGTTCGTGTCCTTTGCAAGCGCGCTGGCGATACTCAAAAACAGAGCGTGTTGCGCCGTTTCGGGTGAAAAAGAATACAGCGCGGTCGACATCGCAAAAACCGTCAAGCACTCGTACACCGAAACGATAAATGTCGGCAATTTTTCTCTCGGCGTGTTCGATTTCGCACAGTTGATTTCAGACGAAGCGAGGATAAAAATAACCGCAAACGGCGACGCGACGCAGTTTGTCAACGCTACAAAACGGATAGAATTTCAACTTGACGTGTTCCCGTCGGAATTTGCGAGTTGCGGCTCGGTCGTTTGGAAAGTGAACGGAAAAGAGGTCGAAAACGATTCCGAAAATCAATTTGCGTTTTCCTTTGTTCCCGAAAACAAAGTCGGCGAGACTACGATAACTGCAGAGTGGACTTGCGAAGAGGCGGAAGCTCAAAATAAAACCGCCGAGTGTATTGTGGCTGTCAAGTACATCGAGTACGACAAAACAGAGACCGAGAAAATCGAAATATCCGTAAAAAGCGACGGAAAAGACGTCGAAACGACGGACAAAACCCTAAGCGTCGATATCGAAAATAAGATTGAATTTTCAATCGACGAAAGCATACTCAAAAGCGTGAATCCTCAAACGTCGGTGCATTGGTACGTTGACGAAGAGTACGTTGCGGCAGGGAATGCGTTTGTATATTCGTTCGAAACGGCGGGAGAGCATTCCGTCAAGGCGAAAATCGGCAATTATTTCACGAGCAAAACGAGCGTATACGTCTACGAAAGCGAAAAAGACGTTACGCCTTACGATATCACTGCGGTGGTTGTAGTGTGCGTGCTTGTCGTTTGCCTTGCGGTCGTTGTCCTCGGCGTGGCGGTGAAGAAGAAGGTTTGATTTGAGCGCGATTTTGCGGTAATTTGCGATTTTACGCAACGAAAAAAAGACTGCTTTCAAACAGTCTTTTGATTTTTTTGATGTTTAACGTTGCTTACTTGCTTGCTTTGAGTGCGTCCAAAGAGCGGCAGAGAGTGGATTTCTTTCTTGCAACCGTGTTCTTCTTGTAGATGCCGTCTTTGAAAGCGCAATCGATGACGGAAACGGTTTCGGGAAGGAGTTGTTCTGCAAGAGCGACGTCGCCTGCTTCGATTGCTGCGTTGTATTTCTTGATAGCGGTTTTAACGCGCGCTTTCTTTGCGGTGTTGATTTCGTTTCTCTTGTCGGAAGTGATAACTCTCTTTTTTGCTGACTTAATATTTGGCATATTTTTCTCCTCGTACTTTTGTACTGACTAAATATCTTTGACATATTATCATATTAAGATAAAAGTTGCAACCGTTTTGAATGGATTTTTTGCGATTATGCACAATAATGTTATGAATATTGCAAAAAATTTCGGGATAGTCACGGATATCGCGCTCGAGAGCGCGCAGAGCGTAGGGCTTTGGTCCGCTTGCGAGGCAAAATCCCTCTCATACGGCATACAAAAGCGCACGCTCAACGTAAAAACGATGGAGCAGGCAAAGCAAATCGGCAGAGATAGAGGTGTGTATATCACTTTCGATTGCCCCAAATCCGCTCTCGAAAACCAAAATTCGATAGAATATCTTACAAAACAACTCGCTTTTTCGCTGTCCGAACTCGTTGGAATAGTCAAAAAATCCTCGCCCGTGCTTGTCGTGGGGCTGGGAAACCGCCATATCGTCGCCGATTCTCTCGGTCAAAGGTGCGTCGAGAGCGTGAAAGTCACAAGATACGTCGAAGCATGGGGTAGAAAACAGAGCGTTTGCGCGTTTGCAACAGGCGTTCTGGGTATGACGGGCATACAGTCCGCCGAACTCATTGCCGGCACAACGGCAAAAATCAAGCCGTCTTGCGTGATTTTGGTGGATTCGCTTGCAACGGGGTCGGTTGCGAGACTGGGAAAATCCTTTCAAATTTCGAGTGCCGGAATATCCCCTGGAAGCGGCGTGGGACAGGACAAAGAGCGCATAGACAAGTCGGTTTTGAGCGTTCCGACGTTTGCAATCGGCGTGCCTTTGTTGTTGTCGTTAAGGACGGGAATATACGCTTTTGTCAAGGACTTTTTGAGTGAAGAAAATATAGAAGCAAACGAGTATGATTTGCGAAAGAAACTTGCCGACTGCGCATTGTCCGACCTCATCGTCGCGCCACGCGACATAGACCTTGCCGTAAGCCTTTCGTCAAAAATCGTCGCTGGGGCGATAAATACGGCTTTTCGCTTGTAAATCGGCAATCTAACGAGGTTAATTTTGTTTTAGTTTTGCTCGGCAAGCAGTATTGAAAGTATTTTTCGGTACTTTTTTTCTTCGTTTCCGCCCGTAAAACGAAAGGTGATTTTGCCTTCGTTTTTTAGGGGCGAAACGTACTTTTCAAGAGAGTTTGCAACTGTGTCGTTGCCGTCGAAAAAGTGTACGT
>CAVKTQ010000035.1:0-15029 GCA_963659105.1 Firmicutes bacterium CAG:238 | reverse complement strand
CCTCTGCACCGCTTGCGTGGTGAGAAGTTTGCTCTCTCTGCTCTTTATTTGGGCGTTTTGGTACAAAAATTTGTATGACATATCAGCCGAAAATTTCCTTTGCCGTCTTTGCTTCCGTTTGCTCTTTGAGGAGTGCGACTTCAACCTCGAAAGTGAAGTTTTTGTCAACGCCTCTCTCGCTCAAAATCAATCCGCCGTCAAAATCGCCGAACTTGTCCGAAAGAGTGAGTTTTATCCCCTTCTTTTTTGCAAATTCCGCAAGCGAAGCCTTTGTGACGATGTCCTTTTCTCTTTGAGATATCGTCACCACGTCGCCGTCTTTTGCGTTGTCGAGCATTGCAAAGATGAGGTCGGAATAGGTCCTTTCGTCGAGATTTCGCAAGTTTTCGAGAACGCGCTCGTACACGACGTCAAGCACTTTTGTCTTTGCGGCGAGAGTGAGTTTTTTTGCGTCGAGTTCGGCAACGGTTTTCGAGCGTGCGTCGATGTCGAACGCCATTGCGTCCGTTTCGGATTTTGTCGAATAGAGATATTTCTTGCATTCTTCTGCCGCTTTTGCGATGATTTCGTCCGCTTGGGCGTTTGCCTCGGCAACTATCGAATCGGCTTTGAGATGCGCGTCGGATATGATTTTTTCAACAATCGCTTCTTTGCTCATAGTTGTTTTTATGCGATGAATGCCGCGCTTGCCGCCACTTCGCGCAGAGCGTCCGTTGCAGGCATCATAACGCCGAGAAGGGATACGAGCAATGCAAGAACCGCGTATGTTTCGACCATAACCGTCAAGATGATTGCCTTGCCGCTTTCTTCGGGGCGTTTTGCAACGAGTGCGATACCGCTGCAAGCCACTTTTGCTTGATAGAGCGCGCTCAAAAATCCGACGATTGCCATCGGAAGGCATGCCACAAACAAACCGAGTCCGCCGGTTACGGAAAGTCTTTCAACCGAGCCGAAAAGGTCGATTTTGACAAACACCAAGAACGCCACGAGCAAGCCGTAGATGCCTTGCGTGCCCGGCAAAAGTTGCAAGACCAAACATTTGGAAAACTTGTCGGGGTCCTCGCTCGTTACGCCTGCCGCCGCTTTACCTGCCGTGCCGACGCCGATTGCCGAACCGATGCCTGCCATTGCCGCCGCGAACACCGCGCCGATGAGGGCTATCAAAGTCCCAAGTGTAAAATTACCCATATAACTACCTCCTACTTTTCCAAGTATGTGTATTTTGTTTTTGTTCCGAAAGGCACGAAAACATGTCCGCAGCCTTCGTAGAATTTTCCGAAAAATTCGATGTATTGCAATCTGCAATTATGGACGTACGCGCCGAGCGTGGATATGCCGATGTTGAAGACGTGCCCGACAAGGAAGATAGGCACGCAAAGGACGTATCCTATCGCGATGAGATTTGTCGGGAACAAGCCGAGCACGACCGAGCAAATCTGATTGACGACAAGCGCGACAACGCTGCCCGAAAGCCCCAAACCGAACAATCTAGCGTACGAGAGTATGTCCGAAAGAATGTTTACGCCGTCGTAAAGTTTGCCGAATCCCGTGAGGAAGGACGTCACTTTTTTCACGCCTTTTTTGCCCCTCGTGTTGCCGAGAACAAGCAACAGCGCGCCGCCTGCCATAAGACCTATGCCCGTCCATTTGAGCGCGACGATTTGTTTGAAGAACAACATCGAGAGCGCAAGCATAATTATGCCGACGAAAATAATATACCAAGTGCCGACCTCGAAAAATGCGTCGAGGGGGCGTTTTTTGCGTATGAGATTGATTGCGTTCAAAAGCATACCAACGACGATATGCACAAAGCCGAGCGCAAAGGATATGCCGAGCAAATACAACGGTCCGTTGCCTTCGAGCGGCTGAATGAGTTGCACTTTCGCAAGAAACGTGTTTGAAATGTCAAGCCCGAACCAACCGCCGAAAATCGCGCCCCATACGATTGTGGATATGCCGCCCATGCCGATGACAAGAAGCAATCTTCCCTTGCCGGGAACGGGCTTTTTCACCGCATACGCGATGAATCCGCCGAGAGCAAGCAGTATGCCGTACGCCGCGTCCGCAATCATCATTCCGAAAAGCAAGAAGTAGAAGAACGACATCACGGGGTTGGGGTCGAGGTCGGAAAAATAGTTGGGCGCGCTGTACATATTGGTTATGTCCTGATACGGCTCGACTATTTTGCTGTTTCTGACGTATGTGGGGACGATTTCGTCCTCTTTGGGATTTGAAAACTCGTACACTACGGTGTCGCCCATCTCGTCGAGAAGTTGTTTGAGGTCGTCCTCGAACTCTGCGGGATACCACGCTTCCATAACGAAACTGCGCTTTGTCGCGGCAAATCCGTCGAGAGCGGAAAACTTGTCGATTTGAACGAGGTAGTAATCGTAAAGCGTTTTGAAATCCGCAACGTACATCTCTTTCACAAGCGCGCGCGTCGTGAGTTCAAAAGTCTCCTCTTCGAGCCTTGCAAACCTCTCTTTGAGGATATTTATATTCTCGATAGGAGTATTGTCGTTGTTGACCGACGTGCGAGAAAATTCGAGAGATTGAAGTTCGTAGGAAAGCGCGTCGGCGTCCTCGTTGAGAGCGACGGCAACGATAGGTTGCACTTTGCCCTGTTTCAAAAACTCGACGTAAACGCCGTCGTTTTCGTCCTGATACTTTTGAAGCGCAAGCGTGTTTTGAGTGGGAATACAGCCCAAAAATACGGTGGTTTTTTCACCGTTTTTGTAGAACGAATAAGGTCTGCGCAAGGACATATACACCCTGTGCGCCTCGATTTCTTCCTTTATGCTCGCCTTTTGAGCGGCGATTTCTTTTTGTCTTAAATTGATTTCTTCGAGGTCGGCAACGTTTGCCATAAGTTCGACTTCTTTGGAGTCAATGAGGTCGAAGTCGTCAAAACTCATCCTTTCGATTTGCGAAAGAGGGGGCGTTTTGATTGGAGTAAAGATGTAAGGACGTTCGCTCTTTTCGGTTTCTTTGGCGAACTTTTCGGCAACCTTTCGTTGATCTCTAAGATAGGAGAACGCAAACTCTATCCTCGCGAGTTGCGCCTTTGCATGCTCGCAGGAAGCGGAATTGTCAAGGCGCACGGTATCGTCCATATCGTGCGTTTTTGCAATCTCAACGTTTTTTGTGCGTTGAAGCGCCTTGAACAATTTGTGCCTGTCGCTCTTGTGTGCGACGAGCACCAGTTTTTTCATCTCAACAATCATAGTGTGCCGTCAAAAAGTCTTATTCTTCGATTGTATCGCTTGCTCCGCAGTATTTTTCCACAAGCGCGGCTGCAAGTTCGGTTGCCTTTTCGCTTGCGACGAGGTTGTGATCGCTCACGAGCGCGTCGGCTGATTTTTGACCTTTTTTGAGAATTCCCTCACGCTTTTTCTGCGCTTCCTTCTCCGCTTTGTCAAGCGCGACGCGTCTGTCGTCACGGCATTGCAAAACGGTTGCCTTTTTCTGCTTTTCGGCGTCTATTTCGGCTTGCTGTACGATTTGCTTCGCCTTGTTTTGCGCCTCTTGCACGATTTCGTCCGCGCTCGCTTCGGCTTCTCTAATCTCTTTCAAAACGTCGTCAATCATAATTCACCGTCCGTTTTCGATGTCGGAAATCATATCCAAACGTCTTTGATGTCTGCCGCCCTCGTACATTGCCGTATACCAAGCCTTGACAATCTCTCTTGCCTCGTCGGGAGCAATGACTCTACCGCCGAGCGCAATGATGTTGGCGTTGTTGTGTCTTTTTGTCATCTCTGCCATAAAAGTGTTTGTGCAGACGGCGCAGCGTATGCCCTTGACCTTGTTTGCCGCAATGGAAATGCCTATGCCTGTGCCGCACATCACAACGCCCAAATCGCATCTTTGTTGAGCGACGGCGTTTGCGACTTTGAGCCCGTATTCGGGATAATCCACCGATTCGGTTGAAAAGCAACCGAAATCCACGACTTCCGCACCGAGTTTTTTCAATTCGTCAACGACGGCGTCTTTGAGGACGAATCCGCCGTGATCGCAACCGACAGCAACTTTTGTCATAACAATCACCACATTATTATATACTTGTATAATATTATAACACCCGAATTTTTTTATTTCAAGTCTAAAATTAAAAGGCGGTTTATTAAAAAAGGATTTAAGGTTGCACTTTGTGCAATTATATTGTCCTTGCGGACAGTTAAATTCTCGCATTGCGAGCGTTATATTGCACCTACGGTGCAGTTATATTGTGCCTACGGCACAGATGTGGCAGATTCAAATATTCCGCAACCTCTCGCATAGCGAGAGATTTCACCCGCGGTATGCGCGGATATCGCACGAGCAAAGCGAGTATATCGCCGTTGAGCAAGCAACGATATCACTGCGCAAGCAATAAAAACGGCGCACCGTAGTGCGCCGCTTTTCATTGCTTTATGCAATTTTCTTGAGTTTGGATTTCTTCACAACAAACGTGACGACCGTCGCAATCACAATCAGCGCGAACGCTGCGCACGAGGCGATTATGACGTACAACTTCCACGCTTCGAGCCCTTGCGGATTGACGTCCACAAACACGATGCCGTTGATGTAATCCGCCGTGTAGGTGAGTTTGCCGTCCTCGACCGTGTAGTCGGTGAGCCTTGTAAGTCCGCCGTTTTGGTTGACGTAGTAGACTGCGATTCCGTCAAGGTTCTTTACGCTCTGCGGCAGTTCGACGGTGATTGTCGTGCTGCTATCGGGCAATGTGACGAGAGTTTTGTCGAGATAGAGGTTGACCCTCAGCACAGCCGCGACTTTTGCGCCTTCGACGCCTGCTTTCTTGCTCATCGCCGCAACGTATTGCTCGACCGCTTTGAGATAGGACATATCGCTTGCAAGAGCGTCGTTCGTCTTGATTTCCTTGACTTCGAGCCTGTTTGCGACGACGCCCTTACCGTCGTTGATGACGATTGACGAGCCGTCGGTGGCGAGACTCTTTGTCGTGAGTTCGAGAACGCCTGTGCTTGTGAGGAACACATAGTTGTTTGCGTCGTAGTCGTCGCTTATGACAACCGCAAACGAGTACTTGCCTGCACTTGCGATGTTTTCAAGTCCGACGAGTTTGGTGTCGCTCTTTTCGATCGCGATGTCGGGGTCGTTGCTTGCAGTATCCATCGCAACGGTATAGTCAACGGAATACTTCGTGCCTTCGGCGTACTCGCCCGTGAGTTTCAACACGGTTGAACCGTCGACGTATTCTTCGGATTTTGCGAAATCGCCGTTTTCGAGCTTCACTCTGACGATTGCTCTTAGCACTTGGAGCTCCGCAATCGATACGGATTGCTTGTAGTTGCTTCCCAGCGTGCTTGTGAGGAATTTGTCGGTGAGTTTGACCGTCACTCTGTACTTGCCTGCGTTGACGACTCCGCTCTGTGAAACATAGACATAATCGTTGCCGCTGAGCACTTGATAGGTTATCTCGTAGTCGTCGTCGGTGAGAGTATTCTTGCCCGTGAGCATGCTGTACGAGATTCTGTCGGCGCGGTTGTCGTCGTTGACGTATGCGTGCGACTTGCCGTTGTAGTACTCGCTTACGTTGCTTGCTCTAAGCCCGATGTCCGCCTGTTCGATCTTGATTTCCTTCTTGATTTCGCCGCTGTTCCACTCGATGAAGTAGCCGTTTGCGTCCTTGTCCTTGCTCGTCACGAACGAACCGTCCGCATTGATGTAACGTTTGATGCGAACAGTGCCGCTGTATGTGCCGTAGTTGACGGGATAGAGTTCTTGACCGTTGTCGTCGACAAAGATGACTTCGTCGGTTGAGAGCTCGCCTTGTACGACGTCGTGCAAGCGGTTGATTCCGTCGCCGTTCTTGTCAATGGAGTAGGTGTAGGTGAAACTGTTTTCCGTATCGCTGCCCACGCTCACGCCCGTGAGTTTGGGAAGTACGATTTCAAGAGTTGCGGTTTCGGGTTTTACGCTCGAGCCTTGCTCGGACATATCGAACACCGTTCTCACCTTTCCGTCGACGTCCTTGTGCGAGATGCTGTCTATGCCTGCCAAAATTACGTTGTAGTTCTTCACCGCTTCGTTGTAGTCAACTCCGTCGGGCGCGACGAGATAGAACACATAATATTCGTTTGCGCCGAGTTTGTCGGAAGTTTTGGACATAGCCGTTGCCGCCGTTACGGTGCCGTTTTGAGAATTGTACACGCCGAGTTTTGCGACGGGATAGTAGTTGACGGTGCCATTCTTGAACAACGTGAGTTGCGTTTGACCGGACACGATGCCGTCCTTGCCGTTCTTGTCGAGATACAAAAGTTCGACGTTGACGAGCAACTTGCCGTTCTTGTCCATAAATTGACCGTAGTTTGCGGTGTAGCCGTTGGACACGGTGACGACATAGAGGTCTTTCTTTACGACGTCCACTTTGCTCGTGCCGTTTGTATCGTCGGTGTAGACGGGGCTGAATACGAAGTTCTTTGCATTGCCGCTCGTGCTGAATCTGTACGATACGGACACGCTGCCTGCGTCGGGCATTGTGGACGCAAACGAAACATATGCTTGCGGAAGTGCCGAAATTCTGTCGTTTGCGGTGCCGCCCAAGCGGATATATTCGCCGCTTGCGCCTTCCGCCGCCTTGACGAATCTGCCATTGTTAAGATTGTAGGTGTTGTCGCTTAACAAAGCAGCGTCAGCGCTTGTCAATCCGACCGCCTTAAGATAATTTTCAAGAAGCATATAGAACGCCGACTCGTTTGCGTACTCGTTGACAAGTTCGTATTCATTGCCGTTGTTGCCTACGAGATAATAGGTCACGTTGCCTGCATGCTTGCCCGTTGCTATGCCGTAGTCCGCAACTTCGTCCGCGAGGTGCGCGTTTATTGTTCTCGACTTGATTTTGCCTTCGAGATTGACCGTGCTGACGGTTGTTCCTTCGATTGTGTAGTTGTAAGCGTCGTCGCCGGTGATGCCCGAAGCGGTGAACACGACGTACTTGGCATTGGTATATGCGCTGTCGAATTTTGCCGAAACGGACGCAATCGTCACGTCGTCGCCAACAACGACGTTTGCAACCGCGCTTGCGGAGTATTGATAATCGCTACCCTTTTGACCGAAGAATTTGTCGGTGCCGTCATAGTACTTTTCAAACGCTTTGGAATCCGAGTTCTTCTCGATGCCGTTTGCTCTGATGTAAACGGATCTTTGCGTGATTTTGCCTGCGCCGCGCAAATAGTTGATTTCGTCGGCGGTATCGCCGAAGGATTTGATTCCGTTCTGTGCTTCATTGCTTACATAGTTCGCCTTGCCGTATTCATTGTCGAGCATAAGCACGTCTGCGCCGTTGTTCTTGTAGAAGCCGACGATGTGACCTTTGTATGCGGTTCTGTTTGCGTCGGTTGCCGCAACGTAATACTTGGTCGTGTCGAGCGCGTACCAGTATTCGCTCACTTCCGTTCCCTCTGCGGGTTCGTCGTAGCAAACTGCGCCGTCAACGACGTATGCAAGCGCGGTTTTGCCTGCGAGTTTGTTTATACTACTATATACTAATGTATAGTTAGTATACTTCTCCTTAATATTGGTGAGGCGCAGATTGTATGCGGTGCCTTGCTTGCCGATGACGGTGTATTGACCGTTTGTGACAATCGGGTCGCCGCTTGCGTCACGCTCGACGTTGACGTATCTGTCGTCGAAGTACGCGTTGTTTCTCGTTTGGATGTTGTAGTACTTCTCGTCCCCTGCAATCATATTGGTGAACGTATACTTGATTGTGCTCTTGATTGCGGATTCGTCGCCGTTGTACTCTCTTTCGCCGAGATATGCGCTGACAAGCAACGGGCGCGCTTTGATGTTGCCGGTGACTGTGCCTCTGTATTGCAAAAGTTCATAGTTTGCGATTGCTTCGTTCGCGGCTGTGAGTTCGTCGCCCGAAAGCGCGCTCTTGGCTTGAAGTTTTGCCGCCGAAAGCACGATTGCGATGCTGTCTCCCACTTGTCTTCTTGCAAATGCGCCTGTCGAAACCACTTCGAGCAAATCTTTGTGCTGCTCGATCAATCTGTCGTCGGTGATGCTGATGACGACGTTGACGTCGGTCGTGCCGTCGTACACCTTGTCGTTGACGACAAAGTCGTTGATTCTGAGTTGGATTTGCGCTTTGCTCATATTGAGCGCGTCGATGATTTCGAAAGCGTCGATTGCGTCGAGCGTCAGGTTGACGAATTCATTGTATTTCTTGTCCGTGACGCTGTAAACCGAACCTTCGAGTTTGTAGTTCTTCAACGCTTTTTGTTTTTGTTCATCCGTACCGTTGAAGTCGACTTTCAAGCCGCTCACCATAACGTTGTGCTTGCCGTTTGCCTGTACGTTTGCGTCGGCTTTGCCGTCTTTGGAAAGCGTGAACGAAACTTTGCTAAGGTCGTACGAGAACAGAGCAAGTTCGCTTGCGAGGTTGTCCGCATACTGCATAGAAGTGAACGTACCCTTGCCGCTTGCGTCGGTCTTTGCCGTCCAGTCGGTGTTCTTCACCAATTCGCTGCTGCCCGAATACACTCTGTCGTTGAACGTGACGTCGGGAACGAGTCTCGCTCTTGAAATAACCACGTTGATGTCGTACGCGTTGTTGATTGAATCGACGTCGACAGTGTAGTTGCTGTCCGACACTTTGGTTGCGGATCCGTCGACGGACACGCTGTAAGTACCTGCGTCGCTGCCTGCCGACAATCCTTTGAGTTGCAAACCGACGGTTTGCGCGGTGTCGCCGACTGCAAGCGCGCCTTTAGCAAAGGAGTAAGTCATATCGACGTTTTTAGTTGCGTTGTAGTCGCGATTGACTGCGCCGACGGACGCGAAACTGTCTTTGCCGATGACGCGTTGCGTGATTTCCGCCTTTACGTTTTTGATTGTAATCTTGAGACCGTTCTTGCCGTTGTACTCCGCAGACGTGATGTCGATGTCGGAATCTTCGTAGATGCCGTCTTGATTGACGTCATAGTCTTGCATACCGACATAGAATATCGCGACGGTCACCGTGTAATTGTTGCCGACGTTTACGCCGCTGAACGTAGTGCTTTCTTCTGCGATCAAATATTTGTTGGTCGCCTCTCTAAGCATATTTGTCGTATCGCCCGAAGCGATGGAAACGTTGCCAATCGTGAGGTTTTTGGTGTTGTCGTATTGCTTGGAGATGGTCACGTCGCTCTTGAGAAGCGCGATTGTGCCTGCCAAGATGCGGATGACTTCAACGCCGTTGACGTTGTCAATCCAAGCAATCATAACGCTTGTGTTCTCGTCGATATCCTTGGTGAATACGCCTTGTTTGCCGTTCAATGCGGTATCCTTGCCGTCGTTGGTTATCTGAGCGAGTTTGTAGTTGTGCGCCTTTTCGCCCGAGAGCTTGAGATTTGTGAACGTAATGTTCTTCTGACCGACGTCCGAGCCGTTATACAAAGCGGTTGCCGATAGATTCACATCGTCGGCGGGAAGCACTTTGAGAGAAGACAGGTCGTACATAGAGACATTTTTTGTCGCATACGGAACGACGTCGTCGCCGCCTTTAGTCTTGCTCAAGCCCACAAAATTCTTGGTGTTGAGGTCGATTGCCTTCTGTTCGATTGCAAATCTTGCGCTCGAATCGAGGTTTGATTCGACCGTGAAGTTCGCATCGCTGCTGTAAAACGCCGTGCCGACCGCAAAGCCGTAGTATCTGCCGTCCGTGCCGTAGATGAGGTTGTTTGCGTTGGTTGCGTCGTCGTATCTGTTTGCAAAACTGAGTCTTTCACCGCTCTTGTCGTAGATTGCTCTGACGTATGCGCCGTTGATTTTGGCGAGAATGTCGGCGTATGCAATGCCTGCATAGTTGCCGTCCGTGCCTATTGTTTGACCGCCCACGGTTGCGATTGCAAAACCGATGCCGTAATCGTCGTCCTTGTCGCCGTAAACTTTGCTCGTCTTAGAAGCCGTCGGCTTGACCACGATTGTTGCGGGGTTGATTGTGACCGAGACGGGCTCGACGAACACTGCGTCGGAAAGTTCCGTTTCCCCGTTGTAGAGTTTTGCGCCCGAGAAGGTGACGACGTATCTGCCTGCCGTGAGCAACGTGTCGTTTGCAATGCTCGCCGTCCATACGACAGAGTCGTATGTCGGAATGTCGCCTGCGCTTTCAACGTCAAACTTGTCCTTGTCGTATTTGATTGAATCCGCGCTCCACTTATAGCCGTAGGTAAACTCGAATTTCACGCCGTCCTTAACTCTTATGACGATTGCGTTCCGCTCGGTGATGTAGATGATGTAGTCCGTGCCTTTGTCGCCGTCGAGTTCGATCACGATGTTGCCGTCGGTGAGAGTGCCGTCGGTGACGATTGCATACTTATACGTTGCGGAATATCCGCTTTGTGCGGTGCTGTCTTCAAACGTGCCGAGTTTGATTTTCAAGCCGTTTGCAAACAACGTTTCGATGTCGCTTTCAACCGCCATATCGCTTGCCGAAATCTTGTAGGTCGGGAAAATCGTTGCAAGCAATGCATCATCGACCGTCGTGCCGTACTTGAACACGCTCGATTGACCGCTGACGTCGAGTTTGACGGTGCGCTTTTCGATTGTGAAGTTATAATCGGACGTTTGGATGCGAACTTTGTAGTTCTTGTTGACGTCAAAGAGGTTTGCGTCGGATTCGAATGCGTAATTGCCTACGCCTTTGCCGTCTTTGCGAGAGATTCTGCCCTCGGCGAAATAGATTGCGTAGCCGTCCGCCGTCGTTGCGGTATCTTGCTTATATCCCTCGAAAATTTCGGCGAGAATCTCGCTTTCTTCGGCGTAAAGTCCTTCAAATTGAGAAAGTTGCACGCCGAATTTGAATTCGGGATCGGGATCGCCGTACTTCTTGCTCGCTCCCCATGCGTCGATTGTTACGGCGCGTTGGGACACGCTGTATTCGCCGCTTTCGAACGTGACTTCATAGTTTTCGATGTCCTGTGTGGCGTAATCGATTTTGTTGAGGATTTGATATGAGCCGACGTCATAGATTTTGTGCAAGTTGAGCGTGCCGTTGATGTAGAAGTCGTATGTGATGCCCTCGCCTTCCATCTTGCCTTTTTCTATGCCTGTGACCTCGAAATCGAAGGAAGTCGGAACTTTATCGCCGTATGTAGCCGACACGGCTGTTGCAGTGATGACAACCTTGCCTCGAACGATGCTGTAATCGACGGGCTCAAACGTCTGATTGCCGTCCGAATCCATTGCAAAATCGTCGGTGACGAAACTGTCGTTGCCTTTGGGGATGTAGATTCTCACCTTATAATCGCCGACTTTGGTCGGAGTGTCGATAACCTTATCGTCGTTGACAAAATCGTATTTGAAGTAATTTTTGGACTTTTCGTAGCCGAAATTCATCCACTTCGCAACGTCTGTTTTGTCTGCCGTATATGCGACTTTGGTGTTTGTGAGGGTGTAGGTGACAACCTTTCTTGCCGACAGTTCGAAGGTGTGCGACGTTGTCTTGTTGACGTACAAGTCGGACAAATCCTCGCTGTCGTCAAACGTGAACGTAACCGAAGACGCGCCCTCGCCGTCGAATGAATCGAATGCGATATAGTCCGCGTTTGTCGCGGTCTTTGTCCAGGCGCGGTCTTTGGAGTAGTTTTCAAGCAAGGCTGTGCCGTTTTGCTTGAGAGCAAACGGAACGTAACTGTTTGCAAGCGAGATGTTGAATTTGAGAGTGTCGCCTCTCTTTACCGAGGAAACCGACTTGTCGTCGCCGTCTGTCACGTTTATGCTTGCAAATCCGTTTTCGAGATTTGAATTGCTCTTCACCGCCGCCGAGACGGAATATGTGTTGGCGTCGACAAACACATAGTATTTTGCAACCTCTGACAGATTGCCGGCTTGGTCCTCCGCCCAGAGGAACAACACTCTCAAGCCTGCGCTTTGAGTGGTCAAAAATTCGAGAGTAAAGTCTGTTGAGCCGCCGCTTTCGATAGAGTCGCCGTCAACGACTTTGTATCTCAAAAATCCGAAATCGGTCTGCGGATCGGTGGAAGTTTTGTATCTTGTTTCGATGCCGATAGCCTCGATTGCTTGCAACTGTGCACTGCTCTTTGCCACGCGCACGCCGTAGTGGACTTTCAGCCCCTTTGCGTAGTCGGTTGACAAAATCGCGTCCGAAAATCCGAGCGAGCCGACAAGCGAATACGACGACGACGTATACCACGTCCTCTGTTGCGGCACGGAATACGTTTTCAATTCGTCGACAAAGCCTTCTTCATCCGACATAATCGGGGTGGTCGGTTTTTGGATGTCAATCAGCACTTTCACGCCGCCTTTCCAGTCCGTATCAACATACTCCAAGGCATTGTCGTCGCTGTCGATTGCTCTGATTGAATCGTATTGCCCCTCGAATGCGGAGAAGTCGGACACCCATTCGTAGAATGCGTCCGTCGCTGCCGGCTTGGGAATGCTGAAAGTGAGCGTGCCTTTTTTGTTTTCTTCGGCATAACCGACGGTTATTGTTTGCCCGTTGATGCTGATTGTATGCCGGTTATTGGCGACGCTTGCCGTTTCTTTCGAAGTCACATACTTCAAGAGGGTTGCGGTGTAAGTATCCCCCGAAAATTCGCCGGGACCGTTGATGACAAACGCATGCATTGCGCCGCTCGAGTCCTCGAATCTGAACGTAAATCCCGAAAAACCGCCGTTTGTAATCGTAAATTTGAGGGTTACGGCATCGGTTGCCCACTTGCCGTTTTGGCTTGCTTTTATGGTCTCGCCATCTTCGCCGTATGTAAAGTCGAGCGTGTATTCGGGCTTGTCGTAGTCCACCTTCATATAGAACGACTTTTCGCTTCCCTTGTTGCCCGCAAGGTCGAACATATAGAACGTAAATCTGTAATATCCGTGCCCTGTTGCCGTTGAATCGACCGTGTAAGTCGTCGTACCGTCGTCATTTTCCGTCGCAGTCACAACGCCTGCCTGATATGTCTTTCCGTCTATCGTCAAAGCCTGCCCTCTTGTGAAGTCGTAGGTGAACGACGTGAGTTCACCCACCGCAATGGGCAGTATGCCTGCCGACTTGACGGCAGCGTAATTGCCAAATGATGTTGCCGTTTTGCCTTTGAGTGCGGAAATGCTGTCCGCTCTGTCAACGGTGTAGAACCAAAGATACGGCGAATAGCCTGCCGCCGACTCGTCTTCATTAATCTCGAAGTTTGAGTCCGCCGCCAATGTGCTTTGACGGAACCAATCCAATGCCGAAACCGTTGTCGCATCATTGCTTGCGCCGATGTAGTTGTCAATGAAGATGTTTGTGTCCGTGTGCTTCTCCTTGCTCGGCGAAGTGGTGTCTATGCCCGAAACGGTGAGTGTTGTGGTGACGCTCTTTCCGCCGTAATCGGACACGACCGTTTCAACCGTGCAGTTTGCCGTGAAATAGATTGAAACGACAACTCTCGCCCTGTTGGACTTTGTCACGATGCCATAGCCGACCGAAGATGTGGTTGACGTTTCGCCGTCGGTTGTGGTGACGGTGATTTCTTTTGCCGAGTTAAGATCCGAATCGTTTGAAATCGTAAACGTCGTGTTGCCGATTTTGACCGTCGCAATGCCCGATGCAATCGGATATATTTTGTCCGAAGAAATGGTTGTCGGAACCTCGCCCCACGACACCTTGTTGTCCGAAGAAATGCTCACATATCTGTCCGCTATGCCCACAAAGTCCGGCGCTTGAGTTCCATAAGAGAGAGCGGCGGTTTCCAAAGAATCGTATTCGGTGTAGTTGAACGTATCGACAAACTCAGTTTGTGCAAACTTGTAATACGGCGTACTTGTGTTGGGAATTTTCAACGTGTTGCCGTCATCATCTTTGAGATAAGAACTCGTGTATGAAGCCAACTTGCCCGATCCGTTGACAACCGAGTCGGTTTTAAGTTTGTTTTTGATTGAATCGTAATATACGGGGAAGTTCGCCTGATTGGCTGCTTCATATGTATTGGTGATGTACGGCGCGCAAGTGTTGACGTTTTCCGTTGCAACCCCGTCGTATCTCGACGACACGATAGGCGCAGCGCCGTCGCCTGCACCTTTGCCGCCCTTCACCGACACGGTAAACTTGATTGAACTTATTGAAGCGGTATTTGTCAAACGTTTTTTGCCAGTTTGTTTTCTTGCATAAGAAAGAGTCGAGTAAGACAATGCGCTATTTGTGCTTGTTAGCTGAACAGTTGTCGCCTGATTTGTCCCCATCTGCCCGTCGCTTGCTTTGCCCGACGAACTCGAAGCAACCAAACCGTGTTTTGCGTCATATGAATCCGAATTAGAAAACGAATCGCTGATTGTTGCAGTCACGGTAAACAAATCGTTTGTATTGCTTATACAATGCGTCAAAAACGTTCCCAAACTGAAATTTATTCGAGATGTAACGGAAATATCATCCCATGCAGTATCTGTCGCAGTCAATGTAAACGAATTGTTCCCGGGAAATGATCCATTGATTGAATTGCCTGTATCTTGTGGCTTAGACCAACTTACGTTTTGATCTGTCAAAACAACTTTCGATAAATCATATGTGTAACTCCAAGACCAAGGGTCTCTTGAATCAAGCGTAAAATCGCTCACTTTGATATCAAGTTGAATCGGAGTTGTTCCACCGGAATCTACAACCGTCGCTTCTGCAACTTGACTTGTATCGCCTGTTGTGTTTTCGGCAGTTGTCAGCGCAACGGCAAATACCATTGTGAAACAGAGCGCGAGTACAACGAGTCTTGCGAGCGAAAGTAATTGTCTTGATTTGTTGCCATTTCTCATAATGTCCACCTCAATTGTTGGTGTATGCACCCACGCGCACTCATCGCGCGCATATGTGCGCAAATTCTTATACATTTACAATATTACACGAAAATAAAAACAATGTCAACAGTCAATTTCTCAAACTTCGTTGCGGTGAAAGCAAAATAAAACCTTCCTCAACCCACGCACAGCGTGGATTTCACCCGAACACAGTGAGGATTTCACTCTCGCAAAGCGAGAATTCCACTGCGGCTTTGCCGCAATATCACTGTGCCGAAGGCACCTTCGGGCGCGGG
>CAVKTQ010000034.1:0-15128 GCA_963659105.1 Firmicutes bacterium CAG:238 | reverse complement strand
TCACGTGTTTCCCCCACCGCCGTTCCCCCTCTGCATAAATTTGAGGGAACCCACGGCGTCCGCTTCGCGTGGGGCAACACTGACGCGATTGACTTCGTAGCAATCGCTAGTTCGTTGCAAGCAACGAACGGCAGACGGGCTGTTGGCAATACAAATCGGCTGAAAGCCGTGCCACTGCGCTTTGTGCGCCAGCTACGCACCCAAACGGCGCAGTCGCTTGTACTTCCCGTCAAGCTCGACGCTCGCTTTCTCGCCGCTGTTGCGGCTCGCGTTCCGTCTGCGAATTGACACATTTCGTTTATAAGTACGCCTTGAACGAGTATTCGTTATTTAAGCGCGCTTTTTGATAATGTTTATCCTTTATATTTAAGCGAGATATTTGAGCGTCAGACAAGGAAGCGTTCCTTAAGCGGCAATCCTAACGTACTAAACCGTACGTGAATTGACGAGCGAGGTGCGCTGACGCAGTATCACGCCAAATAGCGCGCTTGTTGAGTGCGATATTGAGATGCAGAGCAAGGAAGATGCTTCCGCACGGCGACCCTAATTTACAAAGCGTAAATGAGTTGACGGGCGAAGGTGTCTGACGCCGCTATGCGCTCAATAGCGCGCTCAAATCAAATGACTTTGCCTTTGACAACCACCATCGGATAAGTCTCATACCCACTCAACACACGTCCCGGCTGAATGATAACGTCCTTGTCGGTGATGGTGTAATCGAGAGAGGCGTTTTCCATGACGATGGTGTCTTCCATGACGATGGAATTGCGAATGACTGCGCCTTTGCCGACCTTGACGGAACGGAAGAGAATGGAGTTTTCGACAGTACCGTCGATGACGCAACCGTCGGCGATGATTGAATTTTTGACGTTTGCGCCGCCTTTATACCTTGCGGGAACGCTGTCCTTGACCTTTGTGAGAATGGTGGAATGTTTGTAGAACAAAGCCTCTCTCACCTCGGGTTTGAGCAAATCCATACTGCGTTTGAAATAGGTGGGGATACGGTCGATGACGGCGACGTACTCCTTGACCTCGTAGTTCATAATGTAGAGTTCGGAAAGGTTTTCTTGGAGGATGTCCTTTTCGAAGTCGTAGCAGCCGTGCGCGTATGCGTTGTCAACGAGGGAGATGAGCAAGTCCTTTTTGATGAAGTATATATTGAGGTTGCATTGTTGCTTGCCCGTGTCGCTTGCCACTGCGTAGCGCATATCGGTGATACGGTGATTTTTGTCCGAAGAAATGATGAGTTTTCTCGGCGTGATATCGTCGGTATTGTAGGTGAGTACGGTTATATCCGCGCCCTTTTCGATGTGGAAGGATTCTATCTCGTCAAAATCGATGTTGCAGGCGATATTCGTGTTGGATATGACGACGTATTCCTCGTTGTTGTTCAAAAGATAACCGCGCAGATTGAACAACGCTTCGATTTTGCCCTTGTACACCTTATGCTCGCTGTTGAAAGCAAAAGGCGGAAACAGCGTAAGTCCGCTGTTTTTCCTGTTCAAGTCCCAGTCGCGCCCCATACGAAGGTGGTCCATAAGGGAATTGTAGTTGTTGCGCGTGACGATGCCTATCGTGGTGATATTCGAGTGTACGAGGTTTGACAGCGTGAAGTCGATAAGACGATATCTTCCTGCAAACGGCAAGGACGCCGTGGTGCGATGGATTGTCAAATCGTTGAGATGGCTGTCGGGGTCGGACGCGAACAAAACGCCCATCGTGTTGTTTTTCATATTCTTCCCTCCTTAACCTATCATTTCGTTTGCGCCGACAACCGAGTTCGGTGCAAGAGTGTAGTTCGGGGCGATGACGCTGATTTTCCACTCGCCCGGATTGCAATGTTCGAGCGTTTCGCCGACCATACTGTTTTTGCCGACGACCGCGTTCCAACCGACAATGGAATATCTCACGTCCGCGCCGTCTTCGATGACCGCGCCGGGCATAATGACGGATTCCTCGATATATGCGTCTTTGCCGATTTTGACGGAGTTGGACACAATGCTGTTTTTGACCGTGCCGTTTATGACGGTGCCTTCGCTGACGAGGCAGTTTATGACGTTGCCCGTCGGGGCGACATAGTGCGGCGGCTCGGCGTTGTTGCGCGCGTAAATCTTCCACTTGTCGTCGTCGAGATTGAACTCGTCGCCATTGAGAATGTCCATATTCGCTTCCCACAAGGACGAAATGGTGCCGACGTCCTTCCAGTAGCCGTCAAATTGATAGGCGTACATTCTCTGTCCGTCCGCAAGCATTTTGGGGATGATGTTTTTGCCGAAATCGTTTTCGCTGTCCTTATCGTTTTCGTCCTCGACGAGGTACTTGCGGAGTTTTTCCCAAGTGAAGATATAGATGCCCATAGAAGCCTTCGTGCTTCTGGGATTCTTCGGTTTTTCCTCGAATTGCTCGATTTGTTTGCTGTTCTTTTTGAGGTTGAGGATGCCGAAGCGGCTCGCTTCCTCGATGGGTACGTCGCGCACGGCAATGGTGCAGTCCGCGCCGTTGCGTTTATGCTCTTTGAGCATATCGTGATAATCCATCTTGTAGATGTGGTCGCCGCTCAGAATCACGACATAATCGGGGCTATAGTTATCGATAAAGTCTATATTTTGGTAGATTGCGTTCGCCGTGCCTTTGTACCACTCGCCCGACTTTGCGCCCATATACGGAGGCAAAACGTAGATGCCGCCGCTGAGCCTGTCGAGATCCCACGGTTGACCGTTGCCTATGTATTGATGCAACTCGAAGGGGCGATACTGCGTGAGTACGCCTATTGTATCGATGCCGCTGTTGATACTGTTGGAAAGCGGAAAATCGATGATGCGATACTTTGCGCCGAACGGCACCGCGGGTTTTGCAACCGACGAGGTAAGCACGCCCAGTCTTGTGCCTTGACCGCCCGCAAGAAGCATTGCGATACATTCCTTTTTGGAAATCTTGCTCATTTATTTTTCCTCCTTATATTCCGGCTTCAAAAACATAACAGAGTTTTTGGGAATATTGACTTTTATTGAATACGGAAAACCGTGCGAGGGTTTTGCGCTCGCTCTGAACGAGGGACGTCTTTCCTCCTCGCCGCCGTACTTTTTGAGTGCGGAATACAAATCCGCTCTGTACGTCACGCCCTCGGGAACGCCCATAACGTATTTGAGCCTTTCCACGGGCGAGAAGTTGACAACGCATATGACGTACTCGCCGTCCGCCGCCTTGCGAATGAACGATACGACGTTTTGCGAATTGTCGTCCACAACTATCCACTTGAACCCGTCGTATGTGCAGTCGAGTTGCCACATCGCCTTGTTTTCGAGATAGAAAGCGTTGAGGTCCTTCATAAACTTTTGGAAGGTGCGATGACGAGGATAATCGAGCAGGAACCAATCGAGTTGTTGGGCGTAATTCCATTCGATAAACTGCGCGAATTCGTTGCCCATAAAGTTGAGTTTCTTGCCCGGATGCCCCATCATAAAGCCGTAAAACGCTTTGAGCCCCTCGAACTTTTGGTCGTAGTCGCCCGGCACTTTGTTTATCATGCTGCACTTGCCGTGCACGACTTCGTCGTGGGAGATGGGAAGAATGTAGTTTTCGCTATAAGCGTAAGTGATTGCAAAAGTAAGGTTGTTGTGATTGTCTTTTCTGAAAAACGGGTCGAGAGACAGATAATGCAAACTGTCGTTCATCCAGCCCATATTCCACTTGAAATTGAACCCGAGTCCGCCGTCGTAGGCAGGCTTTGTTATCATGGGATAAGCGGTGCTTTCCTCCGCAATGGTGAGCGCGCCGTGATACTTTGAAAGTATAGCGGTGTTCATTTGTTTTAAGAAGTCCTTTGCTTCGAGATTGTAATTGCCGCCGTACTGGTTGGGCGCCCACTCGCCGTCCTTTCTGCCGTAGTCGAGATAGAGCATGCTCGCAACCGCGTCGCAACGGATGCCGTCGATGTGGTATACGTCAAACCAGAACATCGCTGCGGATATGAGGAAAGATTTGACCTCGTTTTTGCCGAAGTCGTACACCATAGTGCCCCACTCTTTATGCTCGCCCTTGCGAGGGTCGGCGTATTCGTAAAGGGGCGTGCCGTCAAAAAGGCGCAGACCTTGCTCGTCGCGCGGAAAGTGCGCAAGCACCCAGTCGAGAATTATGCCTATGCCGGCTCTGTGACAGCGGTCGATAAATTCCATAAGGTCCTTGGGCGTGCCGTAGCGAGAAGTCGGCGCAAACATACCCGTCGTCTGATATCCCCAACTTCCGTCGAAAGGATACTCGGTGAGCGGCATGACCTCGATGTGCGTGTAGCCCATCTTTTTGACGTAGGGGATGAGTTCGTCCGCCATCGCGCTGTAATTGATGTAGTTGCCGTCGGCGTACTTCTTCCACGAGCCGAAATGAATCTCGTAGATGTTGATTGGCGAGCCGTAGGGATTGAAATTTTCCCTCTCTCTCATCCACTTTTTGTCTTTCCAGCGGTAGCCCGAGATGTCGTAAAGTTTGGAAGCGTTCGCAGGCGCGGTCTCGAAATGCAATCCGTAGGGGTCGCACTTGAAGACGGTTTCGCCGCTTTCGGACGTTATTGCGTATTTGTACGCTTGAAACTGCGCCGCACCCCCGACGAAAGCCGTCCATACGCCGTCGTCCTGCTTCTGCATACGGTTGGCGTCAACGTTCCAATCGTTAAAATCGCCCACAACCGAAACGGACGCGGCGTTGGGCGCCCATACGGCGAAATCCCAACCGTCTATGCCGCCTTCCGCACTCGGAACGGGCGAGAACATCTTATGCGCTTGATAATTCGTTCCTTCGTGGAACAAATAACTTGCATAACTGTCTTTTTGTTTTGCCATTACATTCTCCAAAAGCAAATCCCTTTCATAACTAGTAACTAGGATATACTTCTTATATTATTTATGAACATTGTAACAAAAAACACGCGCGCATACAAGGGTTAAAATGCAATTTTTTTGCAAAAATGCGCAATTTGCAAAATCTATTTTGTAAAAAATGTAAAAAACCGAACTTTATTTCGTACTTTTGTAAGATTTTTGTTTGACGAATCCCGAAATTGCAAAAACCGCGCTTCCGCTTCCCGACATAAAAATTTTGTCGGATCCGCTTTCTTTCAACTCCTCAAAGGCGGCTTTTATTCGGGGATTGAGAATGCAGGCAGGCTCGAAAAGGTCGTTCCTCGCCGCCTCGATTGCTTCGGCAACCGTCGCAGGAACTTTTGCGCCGTCGAATTTTTCGCCGCAAAGTTCGTCAAGAAGTTTATAGCATTTTCCGCTGTCGCTTCCGCCCTTTGCGATAATCTCGCAAACCTCGATTTTGCCTTCGCTTTCCAATTCCTCTATGACTTCGCCTACGCCCGAAACGCGGCATACGCCGCCGTGAACCATATACGGCACGTCGCTGCCGAGCGATAGCAAAAATTTGACATCTAACGGCATATTTTTACCTTTTTCGCGCAAATATTCGCTTGCGGCTTTATATACGCACGCTATCGCCGCCGACGAACCGCCCAGTCCTGCGCCGAGAGGTACGCCTTTGAAAATTTCAATCTTACCGCCCACTTGCAAACGCTTTGCAATCGCCTCGAATTTGTCGTGAGCAAATGCTAAAAATCTTTCCTCGTCCAAGCCGTCGAATCCGCCCTTTACAGACACGTCGAACCCGACTTTGCCGTCAACGGGAAAGAACTCGACGACGTCCGCGTATTTTTCATACGGATACACGATCATATCGAGGGTGTGCATATTCCCTCTTTTGCCCGTTACGGCAAGCGACAGATTGAGTTTTGCGGGCACTGTTGCGGTTATCATTTTTGCGCGTCCTCGCTCAAATCGAGCGTAATATCGAACTCGGTGTTGTAGCCCTCTATCGGCTCTTTTGCAAGTTCGATGCTTCCGCCGTGCATAGTGACGATTTTTTTGCAAACGGCAAGTCCGAGCCCCGAACCCTGATTATTGCGGGATTTTTCGCCCACAACAAACGCCTCGAACACGTCTTTTTTCGATTCCTCGTTTATGCCGAGACCGTTGTCCGCGATTGCGATTTTCGCCTTGTTCCCTTCCTTTTTCACGCAGAAAAGCAACGTCGAACCCTTCGGCGTATACTTGAAGAAGTTGCCCGTTATGTTCTCGAACACGCGCAAAAACTGACCTTTGTCCAAGTTGCACACGAGACGTTCTTCGCAAATCTGCGCGTCGAGATTGTAGCCTCGTATCTCGAATTCGTCGTATATTCCGGCAAGGAAACTTCTTGCGAGTTCCGCAACGTCGCAGGGCTTTTTGTCAAGCGCGAAGTCGGGATGTTCGAGTTTGTTGTATTCGTAAAACTGATTGATGAGCGCAACCATTTGGTCGGATTTTGCGAGGATGATTTGCAAATACTTTTGCTTGTCCTCCTCGTTCACCAAGCCGTCCTTTATCGCCTTTGTGAAACCTTGAATTATGGTGACGGGAGTTTTGAGGTCGTGCGACAAGCCTGCAAGCATACGCTGTTTGTCCGCTTCGAGCGCAAGACGTTGCTGCTCGCTCGCGTCGAGAAGGTCCGCCATTTCGTTGAAACTGTCGTAGAGGTGTTCAAACTCTTTGGAGCCTTTGTAGCTCAAATGCTCGTGCTTTTCTTGCGAAGGGAACGTCGTCATCGCATAGGACAATGCGGCAAGCGGTTTTTGAACGTGCTTGTTGATGTAGCGCACGTAAAACACCATAACCGTCGCAAACAGCGCGAGAATGCACAACGCTATCACCGCCACGAGCAGATATACGACTGCGGTGTTGTTTTCGTTTTCGGTGAGGAAAACCGCATAATAATCCACGCCGTCCGAGCCTTTGAACGAGAGACGATACAGCCTCTGCTCGGAATGAACGGCGTTGTAGGTGAGATAGTCGTATTCTTGTTGGGTGAAACTTGTTTTGGTTGTGGAAATGGAAGACGAAACGATGCGATACAGTCCGTCGTCGCCCTTGCTCAAAAGGTAGTAACGCTCTTGCGGATTGCCCTCGCTGTCGTTGTAACTTATCGTGACGAGATAGTTGTACTTGTCGGTTGCGAGTTTGAAATTATGCACTTCCCTCGTTTCGCCGACGTTGTAGCGAACCATACAATCGAGTTCGCCCTGAGTGTAGACGCCGCTCTCGTCGCGAGTGGAATAAACGGTGTTTGCGTCAGCCGTGACAATCTCGAGCCATCCCTCGTCGCCGAGAATCTGTTTTGTCGGAATCTTTTGATAATTTCCGCTTTCGAGATCGGATTTATAGTCGGAAATATTCTTTTGCCTAATATTTATGCCGTTTGGGGAAAACGCCCAGTTTGCCAAAACAAATATGGCAATGACCCCCAAAATGATAATCAACGAAAAGGAAACGTAACTTCGAATAAGCAACGCAAGGAAACTTGCGTTGTCGATGTGCGGCGCGTTTTTCGTCCTCACGTTGCTCACGCGGTTTTTGCGATTATCGTCGCAATCGGCACTTGAATCGCCGTTTTGCAACGTATAATCTTCGTTTTTGTGCAGTTTACTGTTTTTCAATCTTGTATCCGAGACCCCTCAACGTCTTTATGTAACGCGGATTTTTCGGGTCGTCCTCGATTTTGTCGCGAATGTTGGAGATATGCACCATCATCGTGTTGTCGTCTGTTGCATAGTAGTCGCCGTTGACCTCTTCGTATATCTGCATTTTGGTGAACACTCTGCCCGGCGATTTCATAAGCATAAGCAAAATCTTATACTCGGTTGCGGTGAGATTGACGGGAACGCCTCTCTTTTCGAGGGTGAGCGTGTTTGTGTCGAGGGTCAGTTCCCCTATAGTGATTTTGCCGCCGTCATCTTCCTGAGCGTTGCCCAATTTGTAAAATCTGCGCAAGTTCGCGTTTATGCGCGCAATGAGTTCGAGGGGATTGAACGGCTTGACCATATAGTCGTCCGCGCCGAGGTTCAGCCCCAAAATTTTGTCGCTGTCGAGTTGCGCCGCCGAGAGAATGATGATGGGGATATTGCTCTTTTGACGGATATATTTGGTCAATTCGTACCCGTTCATTCTGGGCATCATAATATCCACGAGCGCAAGGTCGATTTTTTCCTTGTCGAAAATCTCGCACGCGTCAACGCCGTCCTTTGCGCGGAACGTCGCAAATCCCTCGTTTTCAAGATAGAGTTTAAGCAATTTGACTATATCCTCGTCGTCTTCCGCGAGCAAGATATTGAAACCCATCGTTCACCTCGAATGCAATTTTTGGATAAATTGTATTTTATGGATAAATTATAACATAGATATAATGATTTTCAACTTAAAAAAATATAAAGAAAAAATAGAGAGAAATTAATAATTAATAATTAATAATTAATAATTGAGGAAGGCGAAGCCTTAATCCGAAAACTTGTTCGTAGCCTACTCTTACACGGAATGTGCTAATTTGAAAACGGAGTAAAAACCGCCGTCCGCGAACTTGTAGAGCGGACTTTCTAACGCACACTTATTCGAAGTGTTCTTATACTACTACTCTGCCCTTTCGAAGACGGAACACGAGCCGCAACGGCGGCGAGCCTTTGAGCGCCGAACTTGACGGACAGTACAAGCGACTGCGCCATTTGGGTGCGAAGCTGGCGCACAAAGCGCAGTGGCATAATAAGAGAACGATACCTATCTATGTGAGTGCCGACTTCCCCTCTTGCGAACGATGTACAATCTTGCAGAAAAATGACGCAAGTTTGAGCAATAGGGGAAAGCCCGAAGGGAAGGGGTGACGTTTTATTTAGAATACACGCCGTAAAACTCTTGTAAAGAAAGAGAATGAGACCGTCAAATAGATGAATAACAAGAAAGCGCACCTTTTTACAAAACCCAGTGTACATAGGCGTACACGATTTTGAGACAAGCCGTGCCTGACAAAGTTAGTCGCGATTTAGCGCGGTCTTATTTGAGAGGTTTCATTGTGGGGAACAACAACACATCGCGTATCGACGCACTGTCCGTGAGGAACATAACCATACGGTCGATGCCGATGCCGAGTCCGCCGGTTGGGGGCATGCCGTATTCGAGCGCGGTGCAGAAATCCTCGTCGTAGGGTTGGGCTTCTTCGTCGCCTTTGGCTTTGGCGAGCATTTGTTGCTCGAAACGCGAACGTTGATCGAGAGGATCGTTGAGTTCGCTAAAAGCGTTGCCGCCCTCGCTTGCGCAGATGAAGAACTCGAATCGCTCGGTAAGGCGAGGATCGGACGGTTTCTTCTTGGCGAGAGGACTGACCTCGACGGGATAGTCGGTGATAAACACGGGTCCCGTGAGTTTTTCCTCGACGAATGCGTCGAATATATTGTAAAGCGCGTGACCCCACGAGGTATCGGGCGCCATTTCAAGCCCCATCTTATTGCCTGCGGCGATGAGGTCGCAAAGGGGTTGATTGTCGAAATCGAGCCCCGTATACTTCTTCACTGCCTCGACCATCGTAAGGCGTTCCCACGGCGTTTCGAGCGAGAGAGGCGTGCCTTGATACACGATGTCCAAGCCTCCGCAAACGCGCTCTGCCGCCGTCGTGTAAAGTTCTTCGGTTATGCGCATCATCTCGTTGTAATCGACGTACGCTTGATAGAGTTCGATGGTGGTAAATTCGGGGTTATGCTTGGTGTCCATACCCTCGTTGCGGAACTGACGACCGATTTCGTACACCTTTTCGAATCCGCCGACGATGCAGCGTTTGAGGTGCAACTCGGTTGCGATACGCATATACATATCGATGTCGAGGGTGTTGTGGTGCGTGATAAAAGGACGAGCGTTCGCGCCGCCTGCGAGCGTGTTCAGCACGGGGGTTTCGACCTCGATAAATCCTTTTTTGTCAAGCACTTCGCGGATTGTGGAAATAATCTTGCTGCGTTTGATAAACACTTCTTTGACTTCGGGATTTGCGATAAGGTCGACATAGCGTTGACGGAAGCGCAGTTCGGGGTCGCGAAGTCCGTGATACTTTTCGGGCAACGGAAGCAAGGATTTGGAGAGCAAAGTCGCGCTCTTGACATGCACGGAAATTTCGCCCGTTTTGGTCTTGAACACAAAGCCTTTTATGCCGATGATATCGCCCACGTCCGTCTTTTTGAACGCCTGATATTCGTCAACGCCCATATCGTCGCGGCAGAAATAGCCTTGCATTTTGCCGTCGCTATCCATAATATGACCGAAACTCGCCTTGCCCATAATGCGTTTTGACATAAGTCGGCCCGCGATGCTGACTTCCTTGCCCTCGTACTCGTCGTAATCGGCAATGATTTGTCCGGCGGTTGCGGTGCGCTCGTAGGACGTGATTTCAAACGGATTTTCGCCCTTTTGAACAAGTTCGTCGAGTTTTGCGATTCTGACCTTGCGCACCTCGTTTACGTCAACTTCTTTTTCCTGTTCGGGTGCGTTGTTGCGGATTTCTTCACTCATTGTAATTTCTCTCTATAAAAAAGCAATACGCTTGCCAAAAAGGCAGGCGCAAGCGCGTTTGTCTACGGTTGTTATTTGATGCCGATGACCTTGTATTCTTCGGTGCCGTGAGCGGTTGTGAATCTGACGACTTCGCCGTTCTTTTTCCCCACCAAAGCCTTGCCCAGAGGCGATTCGTTGCTGATTTTGCCCTTTGCGAAGTCCGCTTCTGTTTCGCCGACGAGTTGCACGGTCATGATGCGGTCTTCTTCGTCGTCGAGGTCGCCGAGATATTCGACGGTGACGGTGTTGCCGATAGACACTTTGTGCGTGCCGCTCTTTTCAATGATGACGGCGTTTTTAATGCGCTCTTCGAGGTCCTTGATTTCGGAAGCGACTTGGCTTTCCTCTTGTTTTGCCGCGTCGTATTCGGCGTTTTCGGACAAGTCGCCGAGTTCTCTTGCGTGTTGCAATTTCTTTGCAACGTCTTCACGCAAATATACGATGAGATAGTCAAGTCTTTGTTTAAGTTCTTCAAGACCTTCTTGGGTAAGATAAACTTCTTTCATTATTTCCTCCTGACGCAGATTGCGCCATACGTTATTCTTTTTTGATTATTCCGCTTTTTCGTCGCTGTCGGCTTGCGCGTCATCCGATTCGACGGATTCGACGGATTCGACAGGTTCGACGTTTTCGACTTCGCCTTCGATTGCTTCGTCTTGCGCGGCTTCTTGCGCTTCGTCTTTCACTTCTTCGATTTCGCTTTCGGCGGTCTCGGATTCCTCAACTTCTTGCGCGGCTTCATCTTGCGATTGCTCCGCATTTTCGACGGATTCGACGTTTTCGACGTTTTCTTCGGGTTGCTTGTTTTGAGACGCCTTTTCGTCTTGCGCTTTCATTTCGGCAAGTCTCTTTTCCACCTTAGCCTGAACGTCGGCTTGGTCTGCCTTGTAGTTGGGCGTAAGAGCCATAACCTTGATTTCGATGGAACTGAACTTAAATCCGAACTCGCCGAGGAACACGTCTTCGAGCAAAGTGCGCAAATAAGTCTCCGCTTCGAGAACGTCCTTGTCCACGACTTTCACGCTGAGCTTGAGGCGCACGCCGTACTCGTCGCTGACAAGAGCGACCTTTTGGCACTTGACTCCCTCCACTTGCTTGCAAGTTGTCTTGACAAACTTGGTGATGACGTTTGACGTAACTCTCACGCTGCCGCCCTTTTCTTGACGAAGGGTGATCTCTTTGACGACGTCGCTGTTGACAAAGATAAGCACGAGCGAGATTATCGAGAGAACGAGATAAAGAATTGCGAGCGTGATAATCAAGCCCCTCACGAGTTTGCTGTCGAATTCGTCTGCGTCGATACCGCCGAACGCCGTGACGACAAGCACCATTATGAGAATGATTGCCACGACAATCGAGCAGGAAGCGAATATTTTTTCGAGATTCTTTTTCATAGATTCACCTCACGCGGCACATCGTTAAACCGATTGCCGTCTATATAATATAAACTAAGATTGATAAATAGTCAATCGTGCGCAAAAAATTGCTTATCTATTATCCGTAATTTTGGCGATATCTATGCGCGTTTGCGCAACATTTAGATATGCGTATAAGCACGGCGCGCGCAAAATTGCGCGCGCCTTTCGTTTAAGCCTTTTCTTCTCTCTTTAATATCTTGCTCAAATCCGCAAGCCGCTTGCCCTCGTCGTCGCACGCAATCATAAGATAATACTTGCCGTCTCTCTTGACCACCGCAACGTGTTCTGATATTTCGATGTCGAAATCACCCGATGTATGTGCCTCTTGTGCGCCGATGAGCGCAAGCGTATCGGCACTGAACAATACGGACGGATTGGGTATTTCTATAATCTCGGTCTTTGCAAAACACTTGGTACAGACGTGATACTTCACTATCGCCGTTCCCGGAACTTTTACGGGACTCCAGTTGTGCGACTCGGTGTCGGTGTAGTTGCAAAAATCGCAACTCACACTATGTCCGGCTCTGAAACCGAGATTGGTGTATGTACAGGTGGCAATGTTGTGTCCGTGCGCCTCAACCGCCTTCTTCGCATTGAGCCTTCCGCCCGAAACGCACAAATTCGACAATGCCGGAATTGCATCAACATTTTCCATAATTCTCGTTTTCAGTTGTACCGCCGTAAGATTTGGCTCCATTGACAACAATAATGCCGCTACGCCCGTGACAAACGGCGCTGCCAAAGAAGTGCCGGAAAACGAACCGTATGTGTTATAGACGGTGCCTGAATTATGATAAGAATACGTTGTGTAGATACTATTGCCGGGAGCAAACAAATCCACCGTGGTTTGACCATAATTTGAAAAATCGGATTTGTTGTCGTTGCTGTCGGTCGCTCCCACAACCAATATATTATCCAAGTCGAAACTTTGCGGATAAAGTTTTGTGCCGCTGCCGTTTTCAGCGACAATATTATAATTGCTGTTTCCTGCCGCAACAACAATAAGTCCGTTATATGCTTGTATAGCATTTTTTAGTTCTTCTTGATATTGTCCGATTCCACTTTCATAAAAGCCCCCGCTGAAATTTAGCAATTTAATGTTGTGGCTTTTCGCATAATTTATTGCTTCAATGACGAGTTGCGGTATTTCGTTGCTTGAACCTTTCCCGACTTTTAGAGATACAATATTGACATTCCAGCAAACTCCACTGACGCCAATACCATTATTCCCGACAGCCCCTATAACGCCTGCTGTGATAGTCCCGTGACCTGCGGTATCGGAGTTTGGATTTTCTGAGTCTACGGCATATCCACCTGCCATAACGTTGTTTGCCAAATCAGGATGCGTATTGTTTATTCCAGAATCCAAATGTCCGACGGTAACGCTTGAAGAACCTGTTGTAATGCCCCACGCGTCATATGCCTTGATTTTTTCCAATCCCCATTGGTTTGTTAAACTCGGATCGTTGCTTGTAATAAACCAACTTCCGTATAACTCAGGCTCGGAAGATCTGATTCCTTTGTCATAATAGAATTCCTCGGCATATTTCACCGCATTTTCTTTGGTCGGATTCACAAGTTCCAATCTTAGCGTCCTATTGTACTCTTTGGCTTTTTTGCTATCATATCCGTATGAAGCGACGCATTCCCGAACTTCGCTCAAACGAAAAGCCAAACCTTCTTCCACACGCTTGAATTTTTCTTTGTCAAAATCGTCCAATGTGTAATCGTAAAACAAGTTGTTTAGACTCTCGGTGTTCGTGAACCATATATTTATAGCCGTTCCGTCAAAATTCCAAGTGCCTTCGCTAAAATTTGTTCTTTCTCCGCGCTTGTCGAATGAATTGTTCGGATCGGGAACGGCGGTTGGTTTCCAACCGCGCGAGGCGTCACCTTTTATCACCCCAACATACTCGTCCGCGGCTTTGTCGTTGCAAGCAACGAGAATCGCGCATACAAGCACTAACAGCAAAATTGCAACTAAAATTCGTTTTGTTTTCATAACTTACCCCTCAATTATTTATTTTATTTTAAGCAAAATTTTGCTTAATTTCAATCCTTTGTTGTTGTCGCAGACCATCCTATTCCACCGCCCTTCAAATCAGGATCTGCCCACAATATTCCCTTGTCCTCTTTGAATTCGTTTATGTATTTCAAAACGTTTTCTCTGCTTGGTTCTTTTAACGTCAATACCAACGTTCTTAAATAATTTCTCTTTTTGTCACCGATGCCGTAGCCTACGTCCGATGCAAGGTCGCGCATATTTTGCAAAGAATCAGGGTATTCTTCTCTGACGTCAACAAACTTTTTGGAATCGAAATCCGCTATAGTATAGTCGTAAAACAAATTGTTAAGACTTTCCGAGTTTGTAAAAGTAATA
The DNA here is from genome assembly GCA_963659105.1 of Firmicutes bacterium CAG:238. Taxonomy (GTDB): domain Bacteria; phylum Bacillota; class Clostridia; order Christensenellales; family CAG-917; genus CAG-475. Next base: position 879 of record CAVKTQ010000034.1, on the reverse strand, counting down.
TACAGTTTTGTATCATAAAACTCATATTGCGGTTCGCTATAATCGCGCCGATAACTGTCCACATCCAAGGGATTATTCGGATCGGGATCCGCCGTCGGTTTTTTTTCGGCAATCGGAAATTCCGTCTCTTCTGTGGACGGTTCCTGTTGCCCTTGATTGTTTTCATTCGGCGTTTCAATTTGCGGCGTATTTTCGTTGCAAGCAACGAAAACTGCGCATACAAGCACCACCAACAAAATTGCAACCAAAATTCGTCTTGTTTTCATAATGTACCCCTCAATTATTTATTTTAAGCAAATTTTTGCTCAATCCCAGCATTTAGTTTTGTAAACCACATAACGCTCGAGGTTCCTGTCGTAATGTCCCAAGCATCATTTAATTTTATCTTGTCAAACGAATCTTGCTGTTGACTTACATATGGGTCATTGCTTGTCAAGAACCAACTTCCGTATAATTCCGGATAGGCATATCTAACCCCTTTAATTTGATTGAATTCATCAATGTATTTTAGCGCATTTTCCTTACTTGGATTTGCCAATTCTAACCTAAGCCCTCTATTATACTTTTTTACCTCCTTGTCTGCATATCCGTACGATATAACTCGTTTGCGAATGATATCCAATGTTGTCTGTTGACTTTCATCGACACTCTTAAATTTTTCTTTGTCAAAATCACTCATAGAATAATTATAAAACAAATTGTTTAAACTTTCGCTATTCGTAAAATCAATAATTACTGCTGTTCCATCAAAATTCCAGTTCCCTTTACTATAATCGGTATAGGTACCATGTGTATCATACGGATTATTCGGATCGGGATCCGCCGTCGGCTTTTTTTCGGCAATCGGAAATTCCGTCTCTTCTGTGGACGGTTCCTGTT
>CAVKTQ010000033.1:0-15257 GCA_963659105.1 Firmicutes bacterium CAG:238 | reverse complement strand
TAGTACAAGTGAACGGGCGAGTGTGGATTTTTTTCGCCCGTGAACGAGTGGCATAATGAAAGGACGATACTTTTCTATGTGAGTGCCGCCTTCCCCTCTTGCGAACGATGTGAAATTTGATAGAGAATTGGCGCAAGTTTGAGCAATAGGGGAAAGCCCGAAGGGAAGGGGTGATATGTGATTTTAAGGTTCACGCCGCCAAACTCTTGTAGAGGAAGAAAGCAACACTGCGAGTAATTATTGACTTATATCAACCGTTAAGATAAACGTAGCAGCGCATTACAAACAACTATTTTTTCATAAGGCGGATTTTTAATTAAATATTTTTTTTCAAACCACAAAATTTGCGGCGCAAATGCCTTGAAAAGAACAAGATATTGTGGTATCATTATTATATTATTACTTTATAAAGGTTTACTTTATGGCAAATCAAGAATACAAAGCAGGCGACATTCGAATCCTCGAAGGGCTCGACGCCGTGAGAAAACGCCCCGGTATGTACATCGGCACAACCGGGAGCAAAGGTATGCACCACATACTTTGGGAGATTATCGACAACAGTATAGACGAAACCGCAAACGGATTCGGCGATACCGTCCGCATCGAACTTTTGGACGACAACGTCGCAAGAGTCAGCGACAACGGGCGCGGCGTGCCTGTGGATAAGCACCCCAAACTCAAAATCAGCGGTGTGGAAGTCGTGTTCACCCAACTCCACGCAGGCGCGAAATTCGACAACGGTCAGTACAACTATTCGGGCGGTTTGCACGGCGTTGGCGCGTCGGTTACGAACGCTCTTTCCGAGTGGCTCACCGTTGACGTAAAGCGCGACGGCAATTTGTATCGCGCGGAATTTTGGTCGCCGCAAGTCGGCACGAAAATCAAGAGCGGCATTGTCAAAACGCCGCTTACCGTCATCGGCAAGGTCAAAGGTACGGGGACGTCCGTCAAGTTCAAGCCCGACGAGAGAGTTTTCGGCAAGGAAAAATTCGATTATTCCGTCATCGCCGAGCGTATGCGCGACGTCGCGTATCTCAACAAGGGCGTGACGATAATCATCGACGATATGCGCATGCCTCTTGAAGGCGGCACGGGCAAGCACGACGTATTTTGCTACAAAGGCGGCATTGCCGACTACGTTCAATACCTCAACGAAGGCAGAGCGGTGCTTTACGACAAGCCCCTTTACGTCGAGGCGAAAGAGCCTCATTTCGAGGTTGCCGTTGCCATTCAGCACACCGAAGGATATTCCGAAAACATCTATTCGTACGTCAACAACATTCCGACGGCGGAAGGCGGCACGCATGAGGTCGGCTTCAAGAGCGCGGTGACGAAAGTTTTCAACGATTACGCAAGAAAGAACAACATCCTCAAAGAAAAACAAGCCAACCTTTTGGGCGAGGATTTCAGAGAGGGTATGGTTGCGGTCATAACCGTAAAGATGCAGAACGTGCAGTTCGAGGGACAGACGAAAGGCAAACTCGGCAATCCCGAAGTTCGCCCGAAAGTCGAGAATCTCGTCGGCGAGAAACTTGCCGAACTTCTTTTGCAAAGAGGCAACAAAGCCATTGCCGAAAAGATTATCGCAAAGGCTATGGGCGCGGCAAAGTCGAGAGAAGCGGCAAAGCGCGCAAAGGATTTGAGTCGTCAGCAAAACAAACTTAACGGACTCAATCTCGTGGGCAAACTTGCAAGTTGCTCGGGCAAGAACGCTTCCATAAACGAATTGTTCATAGTCGAGGGCGACTCGGCAGGCGGCAGCGCAAAGCAAGCGCGCGACAGATTCTTCCAAGCGATATTGCCCCTTCGCGGCAAACCGCTCAACGTCGAAAAGGCGAGACTCGAAGAGATTTTGGCAAACGAGGAGTTTGCAACGCTCATTTCCGCTCTCGGCACGGGCATCGACCCCGATTTCGATCTCGACAGTCTCAAATACGACAAAGTCATCATTTTGGCGGACGCCGACCAAGACGGCGCGCACATAAGGGCGTTGCTCCTTACGTTCTTCTTCCGCTATATGCGCCAACTCATCACGGAGGGACACGTCTACATCGGTATGCCTCCTCTTTACCGCTTGCAAAAGAAGGACGAGATTTTGTACTGCTACGACGACAACGCGCTTGCGGAAGGGCAGAAGAAGATGGGCAAAAACGCGCTCCTTCAACGCTTCAAGGGTCTCGGAGAAATGAATCCCGAACAACTTTGGGACACCACGATGGATCCTGCAAAGCGCACGCTTACAAGAGTTACCATTGACGACGCGGCGATGGCGGACAAGCGCATAACCATCCTTATGGGCAAGGACAGCAACATCCGCAAAGACTACATCTATCAATACGCCGACTTCAACAAAATCGACACGTTTAAGATAAGCAAAGAACAAGACGAACAATAAACCGTTTGCGGCGTTGTTCGCAGACGAAAAAATAATTTGAGCAAGTTAGAAATATGGCAAAAAAACAACACAAAGAAATTGAATACAACTCAGTCGTGCTTGACACCGCATTCGAGGACGTAATGCACAACTCGATGCTTCCGTATTCGGAAAACGTCATACTCGACCGCGCGTTGCCAAGAGTGGAGGACGGTTTGAAACCCGTTCAACGCAGAGTGCTTTATTCCATGCACGAGATGGGGCTTACCCCCGACAAACCGCACAAAAAGTGCGCGAGAATCGTGGGCGATTGCCTCGGCAAATACCATCCGCACGGCGACAGTTCGGTGTACGGCGCAATGGTGCGTATGGCGCAACCTTTCGTTATGCGAATGAAACTTGTCGACGGTCACGGCAACTTCGGCTCCGTCGACGGCGACTCGGCTGCGGCTATGCGTTACACGGAAGCGAGGATGAGTCCTCTTGCGCTCGAATTGCTCAGAGACCTCGACAAAGAGACGGTGACGTGGTCGCCCAACTTCGACGACAGCCTCGAAGAACCCAATACGCTTCCCGGCAGATTCCCCAATCTTCTCGTCAACGGCGCAAACGGCATTGCCGTCGGTCTTGCGACAAACATTCCCACCCACAATATGGGCGAGTGTATCGACGCAACCGTTATGAGAATAGAAAATCCGAACGCGACGATTAAGGATTTGTTCAAAGTGTTCCACGGACCCGATTTCCCGACGGGCGGATTTGTTATCCCCGTTGACAATCTCGAAGACATATATTCGACGGGCAAGGGCAGAATCAAGATTCGCTCGCGCTTGCACATCGAAAACGACGACAACGGCAAAAAGAATATCGTCATAACCGAGATCCCCTATCTCGTTTCAAAAACCGATTTGCTCTCGCGCATAGCAGACCTCAAAGAAGCCAACAAGGACGCCTTGCAGGGCATTGCCGAAATCGTGGACGAGAGCGACAAAACCGGCACTCGCGCCGTGATTAAGTGCAAAAAGGACACAGACGTCAACAAAATCGTTGCGTTCCTGTTCAAGAAAACCGACCTCGAAAAGGGCTATTCCGTCAATATGGTGGCAATCGCAAACGGCAAACCCGAACAACTCTCGCTGACGGCGTATCTCGACTATTATATCGAATATCAACGCAAAATCATCGTCAACCGCACCGCATATGACTTGAAGGCGGCAAAGGCGAGAGCGGAAATCGTGAGAGGATTGCTCGTTGCAATCCGCAATATCGACGAGGTTATCCGCATAATCAAGGAATCGGAATCCACTCAAAAAGCAAAGGAAACGTTGAGAGCGAGATTCGACCTCAGCGACGCGCAAGCGCAAGCCATTTTGGATATGCGCCTCAAAAGCCTTGCAAAACTCGAAGTGGGCAAACTCGAAGAGGAACTTGCGTACCTCGAAAAACAGATTGCTTTGTTCGAGGCAATCCTCGCGTCCAAGCGCAGACAACTTACAATCGTCAAAGAGGAACTTTTGGCAATCAAAAAGGCTCTCAATTCCGAGCGTATGACCGTCATTATGAGCGGCGACGAGGACGAGGAAAACTATTCTGCGCCCAGCGAAGCGGAAGCGGTCGCATATCGCGACGGCGTGCTTGTGACAAACAAGGACGGTCAAATGAGATTTATGTCGCAAAAAGCGTACACCACCGCAAAGAAAGACTTTGCCTCTATGGGCGAGGACGCTTTGCCTGTGTGCCGTATGTCCGTAAACAACAAAGGCACGCTCTATGCGGTTACGAATCTCGGCAGCGTTGTGAAAATCGACGTGACCACGCTTCCCGAAAAGAAGTTCAAGGAAAAACCGTTCAAACTCGGCGCGATAAATCAGGACGTGCAAACGGGCGAAAACGTCGTCAAGTTGTTCTTCTTCGAGGGCGTACCCGTTGGCGAACTCGTGCTGTTCACAAAACAGGGCGGCGCAAAACGCGTGGATTTGAGCGAGTTCTCGAACGTGTCGAAGACATACTTTAAAGCAATCAATCTTCAAGAGAAAGACGAGGTTGTCGGCGCGGACGTCGTAGACGACGAAAAGAACGTGCTCGAAGTCACCAAAGAAGGTCAGGTGCTTGCCTACAAAGCCACCGAAATTCCGCTTCAAGGCAGGACGGCGGCAGGCGTAAAGGGCATAAAACTTTCGGACACCGACAGCGTGGTTTTCGCAGGACAAGTGGAAGACGAGGGCGAAATTATCGTCGTGTCAAACACAGGCTACGCAAAGAGAGTTATCGCCTCGCTCATCGACCCGACCTCGCGCTATCTCAAAGGCGTAAAAATCATCGAACTCGACAAATCCTACGTCAAGTACGTCGGCACGGTGAAGATGCCCTACGACCTCGCGTTCGTCAGCGGCGGACAAACGAGCATAGTCAATACGGAAAATATCCGCATAGACACCAGAACGACAAAGGGCAAGCAAATCTTCAAGCAAGAAGTGACGCTTGTGACGCCGCTTAACGACGGAGAAGAATGAGTTCCGTTGAAAATTAATGATTAATAATGAATAATTAATAATTGCGGGTGGGCTCTGCCCACACCCGAAAAAATACTACACGCAATATCAAAAAAACAAAGGAAGTCTTATGAACAAAATCGGTTTTGACAGCAATATGTATATGCAAAAACAGTCGGAGCATATTTTGGAGCGTATCAATCGCTTCGACAAACTCTACCTTGAATTCGGCGGAAAACTCTTTGACGATTTGCACGCCGCAAGGGTGCTTCCCGGCTTTGACAAGGCGGCGAAAATCAAACTCCTTCAAAAACTTCGCGACAAGGCGGAACTCATCATTTGCATAAACGCCAACGCAATCGAGCGCAACAAAATCCGCGCAGACTACGGCATCACCTACGGCAGCGAAGTCGAGAGAATGATTGACAATATTTCCGCAATGGGGATATACATCAACTGCGTCGTCATCACGATGTTCACCGACCAACAGGGTGCGCTCGCATACAAGCAAAAACTCGAAAACAGAGGCATAAAGGTTTATATCCATCGTCCGACAAAAGGCTATCCGCACGAAATCGACACGATAGTTTCCGACGAGGGATACGGCGCAAATCCGTACATCACCACGTCAAGACCGCTCGTCGTACTCACGGCACCGGGTCCGGGAAGCGGCAAACTTGCCACTTGCCTTAGCCAACTCTATCACGAGAACAAGAGGGGCGTAAAGGCAGGCTACGCGAAGTTTGAAACTTTCCCGATTTGGAATATTCCGCTCAATCACCCCGTGAACGTCGCATACGAAGCGGCAACCGCCGATTTGAAAGACGTAAACAAGGTTGACAACTTCCACCTCGACGCATACGGCGAAATCACGGTCAACTACAACCGCGACATCGAGGTTTTTCCCGTCGTCAAGAGCATACTCGAAAAGATAACGGGAGAGGAATGCATCTACAAATCGCCGACGGATATGGGCGTGAATATGGCAGGCTACTGCATCGTCGACGACGAAGCGTGCAGAGAGGCGTCCAAGCAAGAAGTTTTGCGCAGATACTTCAAGGCTCTTTGCGACCTCAAAACAGGCACGGGAGAGCAAGATACCGTCAGCAGACTCGAATTTTTGATGTCGAGGCTGGGCATCAACGTCGCCGACAGAAAAATCGTGGAAGTCGCAAAGAAGAAGAGCGACGACAACGAGGGTTGCGGCGCGGTTGCGCTCGAACTTGCAGACGGCAGAATCGTCACGGGCAAGAACACGAAAAAGATGAGCGCCTCAGCCGCTTGCGTGTTCAATGCGGTCAAAATGCTTGCAGGCATAAAGGACAATCAAAAACTCATATCGCCATATGTCATAGGTCCTATCATCGACCTCAAAACCAAAATTCTCAAGGAGCATAACAAGACGCTCACGCTCGAAGAAGCGCTCATCGCGCTCTCCATATGCGCCGCTTCGGACGCGAACGCGGCAACTGCGATGGAACAACTTCCGCTTCTCGAGGGGTGCGACGCACACTCGACGCATATGCTCTTCAAAGCGGACGAAAACCCGTTCAGAAAACTCGGAGTGCGACTCACTTGCTCGCCCGAATTTTTGGACAACACGCTGTTTATAGAATGAAAACGGATATGTAAACTTGCTTTTTGGCAACAACACACAAAAAATAAACAAAATATAAAAAAGGAAGGAAGCCTCATATGCTATACGAATCAAGAGAACAAATACCTGCCGAGTATAAGTGGAAACTCGAAGATATCATCAAATCGAACGACGCTTGGGAAGAATTGTTTTTCAAGTGCGAAGAACGCATCGGTCACTTTTCAAAATATCACGACAAACTTAAAGACGAGGATATGCTTTTCGATTGCCTCGAATTTATGACGAGAATGATGCACGACATATCCTACCTCTACGGATACGCCAAAATGCGCCTCGACCAAGACGCAAGAGACGCAACCTATCAGGCGATGTCAAACAGAGCGGATATGCTTTACGTCAAATTTTCGACGGCGATTTCTTTCATCACGCCCGAACTCGGCGAACTTTCAAAAGAAAGACTCGAAGAGTTGCAACACAGCAAGCGTTTTGCCGATTACGACGTTTTCTTTGAGGAGATAATCAGAAACAAGGACATCATCCTTTCAAAGAAAGAGGAACAACTTTTGGGCGAAGTCGGATTGTTCTCGGGCAACGCAAGGGAAGTGTTCTCCATGTTTGACAACGCCGACGTGAAATTCGCGCCCGTCAAGGACGAAAACGGCAACGAAGTGGCGATGAGCCACGGCGTGTACGGCATGCTTTTGCAAAGCACAGACCAAAGAGTGAGAAGAGACGCTTTCGACAGCATGTTCACGGCGTATAAAGACCACATCAACACAATCGCCGCAAACTATGCCGGCAACGTCAAAAAAGACTGGTTCTACGCAAAGGTGAGAGGATTCAAGAGTGCGCTCGATTACTCGATGTACAACGAAAACGTTCCGTCCACTTGCTATAACAAACTTCTCGAAGCGGTCGGAAAAGGCACGAAACCCTTGCACGATTACATTGCGCTCAGAAAGAAAGTTTTGGGCGTCGAAACCCTCAATATGTACGACCTTTACACGTCTATCGTCAGCGAGCAGGAACTTGCTCTAAAGTACGAGGACGCAGTCGAACTCGTAAAAGAAGCGCTCAAAGTCACCGGCAAGGAATACTCCGATATCCTCGCAAGCGCGTTCACGAGCGGTTGGATCGACGTGTTCGAAAACAAGGGCAAGAGAAGCGGCGCATATTCCTGGGGCGTGTACGGCGTTCACCCCTTCGTGCTTTTGAACTATCAAAAGACCATCCACGACGTGTTTACCATCGCGCACGAAATGGGGCACGCAATGCACTCGTACTTCAGTAACCATGCGCTCTGCGAACAAAAAGCAGACTATGTCATTTTCGTTGCGGAAATCGCTTCCACCGTCAACGAAGTGTTGCTCTTGAAGCATCTTCTCAAGACGGCTACGGGCGAGTTCAGAAAGTATTTGCTTTCCTACTATCTCGATATGTTCCGCACGACGCTGTTCAGACAAACCATGTTCAGCGAGTTCGAAGTCATCGCGCACACTATGGTGGAAAGAGGGGAGCCTATCACGGCAACCGCGCTTTCGGACGCATACTACGAACTCAACAAGAAGTATTACGGCGAAGCCGTCGAGCATAACGACCTCATCCGCTACGAGTGGGCGAGAATTCCGCACTTCTACACGAGTTATTACGTCTACAAATACGCAACGGGTATCACCACCGCAGTGTCCATTGCAAACAACATCCTCAAAGGCGGAGAAGAGTACTTTGCAAAATACAAGAAATTCCTTTCGGCAGGCGGAAGTATGCCTCCGCTCGACATCATTCGTCTTGCCGACGTAGACCTCGAAAGCGACGCTCCGTACGAACTTGCGATGAAAGAATTTGCGGACACTCTCGCCGAACTGGAAAAATCTTTCAATCTTTGATTGAAAATATCGAAAAATCTTAAATAACGGCACAAAACGCAGGTGCAGGCAAACGCTTGCGCCTGCATGGCAACTATGAAAAGTATCAAAAAAATCACTTTGATAATCCTCGTCGTCGCGCTTACTCTCATAAGCGCGTTTTGCCTTTTCGCTTGCAACAAGGAAGACGATGAGGACGTCGTGCGCGATTTGTATATTTACGACGTCGAGTTCGAGCAATCGACCGAAAATCCGAGCGAGGAAGCCGTCATATGCGGCGATTCGAGCGAGGAAAGCGGCGATTCGAGCGAGAACGTTGCGATAGTATACGTCACATTTTCGAAAACGGACAGAAAACTCGAGGGTTGCAGTGCGGTTTGGCACAGCCAAAAGCACAAGGACGGCGCGTTTTACAACGTGAGCGAAACCACCGTTACGCTTGCGCCCGATTCGATATTTAGTGCGGTCAAAGAGAGCGTACCACAAGAAGACCTTGTGCATAACGATGTTCAATACAACCGCTTGAAAGTGGTTTTGAGATATGATACAATCTATAAATCTATAAAAAGCAACGGTGAAATCACGCGCGTGGGGCGGAAGTATGTGCATAAATATGCGCTCGACCAAAGCCTCGAAAGCGACGTTTTTACGCTTGAAATGCGCACGCAAAACGCGGCGAGTTGGTACGGAACTTTGCTCGGTTGCGCGCTTTTGGTTGCGCTCGCGGCAATCGGCGTTACGTTGGTTCTCAAAGGTGTAAAATGGCAAAAGACGAAAACAAAAGAGTGACGAGGGGTATGCCCAACAACGTCGACGCGGAAGCGTCCGTTCTCGGTTCGATTCTCATCGACGGCAAAGCCGCCGACATCATCATACCTATGCTCAAAGCGGAAGATTTCTATCTTTCGCAAAACAGACTGATTTTCGAGGCAATGAAGCAATTGCAAACGGAAAGCAAGCCCATCGACACGGTTTCCGTTTGCGACGCGCTCGAACTTAAAGGTCAACTCGACGAGGTAGGCTCGATTGCGTATTTGAGCGAACTTGCAGAGGGCGTCGTATCCGCCGCAAACGGCGAGTATTACGCAAGCATAATAAAGCGCGACAGCCTCACGAGAAAGGTTATCGAAGCGGGCAACGACATCGCAAAATTCGGCTACGAATGCCAAGACGGCAAAGACGCTCTCGAAAACGCCGAAAAACTCGTTTATGCCATTGCGGAGCAGTCCAGCGAAAAAGCGCTCGTCAAGGTTGACGACGCGGCTGCGCTCGCTCTCAAAACCATTCAGGACGCTCAAACGGGCAACATACCCAAAAACACGATATACATCGATTTTCCGAGTTTCGACCAAAAAACGCACGGCTTGAAGCCGGGCGAAATGGTGCTTATCGCTGCTCGTCCGTCCGTAGGTAAAACGGCGTTTGCGCTCAACATCGCCGCAAACGTTGCCCTCAATCACGGCAAAAAAGTGGCTATTTTCTCCCTTGAAATGCCTGCCGATTTGCTTGCAAAACGTATGCTCGCATACATCTCGAAAGTCGAGAGCAACAAGATGAACACTCGCGGCGGACTCACTCAAACAGACTATAAGAAACTCTATAACGGCTATCGTGCGCTCCTCGCTTCGGACATCTACATCGACGATTATTCTATGAACAGCCCCTCGGACGTGCTTTCAAAATGCCGCAGGCTCAAACGCGAAAAGGGTCTCGACCTCGTCATTATCGACTATTTGCAACTTATGTCCGCTCAAAAGAACGGCAGATCGGCAGAGAGCCGTCAGGTTGAAGTCAGCGATATGTCGAGAAAGATGAAGATATACGCAAAGGAACTGGATTGTCCTATCATTTTGCTTTCGCAAATGTCGCGTGGCATAGAGCAACGTCCCGACCATACGCCGCTTCTTTCCGACTTGCGCGAATCGGGTTCAATCGAGCAGGACGCGGACATCGTTATGTTCCTCAACAACCCGAGCAAATACAATCCGGCATTGCCGAAAAACGAGGTTATTCTCGACATCAAAAAGAACAGAAACGGTGAAATCGGCGAAATCACGCTCGATTGGGACGCACCGACGACGTCGTTCAAGGAACGCGTGGACGCAAACGCAAACACGACGGAATACGTCTACGACGAGCCGAAGAAGCGCGATGACGACGAAGAGGGCGGCGTGGATATGAAAGCGATATCCGACGTAGCAGAGGACTTGCACGAAATTGCGGCGGCAGATTCGGATATGCCATTCGATATGCCGTTCGACTCAAACGAGGGCGAACAAGCCCCATCGCCGAGCGACGACGACATACCCGACGAAGACGACGAATACGTCGACGAAGGGGACTCTTTCGAAGACGACGGCGATATGCCGTTTTAATCAAAAGGACGAGGCGATTTGCCTCGTCCTTTTGATTAAAACAAAATACACAATTTCGAAGACGGAACGCGAGCCGCAAGGCGGCGAGAAAGCGAACGCCGAGCTTGACGAACAGTACAAGCGACTGCGCCGTTTGGGTGCGAAGCTGGCGCACAAAGCGCAGTGGCATAACGAGAGAACTGTTCCTATTTATGCGAGTGCTGAGTGTTGTCCCCCGCAGAGCGGTCGCCGTGGGTTCCCTCAAATTTATGCAGAGGGGGAACGGCGATAGGGAAAACACCTGAGGAAAGGGGAAGTTTTAACTTTAATGTGAAAGGGGGGAAGTTTTAACTTTAATTTTAGTAGTATTTACTACCAACTTTGCATACAATTTCGTATGTTCAAAGACGAGATAAAACAAAAACTTAACGTTGCAGGGGAGATTTTTCCCTTTACGCTCAACATGTTGTCAAGAAAGAAAACCGTGATTTGCGGTATAAAACGAGTTGTGTCCACTTCGGATACGCATATAAAAATGCGGCTCGATTGCGGAAATATGTCGATAGACGGCGAAAATCTGCGAATTTTGGAAATCGGTGGAGGCGATATGTTTTTGGATGGGCAAGTTGACAAAATTGAATTTGAAAAATAACAGTTTAGAATACGGAAAAACCGAAAAATACAAAAAGGAGCGAGAGAGGAAACTCGCGCTTAAACAACAAAAGGCGAAGGAAAAAGAATTCAAGAGAAAAATCAAAGAGAAAAGGGAAGAATTTTTCCTTGACAAACTGTATGCTCGCAGAAGAAAATATGCGGATAGATTGTCGAAAATCGAGGGTAAACTCGGAAAAACGCAAATCGAGGTGAGGGGGAGCAACGCTCAAAAAGCACTGATTGCGATTTCAAAAATATCGAAAGTCGAAAAAGTGGAATCGACGAAGGAATACACGCGGTTTTTTGTCGAGTCCAAACAATGTCGCAAGATTATTGCATTATTGCAAAACTTATGCTATAATTATAAAATAATTAATATAGTCGGAGTATCTTCGACTGTCTTGCGTTTGTTGGCAAGGACGGGAATATTTTTGGGGATAGTTTCGGGAGTATGCGTCGTGTCGATTTACTCGTCTTTCGTCACGCGCGTGAGCGTAAGGTGCGAGGGCGCGAGCGACTACGCATTAAATGCGCAAATCGACGGCATACTGAAAGAGTACGGCGCAGCCGAGGGCGCGAGGGTCAAGTCTTTTGACGCAAGCGAACTCGAAAACGCAATATCCTCGCTTGACGGCGTTGCGTTCGCAAGCGTGGACAAAGTCGGAACGCATATAAACGTCGTTTACAAAACCGCGTTGAAAAAAGAGTATTTCGTCGCTTCGAACTCAAAAAGCGTTGTCGCAAAAAAGCGCGCCGTCGTCACGAGAGTTATCGTCGAGGGCGGAACGGCGGTTTGCAAGTACGGCGACGTGGTGGAAGTCGGCGACGCGCTTATAGACGGCTATATCGAATACGGCGACAACAAAATACCCGTCGAGGCAAAGGGCTATGCGTTCGGGAAGGTATACTACAAGCGCACGAAGTTCTTTGCGAGGGTAGAGAGGGTCGAAACCGTCGTAAGCGGCAAGACGTACACTCGATTCGGTATGTTCACAAAAGTGCCGAAAACTCCGACGAGTCCGTTTGAAAACTATCGGCTGAAAACGCAAGCGAGCGACTTCGGATATCTGCTCCCTATCAAGATATACTCGTATAGGTACGAGGAGATTCAAACCGTCGAGGTAGAAAACACGCTTGACGAGGCAGGTATGAAAAAGGCGGTGTATTCCCAACTCGTTGCGGGTTTGGCAGAAAGCGCGACGGTGCTCGACGCATATTACGAGATAACCGCGACGGAGGACGGAACCTACGTCACGCTGACGCTCGAGGCAGAGGAAATCATATAATATGAAAACTCAAAAAGAAAAACATTTTGAAGATTACGACGTTATGACGAGCGTTTTCGGCGAACTTGACGAAAACATCGAAAAACTCACCGACGCTTTTGACGTGGACGTTTTCGCAATGGGTACGAGCGTGAAGATAAGCGGCGAGGAAAAGGACGTGCTCGGCGCGCTTGCCGCGATAAACGCCCTCGAAAAACTCTGCAAAAAGCAACCGCTCGGCGCGCAGCAAGTCAATATGGTGATAGGCTACGCAAAGGCGGGCAAGGAATTCGACGTCGAGGATTTGATGGGTACAGTGGCAATCACCGCTCGCGGAAAAATCATTCGACCGAAAACTCTCGGACAAAAGAAGTACGTCGACGCAATCAAAAAGTCAAGCGTGGTTTTCGGCGTAGGACCTGCCGGCACGGGCAAGACGTATCTTGCCGTCGCGCTTGCGGTGTACGCGCTCAAAAACAAGGAAGTGGACAAAATCATCCTCACGAGACCGGCGGTCGAGGCGGGCGAAAAACTCGGATTTTTGCCCGGCGATATGAACGAAAAGGTGGACCCGTATCTTCGTCCGCTTTTCGACGCTTTGCAAGAGATGATGGGGCAAGAGGCGTATCTTCGCCACATCGAGAGAGGAACAATCGAGATTGCGCCGCTCGCATACATGCGAGGCAGGACGCTCTCTAGCAGTTTTATCATTCTCGACGAGGCTCAAAACACCACAAGAGAGCAAATGAAGATGTTTCTCACCCGTATGGGCGAAAACAGCAGAATAGTCGTCACGGGCGACGTTACGCAAATCGACCTTCCCAAGAACGTCAAAAGCGGTATGATCGACGCAATCGAGGTGCTTGACGGCGTTGAGGGAATAGATATAGTAAAACTCACGGCAAAGGACGTGGTGCGCCACGAACTCGTGACAAGAATAATTCAAGCATATGAAAAAGCAGAATCGGCAAGGGCAAAAGTCGCAACCGACGACAAAAATTGCGATTGACCTTGCGGGAGTGAACTATGATAGATGACGTAAGAGATCTTTCAAGAGCGGAAAAAGCCAAAGCATTGGCGAGAAAAAACGCGTCGAGATACGTCGGCAAGTGTTTTGCGACGGCGATTCTCGCAGTGTGCGCGATGACGGTGTTCGCACTGTTTATGATAGGCGATTTTCTCGACGCTTTCACGATGGAACACGCACTTTCGACAATGGCGATTTTTTTCTCGTCGGCAGTGCTGACGGGCTTCTTGATGGCAGGAGTGTACAAGTTTACGCAGCCCAAAGGCACGAGCGTAAGGGATTTTCACCTGACGATAATTTTGGTTGTGATTACGTTTGTCACGTCGATATCGTCGGCTTCGAAACTCAACTTGTACGCAATGCCCATCGCGCTTTCCACGCTTGTGCTTATCGAGCTTATCGACAGGCGAACGGCGACGCTTTCGACGGCGGTGGTTGCAATTATGATAGCGGTTGCGTTTATGCGCGACACCGTGACATACGACTTTACGACGGTCATCGCTTCGTTGGTTTGCAACAGTTTGTGCGCGGTCATCGTCAACTTCTATGAGAAAAAGCATTTTACTCGCCTCAAATTCTTGCTCGTGTCCATGGCAACTCCGATGGCAATGCAACCGCTTGTGGTTATGTTTACGCTTGCAAGCGGCGATACGTCGATGAACCTTTTGTGGCACGTCGTATGGTCGTACGGCGCAAATATCGCCGCTTCGCTGGTGTTTATGCCTCTCGTTGCGATTTTCGAGGGAATGTTTAACATTGCGGACGATTTCAGGCTCAACGAACTTTGCAATTTGTCGAATCCGCTTCTCAAACGTCTTGCGAGCGAGGCTCCCGGCACGTTCAATCACTCGCTGGTCGTGGGCAATCTCGCAGAGGCCTGCGCCTCAGCAATCGGCGAAAACCCGAATATGGCAAGATGCGCGGCGTACTATCACGACATAGGCAAACTCAAAGCGCCTATCTATTTCAGCGAGAACCAGTCATCCTACAATCCGCACGACGAACTTATCCCCGAAGTCAGCGTGAGTATGATAACCTCGCACACGCTTTTCGGCGAGATTTTGGCAAAACAAAACAGACTCCCAAAGGAAATCGTCGCAATATGCAGAGAGCATCACGGCACCTCGCCGGTCGGCTATTTTTACCGCAAAGCGCTCACACTCAAGGAAGAAGGCGACCTTGCCGTCGACAAGTACAAATACGCAGGTCCTAAGCCGCAAACCAAAATCGCCGCCATCATTATGATTGCGGATACGATCGAAGCGGCAATGCGCGCGTATATGCCCGACACGAAAGAGGAATTCGAGAACAGAATCAACAAACTCGTCGACGAGAAAATGGAACTCAGACAGTTTGACGAATGCCCCATCACGATGGGCGATATCGCCATCATCAAGCGCACGATAATCGAAGTGTTGCCGTCCATCCACCATAGCCGCGTAAGTTACGAAAAGAAACGTTCTACAAATACGTTTAATAAATAAAATCGAAGACGGAACGCGAGCCGCAAGGCGGCGAGAAAGGGAGCGCCGAGCTTTCGTCACGCACAAGCCCTTTTGCTTCAACCGCAACAAGTTGCAGTTGTTCGCCTTTGTGCTTTGCGTTCCTCTTCCCACACGCCAAAAACTG
>CAVKTQ010000032.1:0-15518 GCA_963659105.1 Firmicutes bacterium CAG:238 | reverse complement strand
TATTTGTCAAGCCATCTTGAAAAGATGGGTGACAAGTGTTTTGCACTCGGCGCAAATTACTATCTCTCTTCTCTAAAATACGACGTTCCGAGTGCCGCCGGCGGTTGAGTTTCGCGCTTGTTTATCATACTCGTGATGATAAGAACCACAATCGTAACTATGTACGGAAGCAGTTTTATAAACTCTTTCATTGCCGTGGTCGAAACCGAGAAGAAGTTGGGAACGAAATACAGCAAGCTGAACAAGATAGAGCCGAGAATGCCCCAACTCGGTTTCCACACGGAAAAGATAACGAGCGCGACAGCGAGCCATCCGTATTCTTCAACGGTAACTGCGATGTTGCCGATACTTCCGCCGTTGTAGTCCATAATATAGAACAATCCGCCGAGGCCCGAAACGGCGCAACCCAATATTGTCGCGATATATCTGTACTTCGTTACGTTTATGCCTGCCGCATCTGCCGTGGCGGGATTTTCGCCAACCGCACGGAGCGTCAAACCGACTCTCGTTTTCTTGAAAACAATCGTAACGATTACGGCGATTATGAGCGCAAGATACACGAGAGTGCCGTATGAGAAAAACAATTGCGTAAACCAGTTGTCGTTGGCGCACGGAAAAGATTTGATAAAGTACTTCCAAGCCTCGCCGAAGCCCGTATTGTCCATATTGCCCAAAACGAACTTATTCAAACCTACGCCGAAAGTCGTGATTGTCAAGCCGACGACGTTTTGGTTGCATCTGAGAGTAACCGTGAAGAAACTGAACAGTACGCCTGCGAGTCCGCCGAACAAAAGTGCGGTCAAAATGGGAATAAACACCGCAAGGAAACCGTTCATTTGGCTCAAATCCGAAAGCGATCTGATATACCACAATTCGCCGATACTGCCGCCGATTGCGCCTATACACATAACGCCGGGAGTACCGAGATTGAGATGTCCGCTTTTTTGGGTTATGGTTTCGCCGGTAGAGCCGTAAAGAAATACCGTGCTGAATCTAAGAGATTCTCGTAAGAAGGTCAGAAACATTACAAATTTACCTCCTCGTTTGAATTGTCCGCAACTTTTTCTTCCGTCACGGTTTGATCCGATACTTGTTCGAAAGATTTATTGTCGCTATCTTCCGAGTGTTGTTCGACGGAAGGATTGTCGCTATCAACCGATTTTTGCTCGGCGAAAGAGTTGTCTTTGTCCTGCGACTTTTGTTCAACGGAAGAATCGTTATCGGACGTATTTTCACCGCCCTTATTCTTTTTGAATTTAGCAATCAAAGCGGGATTGATTTTCACGTTGTAATTGACGAAGAACTCGCTTGCGATAACGACGAAGAAAAACACTGAGGTGATAATTTCGGGGAAAGCCGTACCGAAACCGAAGTTCGAACCCGCATACTCCGCGCCGATATTAAAGAACTGCACAAGCAGTGACGTAAACACCATCGCAACGGGATTGAGTCCCGCAAGCCAAGCCACCAATATTGCGGTGAAGCCCATACCGCCCGCGCTCGTCGTAGAAATCGTATGCGACGTACCAGCAACGAGCAACCAACCTGCGATACCGGACAACGCCCCCGAAAGAAGCATCGTTCTTATAATGACTTTCGGAACGCTGATTCCGATGTATTTTGCCGTGTTTTGACTTTCGCCGACGACGGACAATTCGTATCCGTGCTTGCTGAATTTAAGGTAAATTGAAACGACGACGGTGATTATCGCAACGATTATTATGTTCAAAATATAGTTATAACCGCCGATTTTGGGGAAACGACCGTATTTAAGCACGCCGAGAACTTGCGAGCCGCTCGTAACCCAAACCGCAATGCAAATCGAGATAAGTCCCATCGCGATGTAGTTCATCATAAGCGTGAACAAAGTTTCGTTCGTGTTCCATTTTGCCTTGAACAAAGCGGGAATTACAGCCCAAATCGCGCCGCCGAGAATCGACATTATGAGCATAAGCATGATGAGAAGCGAGTTGTCGACCTTTCCGCCGAGATATTTGACCATAACCACGCTCATCAATCCGCCCATAAGCACTTGACCTTCCGCGCCGATGTTCCAGAACTTCATTCTGAACGCAGGCGTAACCGCAAGGGAAATGAGCAAAAGAATCGCCGTGTTTTGCAACAATCTGATAATACGATTTGGCGTTGCGAAATTGCCCACGAACACGTTTTGAATAAACGCGCCGAACGTACCCGCTTTCAAAATACTGCTTACGACCGCGCTTGCCAAAAGAGCCACGACGACCGCGGCAACCCTGACAAGCCACGCTTGCCATTTGGGCGTATCAGTACGTTTTGTGATATGAAATACGGAGTTGTGCATAAGTTTATTCAACATCGCCGTCACCCTCCTTTTCGTCCGATTCGTCGTGCTTTGTCATAAGCAAGCCGATTTGTTCCTTAATTGCGCTTCTACCGTCAACTATGCCGGAAATTTTACCGCCGCAAAGAACCATAATTCTGTCGCACAGTTCGATTAATACGTCGAGGTCCTCGCCGACGAAGATAACCGCAACGCCCTTCTCTTTCTGTTCGTTGAGAAGATTGTAAATCATATACGACGAGTTGATGTCGAGACCTCTTACGGGGTAAGCCGCCATAAGCACGGTAGGCGCGGCGGCGATTTCACGACCGACAAGCACTTTTTGCACGTTGCCGCCCGACAAACGTCTGACGGGCGTATGCGTACTCGGAGTGGAAACTTCGAGGTCGTGGACGATTGTTTCCGCAAGATTTTTCGGTTTTTTTCTGTCGAGGAAGAACGGAATTCCCTTTCTGTACGAGCGAAGCATCATATTGTCGACAAGGTCCATATTGCCGACAAGCCCCATACCCAGTCTGTCTTCGGGAACGAAGGACAATCGTACGCCGAGTTCTCTGATTTGAACGGGTGTTTTCGAGCGCAAATCCACTTTTTCGTTATCCTTTGACGGGTCGAAATAAGTGATTTCGCCTTCGTTGAGTTTTTGAAGACCAGCAATCGCTTCGAGAAGTTCCTTTTGTCCGCTGCCCGCAATACCCGCAATACCGAGAATTTCGCCCGAGCGAGCGGCGAAAGACACGTCGTCAAGCACTTTCACTCCGTCGTGATTGATTGCCGTAAGGTGATTTACAACAAGTCTGTCCTCAACGTCGTGCGGATTTGTTCTGTCGATATTGAGATCGACTTTTTCGCCGACCATCATTTCGGTGAGTTGTTGCTCGGTGGTATCTTTCGTATTTACCGTCGCAATGTGCTTGCCTTTGCGAAGCACCGCCACTCTGTCGCTTATTTCCATAACCTCGTTGAGTTTGTGCGTGATTATGATGATTGACTTTCCGTCCTCTCTCATCTTGCGCAAAACGTCGAAGAGTTTTTGAATTTCCTGCGGCGTCAAAACCGCCGTCGGCTCGTCGAGGATAAGAATATCCGCGCCTCTGTACAAAACTTTTATAATCTCAACAGTCTGTTTTTGAGATACGGACATGTTGTATATTTTCTCGTTCAGATTGATTTCAAAGCCGTATTTATCCGCAATTTTTTGCAATTTCGCACCGCGATTTTTGGACAGCCATTCAAACTTCGCGGATTTTGCGAGTTTAATGAACGGCAACGCGGCGATTTTCATTGCGGTTTGAAATTTCGTTTGTTTTTTCGGCTCTGCCAAATAGGACAACACACCCGTATGTTCTTCGGAATTGTAGGCGTCCGCGTCCGCATTGTTCTTTTCCGCTTCCGCTTTTATGCGATTTGCTTCGTCCTTAATAGAGAACGGCGGCTCTTTTTCGCCGAGAATGATGTTGTCGGTGGCGGTGAAAACGTCGATAAGTTTGAAGTGCTGATGCACCATACCGATTTTGTATTTGTAAGCGTCTTTGGGGGAAAGAATGTTCACTTCCTCGCCGTTTATGAAAATACTGCCTTCATCTTGACGATAAATGCCTATAATCATATTCATTAAGGTTGTTTTTCCGCTTCCGTTTTCGCCCAAAATCGACAGAATTTCGCCTTTGCGCAAATCGAGATCGACGTGATCGTTTGCAACGACCTTCGTGCCGAAGCGTTTGGTTATGCCTTTCAACTGTAAAACGATGGGGTTGTCCATATGTTCCTTGTGATTTAGATATTTGTAATAAACTCGATTTGGCGGAGCAATCGCTCCGCCAAATCGCTTAAAGTTCGATTAAGGCTTCTTTTATTTGAGAAGTGTGATTCCGTCGATATCGAGGGTGAAGTACGGAGCGGAACGGAAAGCGGATTCTTTGAGAATGCCGTTTGCAACCACTTCGGTTTCGGGAACGTAATCGCCTGCGTCGTCAACGTCTGCAATGAATGACGTAATGTGCTTGCCGTCAACCGTGAAGTTGTTGGTGTCGAACACGTTGAGAGTGCCGTTTTCAAGAGCCGCTTTCACTGCCGCGAGTTTTTCCGCCGTGCCTGCTGCGGCTGCATTGCCGACTTCGAGAAGTTGAACGGAACCGGATTGCAAAGTTCCTGTCCAGTCGTAAGGAATCGTTTCGTTTTTGATGGTTGCTTCAACGATATACTTGTAGTAAGGCGCCCAGTTGATTCTCGAACCGATGACGTATGAGCCTTTGCAGTCCTTTTCGGTGCTTACGTTGTACGTTACGTTGGGGATACCCTTTTCTTTGCACGCATTGGGTGCGCCCATAGAGTCTGCGTGTTGGCTGATAAGTTTGCAACCTCTTTCGATGAGTGCTTTTGCGGTGGTGTTTTCTGCCGCTTCGTCATACCAACTGCTGGTGAATTTCACTTCCATCGTAGCATTGGGGACGATAGAACGAACGCCGAGGAAGAACGAGGTGTAACCGGATTTGACTTCTGCATAAGGCCATGCGCCGACGTAACCGATTTTTGCGTTTTCGTCGGAAACGTTTCCGTCTTTGTCACCGTAGAGTTCGACGAGTTTCATACCTGCCGCAACGCCTGCGAGGTATCTGCCTTCATAGATGGAAGCAAACGCATTGAAGTAGTTGCCGAGTTTTGCGGTGTGAGCCTTTGTGCCGGTTGCGTGGAAAAAACGCACGTCCGTGTACTCTTCTGCCGCTCTCATGATGTGATCTTCGTGTCCGAAAGAATCCGCAAAGATGATATTGCAGCCTTGTTCTACGAGTTCAACTGCCGTATTGTAGCATTTTTCGGTTTCGGGGATACCGGTTTTGATAACGAGTTGATCCTCTCTCAAACCGAGTTCGTTCACCGCTTCTTTCATTGCGTCGATGAAGTTCTTGTCATAAGTGGATTGTTCGTCGTGCAAGCAGATAAGTCCGATCTTGATGTCGTCTTTCGCAATGGCTTTGAGATTTACAACCCTTTCTTCTTCGGGATTGCAAGCAACCAAACCGATAACCAAAGCGGTTACGAGAGCCAAGCAAAGCACAAGTGCAAATACTTTCTTTTTCATACGTTTCTCCTTTAATTTTGCCGTAAGGCGTATTGTGATTGTCTATATTCACGCCGTTTTGGCGCAAATTTCGTTAATGTCTGAACTCGATATGTCCGTCATCGTCCATACTGTCGATGAGAGCGAGGCTTTGGACGTTCACGCCCTTTTCTCTCAAAGCGTCGCCGCCGCCCTGAAAACCTTTCTCGATTGCCACGGCGCAACCGACAAGCGTTGCGCCCGCTTGCTCGACGATGCTCATAAGTCCGTTGATTGCCGCGCCGTTTGCGAGGAAATCGTCAACGATAAGCACTCTATCGTCTGCGCAGATAAAATCCTTTTCGACCATAATCACTTTGGAAACTTGGTGCGTAAAAGAATAAACCTCGGCGCAGTAGCAGTCCGAGGATATGTTGATAGTCTTGCTTTTCTTAGCAAAAAGCACCGGAGCCTGCACATAACGCGCCGCTGCGCACGCTATGGCTATGCCCGATGCTTCGATTGTCAGAATTTTGGTTATGTTTTGTCCGCAAAAGAGCGCAGAAATTTCCTTTCCAATCTCGTCCAACAATTGTTGATCAATAAGATGATTGAGAAATCCGCCGACTTTGAGGACGTTTCCGGGTTTGACCTTGCCGTCCCTCAAAATGCGCTCCTCCAAAATCTTCATAGCGCGCTCCTATACCACAATATGTAGTGGTGTGTGCGGATTCGATGTTCCGCAAGTTGTGCGTTGCGATTTGGTTTGCTCTTGAATGATATGGGCATTATATCCAAAATAAAACGTCGCTGTCAAACAAAAAACGGCATTATTTTGATTTTTCATTAAAATTTTTTAATCTAATACACGATATGTATTTTTTTTCTTAAATAATCGACAAAAAGTCGTTTTTGCCAACCTTGTTTCATGTTCTGCTCTCGCGTGCGCATATGCGCGGATATGCGCGCGCTTACGCGCCCGTTTCAATAGATAAGCCGCCTGCGCATATAGATAAGCCGCCTGCGCATTTTTCAAATCGGTTCCTTTCGTCCTCTAAATATGCGACTTCGCATTTGGTAAATAAATTCACGTTCGCTCTCGAAACACGCCGACTTAGCATCTTGAAAATCGATTCGCTTCCCCCTCTCGCTTTTCACGCCTAACATCGATTGACCTTTTGCCGCTCATTTGCAAAAATTTTACAATCTCACTTTTTTCAAAACGCTTGACAGCATTATGCAATCCAAATATAATGCAATATCCGTTGAAGCAACAATAAAAGCACACGTCAATTCACAAAAAAATATATGAGCGAAACATATTCACAAAAGCCGTCCTTTGCGGACAGAATAAAAAATCTATTCGGACAGATTGACTTGACAAAAGGGTCGATAATGAAGGTCATCGTCAAATTCACCTTGCCAATAATCGTGTCCTATCTTTTGCAACAACTTTACATACTCTCGGACGCGGCGATATGCGGACAGACTTTGAGCGCGGACGAGGTTGCGGGCGTCAACGACACTTCCCCTCTCGTGTTCATATTTATGCAATTCGCGTTCGGCTGTACGGCAGGCTTCTGCGTGGTGCTGTCAAGCAAACTCGGCTCGCACGACGAGGACGGCGTGCGCAAATCCTTTGCGACGCAGTTTATCCTTTGCGGAATAATCACGGTGATATTGACGCTCGTTTCGGTGTTTTGCATAAAGCCCATGCTTGCGTGGGTCAACGTCACCGAGCAGAATCCCGTCGTGTTCAAGGCGGCGTACACCTACTGCCTTGTGATATTCTTAGGCACAATCGCCCAACTCTTTTACAATTTCATAATCAGCATATTGCGCAGCATAGGCGATTCGTTCACGCCGTTGCTGTTTCTTCTCATATCCACGATTATGAACATCGCCCTCGATTTGCTGTTCATCAAAGTGTTCCACTGGGGCGTTGCGGGAGCCGCCGGAGCGACGATACTCACCCAAACGCTTTGCACGATAGCGTGCTTTGTCTACACCTTTGTGAAATACAAGTTTTTGCGCCTCAAAAAGCAGGATTTCAAGATTGCGTGGAGCGACATATGGGCGCACGTCAAGCAAGGCATACCGCTCGGGCTTCAGTTTTCCGTGCTGTCGATAGGTCTTATCGTGATGCTTTCGGAAACAATCAAATTCGACCTTCTTCCAAACGGACTTATGGTCGCTGGCAACCCTGCACAAAACGGCGTGGGCGCGGCAAACAAACTCATAAACTTCGCAATGGCGCCCCTCTCTGCACTCGGCACGGCAATGGTGAGTTTCAATGCACAAAATCTCGGCGCAGGGCTCACCGAAAGAGTGAAAAAAGGCACGAATCAAGCCATTTTGCTCGGCTTTGTCCTCACCGTCATATGCGCAGGCATCGGGCTTTTGCTCACCATAAACGGAGCGTATCAGCGCGTCTTTTTGAGTGCGGACAAGATAAGCGAAAAATCCATATACTTCGGCAACACCTTCCTTTATATCGACTTGTCGCTGTTCTTCTTCTTGTCAACGCTTTTCGTACTGCGCAACGCAGTGCAAGGCATAGGCAAATCGGGATGGACGCTTGCCGCCGGCGCAGGCGAACTCATTGCGAGGGTGCTTATATGCACCTTCTTGCCTCCCCTTGTCAACGGCGGCGCGACAAACGCATATGCCTCGAACGGCGCGTATATCGCGCTCTGCTTCGGTGATCCGGGCGCTTGGGTGTTTGCCGTTGCGGTGCTTATTTATCCCTACATAAAGCACATCGTCAAAAAGGACTATCACTTTGCGCTCGGCGAATCCGCAAACTCCAAAGACTGCAAAACCGAACAGCCGACAACGGATGAAAATCTCGAAACCGCCGACGACAACAAACTCGAATCCTCAATCGCAGACACTGCGGAAAACGGCACAACGGAATGCCATTCGCAAACAATAAATTCAACCGAAAACAAACTCGATTCCGCAAGCGAAAACCATTCGATGGAATCAAAGGATTAAAAATCAATATTTTTATGGCGAACAACGCAAAAAGCAGGCTTTATGCCTGCTTTTTGAACGGTTAAATTATCTTTTTGCGCTTTTCGGCTTAATTTCAAATCTCTCTCGTCGCTTTCTCGAGGAACTTCAAATCTTTGCCCGCAAGGTACTTGCCTATGGTTTTGCGCACTGTCTTGTGGTATGCGTTGATCCACGTTTTTTCGCCGTCGTCAAGCAACTTTACATCGATTGCGTCGATGTCGAAAGGCACGAGCGTTATGGTTTCGAAAGCGCAGAAAGTGCCGTATTCCGTCTTTTCTTTTTCAACGCAAAGCACGAGATTTTCGTGTCTTATTCCGAATTTGCCTTCTTCGTAAATACCTGGTTCGTTGGACGTAATCATACCGGGCAAAACTGCAAACTTGGGCGTAAACGCTCTCGGCGAGATATTTTGCGGTCCTTCGTGGACGTTGAGCAAATAGCCTACGCCGTGACCCGTGCCGTGTTTGAAATCCATACCGAATCTGTACATCGGCTCTCTTGAAATCATATCGAGGCGCGCGCCCGTCGTGCCTTTGGGGAACACTGCCCTTGCAAGCGCGATATGCGATTTAAGCACGATTGTGAACGCCCTCTTCTCTTCGTTTGTGACTTTACCCATTGCGAAAGTGCGGGTAATGTCCGTCGTGCCGTAGCGATATTGCGCGCCGCTGTCCACGAGGAGCAAGCCCTTGTTTTCGACTGTTTTGTCCGTTTCGGATGTTGCGGAATAATGCACGATTGCGCCGTTCGAGGCGTATCCGCAAATGGTGTCGAAACTCAAATCGAGGAAGTTTTTGCTCTCTCTTCTGAACCCTTCGAGTTTGTCCGCAAGCGAGATTTCGCTCATTTCTTCCTTGCCTGCGCGTTCTTTGAGATAGCGCATAAATTTTAGCATAGCCACGCCGTCCTCGACGTGCGCTTTTTTCATATTCTTAATCTCGACCGCATTCTTCACCGCCTTTCTCACGGTCGTGGGGAAAGATTCGGTTTCTTTTGCGTTCTTTATGCGAGAGAACAGCGCGTAGTTGGTCTTTTCTTTGTCGATAAGCACTTTGCCCTCGATTTCGGAAACTATGCCGTAAACGTCGCCGTAAGGCAGTATGCTTATATGATTTTCGGCGAGGATTTTCTTGCACTTTCCGTCGAGTTTTCTCTCGTCGACAAACAATGTCGCGCCGTCTGCGGACACGATTGCGTAAGCGTAATTTACGGGGTTATATTGAATGTCGCTTCCGCGCATGTTGAACAGCCACGCAATGTCGTCGAGCGAGGATACGAGCGCATATTCGCAACCTTGTTTTTCAAGGTCTTTTTTTAGGTTTTCAATCTTGCTTTCTATGCTCTCGCCTGCCGCACCGCTCGGCAAAAACCACGCCTTCGTCGGCTCGACTTCGGGGCGATTTTGCCAAATACGGTCGATAATTTCGCCCGAGTCCACAAGTTCGACGCTCTTTACGTTTTTGTTCAACGCCTCCACGAATTCGACGGTTGCTGTCGCAAAATCGAACGCGATTTTGGGCGCGTCAGAGAGTTTTTTCACAAACTCGAAAATTGACGGCACGCCTTCTTCGCCCGCTTTCATAAGCACGGTATCGGTCGATTTGAGTTGCTCTGCCGCTTGAATAAAGTATCTCCCGTCCGTCCACAGATATGCATTGTCCTTTGTCACGACAAGCGTGCCTGCGCTCCCCGTAAATCCGCACAAAAACTCGCGCGTTTTGAAGTGATCCACAACGTATTCGCTGCCGTGATCGTCGCTTGTAAACACGATATACGCGTCAATTCCGTTTTGTTTTACGAACTTTTGCAATTTTTTAATATCTTGTTTCATAATCCGCCTGAAAAGAATTATTTTTATGTATTATATCACCACGGAATTTATAAGGCAATACACGAGGGCGAATTAATAATTAATAATGAATAATGAATAATTTTGGGTGGGGCTTTGCCCCACACCCCAAGTTGAATCTTAAATATAAAATTAAGATTTGAACTCGAATAACAAAGAGCAAACAGACAAATAACAAAATTATTTTCTGCTTTTTAACACCCAATAACGACGCCAAACAGATGAATAATGCGAAAGCACCCCTTGAATGACAACCCTAATTTACTAATGCGTAAATGAGTTGGCAGACAAGGGGTGCTGACAAAATTATTCGCTGTTTGGCGGCGTTATTCGAGTTCGAATGCGCCGGTGTACAACTGATAATACCTCCCCCTCTGCGCTATCAACTGCTCGTGATTGCCGCGTTCGATAATCTCGCCGTGTTCGAGAACGCAAATCATGTCGGAGTTGCGGACGGTGGACAGACGGTGAGCGATGACAAAGACGGTGCGACCCTGCATCAGTTTGTCCATACCCTGCTCGATGAGTTTTTCGGTGCGGGTGTCGATGGAACTGGTCGCTTCGTCGAGAATGAGGACGGGCGGATTTGCGACAGCGGCGCGCGCGATTGCGAGAAGTTGGCGTTGACCTTGCGAGAGGTTTTCGCCGTCGCCGGTGAGCATGGTGTTGTAGCCGTCG
The DNA here is from genome assembly GCA_963659105.1 of Firmicutes bacterium CAG:238. Lineage (GTDB taxonomy): Bacteria > Bacillota > Clostridia > Christensenellales > CAG-917 > CAG-475. The sequence goes on along the minus strand of CAVKTQ010000032.1, from coordinate 4,610 downwards.
GGCAAATGGCGGATGAAATAGTCGGCATTTGCGAGTTTGGCGGCGTTTTCTACTTCCTCGTCGGTGGCGTCGGGTTTGCCGAAGCGGATGTTGTCGGCAACCGTACCGGTAAAGAGGTGCGTGTCTTGAAGCACCATTGCCATAGAGCGGCGCAAATCGTCTTTCTTTATCTTTGTGATGTTGATATTGTCGTATCTTATCTTGCCATCGTCGATGTCGTAGAAGCGGTTGATGAGGTTGGTTATCGTGGTCTTGCCTGCGCCGGTGGAGCCGACAAGAGCGACTTTTTGACCGGGCAACGCTTCCATCGTGACGTGTTTAAGCACGATTTTTTCGGGAACATAGCCGAACGACACGTCCTCGAACTCGACTTCGCCTCTCCACTTGACGTAGGTGGTGGTGTTGTCGGCTTTGTGGTAGTGCTTCCACGCCCACTCGCCCGTATACTCGTCCGTTTCGACGATATTGCCGTTTTCGTCCTCTTTTGCGTTGACGAGAGTGACGTAGCCTTCGTCCTGTTCGGGTTGCTGGTCGATGAGTTCGAAGATACGTTCCGCGCCCGCAAGAGCCATAAGGATGCCGTTCATTTGTTGCGCTATCTGCGAGAGTGGATTGCTGAACTGGCGCGAGAATTGCATAAACGATACCAAGCCGCCCCAAGTCATGCCTCCGAAGCCGCTGATTGCCATAATGGTGCCGACGATTGCGGTTGCGGCATAGGAAACGTAGGACAGATTGCCCATGATCGGGAACAAGATGTTGGCGTACTTGTGCGCCTTGTTGGAGTGGTAGAACAAGTCCTCGTTGAACTTGTCGAAGTCGATTTTTTCTTCTTCCTCGTGGCAGAATACTTTGACGACTTTAAGACCGTCGACGTGTTCTTCGATAAAGCCGTTGATTGCGCCCGTCTGGCGTTGTTGCCCGACGAAGTGCTTGCCGCTCTTGCCTGCGATAAACTTCATTATGAACAGCATAATGACGAGCATCCCAACCGAGCAAAGCGTGAGCAAAGGCGATACGAGCATCATCGCAACAAACATACCCAAGACGGTGAGCAAGTTGCTGATGAGGTTGGGAATACCGTTTGAGAGCAATTCTCTGAGGGTGTCGGTATCGTTGGTGTAAAGGCTCATTATATCGCCGTGCGTGTGCGTATCGAAGTATCTGACAGGCAGTTTTTCCATTTTGACGAACATCTCGTCGCGCACGTTTTGAAGTGTTTGAGTGGTGACTTTGACGAGGATGTAGTTGTAAAGATAATGAAGCCCCGCGCCCACGACGTACATAGCCGCCATAACGCCGATTATGCCGCCGAAGTTCTGAATGGTGACTTCCGCCGCCCTTGCGATAATGTCCGCATTGGACGTGATATATACGCCCTTTTGATAGGCAAGCGGCAAGATGTAGTTGTTGACGACAACCGAGCCGAGCATAAACGTACCTGCGATGTTGCAAAGCACGTTTGCAATCATACAAACGAGCGCGCAGATAAGTTGACCCTTAAAGGGTTTCCAATAGCCGAGAATGCGCTTGAATGTCTGCATCGGGTTTTTGGCTCTGAACTTGTTTTGTTGAGGCGCGGCATTGGCGCTTTGTTTTTTATTCTTACGCATTGACGCTCACCTCCTCGTCGCTTCCTTTCTTTTGTGAATTGTAAACGTCCTGATATATTTCGTTTGTCGCGAGCAATTCCTCATGCGTGCCGATAGCGGCAATCTTGCCGTCGTTCATAACGATGATTCTGTCCGCTCCTTCGACGGAGGAGATACGTTGCGCTATGATAAGCACGGTCGTATCGCCGAATTCGTTTTTAAGTCCCGACCTGATAGCCGCGTCGGTTGCGGTATCGACAGCGGACGTCGAGTCGTCCATAATCATAATTTTGGGGTGTTTCAAGAGCGCGCGAGCAATGCAAAGACGTTGTTTTTGACCGCCCGACACGTTGACGCCGCCCTGACCGAGTTCGGTTTCGTAGCCGTTTGGGAACGACATAATGAAGTCGTGCGCCTGCGCCGCTTTTGCAGCATGCTCGATTTCCTCGTCGGTTGCGAACTTGTTGCCCCACATGAGATTTTGCTTGATAGTGCCGCTGAAAAGCACGTTCTTTTGAAGCACCATAGCGACGGAATCTCTGAGTTTTTCGAGTTTGTAGTCTTTGACGTTTACGCCGCCGACTTTGACCTCGCCGTCAAGCACGTCGTATAGCCTTGGAATCAACTGCACGAGAGTGGATTTTGCAGAGCCCGTGCCGCCGATAATGCCGATTGTTTCGCCGCTTTTGATATGCAAATCAATGTTTTCGAGGTTGAGAACGTCGTGGGATTTCGAATAGGAAAAGTTGACGTTGTCAAAGTCGATGCTGCCGTCCTTGACGTCGATATCCTGAGCGTTTTCGCCGTCCTCGATGTCGATTTTCTCGTCCAAAATTTCAACGATACGGTCGAGCGAAGCGCGCGACATGACGATGTTCATAAAGCCCATCGCAACCATGATGAGGGACATAAGAATTTGCATTATGTAACTCAAAAACGCCGTGAAATCGCCAAGTTGCATTCTGCCCACGATGATGTCGTTGCCGCCAAACCAAGCGACGCAAATGATGCAGGCATAGATGACGATCTGCATAAACGGGAACGCAACGACGATGATTTTTTCTGCCGAAAATTGAAGTTTTTGAACGGCGGAACTCACCTTCTTGAATCTTTCGATTTCGTTGTCCTCTCTCACGAACGCCTTGACCGCGCGAATACCGGTGAGGTTTTCTTGAGTGGATTCGTTCATCGCGTCGTATTTTCTGAGCATCTTCTCGAATCTCGGGAAGACCACCTTCACGCCCACGACCAAACCTATCGCGATGACGGGGATTGCCGCGGCGAAGATGAGGGACAAGTCGGGGCTTATGGAGATTGACATCACCATTGCCAAAATAAACATAATGGGCGAGCGCACGAGCATACGGATGATGATTTGAAACGCCATCTGTATGTTTGTCACGTCCGTCGTGAGCCTTGTCACGAGGCTTGCCGTGTTGAACCTGTCAAGATTTGCAAAGGAGAAGTTCTCTATCTTGTAGAACATCTTTTTGCGCAAATTTTTCGCAAAACCCGTAGAAGCGACAGCCGCAAGTTTGCCCGACATCGTGCCGAAAAACAACGACACGAGAGCCATCGCAACCATCATTGCGCCGCAAGTGACGATAAACCAAATTCGATTGTCCATCGAAAAGAGCGCAAACGAGTTTTTGCCGAACTTGAGCGTAAATGTAAATTCGGTCACGTTTTCAGCCATGCCTACGTTCACGATTTGCGCCATAATCAGCGGAATCAGAATTTCAAACAGAACTTCGAGCGCAACCAAAACAGACGTGAAAATCGCAGGCACTTTGTACTCGCCCACGCAACTCGCCATTTTTTTCAATCCCCCCTTCGATTTGGGGGCTTTATTCTTGTCTTCTAACATAATCACCTTAATGTCGCAGGGTGCGACGATGAAAAAATCCGCAAAAGCAAAACCGTTTTCATCGACCGCTAAATCTCGCAGTCAATATTTTATTTACAATTTATTAAAAAAAATGTCAACGATTTATCAAAAATATGTATAAATATTAAATTTATTTTAATAAACCTAATTATCACCCTGCCGATTAGGCGTATTTTCGCTTGTTTTTTTTGCGTTTTCAAACCAAAACGATATTGTCGACATATCTTGACAAAATCGCGCTATTGTGCAATAATTTATACAACAATGCAGTTAGGAGGTCACTATGTCTTCGCAAAAAGAAGATCTGAGGATCGTGCGCACTCGCAAACTTTTGAGCAATACGCTGCTCGATATGATGGAAGAGGACTCCATCGAAAAGATCAGCGTCATCGACCTTTGCAACAAAGCGATGGTCAACCGCGCCACGTTCTACGCTCACTTCGAGGACAAATACCACCTCTTGTCCTTCGCTTTGGAGGAACTCAAAGACGACCTCTATCAAAAGTTCACCAAGGACACAAAATTCACCACCCCAACCGAAACGCTCAACTCGATGATTGTTATGGGCGTGGACTTTTTCTTTGACAAACACAACCATATCGCAAACATCATCCGCTTCAATCGCAACGGCAAAGTGATAAGCACCATACAAGATTCCATTGCGCACTCGATAAAATATCAACTTTCAAAATACAAGGACGCATACGAAATCAAACTTCCCCTTCAGATTTTGTCCACGTTCGTTGCGGGCGGAATGATAAACACGGTGCTTTGGTGCGTAGACAACCCGGGCAAATATTCGTACGAGGAATTTGTCACCTACGCAACCTGTCCTCTCGCCGAGCGTTGCTTCGTGAAAAAGTGATAGTGAAAAGCGAATCGCAAAAGCAGTTCGCTTTTTTTTAATAAATAATTAAGAATTAATAATTAATAATTTTGGGTGGGGATACCCCACACCCCAAACGAACACTTATTCGAAGCCTACTTATAAACGGAATGTGCCTATTCGAAGACGGAATCGGAGCCGCAACGGCGGCGACCGTAGCGAGCGCCGAGCTTGACGGACAGTACAAGCGACTGCGCCGTTTGGGTGCGAAGCTGGCGCACAAAGCGCAGTGGCATAATGAGAG
>CAVKTQ010000031.1:0-16194 GCA_963659105.1 Firmicutes bacterium CAG:238 | reverse complement strand
GTTTATAACCACGTCGTAGGGCGAAAAATCGAAGTTTTTCATTGCAAGCACGCGCTTTGCGAACGCATGAGCAGGGCGCACGGACGACGTGGAAGCGATGTCGAAAGCGACGTCGAGTTTGCCCAAGATGTTTGCAACAGCCGCCCCCGTGCGCCCGAAACCGAGTATGAAAACGTAGCAGTCGGCTATTGAACGCTTCGAGTGTTCGATGACGATTTGCAGTGCGCCTTCTGCCGTCAAACGTGAATTTACCGCCTGAAAACGCTCGCTTTTGTTGTAACTGAAAAGGGTTATGTCGCGGCTGTTTGCAAGCATTTCCGCTTCGGTTGTCGCCTTGCCGCAAAACACTTGCGCACCGTCCTCGACTGCCGAAAGAGTGCCTGCTTCGATGAGAACGTTGGGCGCATATACATGCGTAGGCACTTTGAAAACGACGCCTTTGAGCATCGATTCGAGATAGAACATTCTCTCGTCCGTTTCGTGTACGATTGCATAATTCTTGTCCATACGGTATGTTATGCAACCTTTTGAAAATGAGTTAACGCACACTCGAAAACGAGGCGCACATAGTATGTAGCGAGGTGTTTATGGAAAGATATTTTTTGGGAAACAACAGCGGATACGGCTTTTTCAATCTGTATGAAAACGAACTGAAATCGACAAACAAAACGGTGCTTCTCAAAGGCGGAAGCGGCACGGGGAAGTCCTCGCTGCTGAAAAAAATCGCAAAGAAAGCAAAGGCAATGGGGCTTGATTACGAACTGTGGTTTTGCTCGGGCGATCCGCAAAGCCTTGACGGAATATATCTCAAAGACAAGAAAGCGGCGGTTGTGGACGCGACTGCGCCGCACGCGAGCGGCGTGGATATCCCCGTGATAAAGGACGTCATTTTCGACCTTGCTCAAAGCCTTGACGAGAGCAAACTAAAAGGCGCGCGACAAGATATCGAAAAATATATGAAATGCAAAAAGCAACACTTTATGCGCGTATATCAGCACTTAAAGTCTGCATTGTGTCATTTGTACAACCAATTCGAGATAGAAAAGCAGGGCGTTGACGAGGACAAAATCCGCGCATACGCTTCTTCTATCGCAAGAGATATGAAACCCGTGACGGACAAGAACAGGTCGCTGTTTGCGCATGCAATATGCCCCGTGGGCGAGAGCGAATACTTCGACCACTTGCGAGGCAAGAAGGCGGTGCTTGTCAAAGGGTGCGCATACGCAAAGAAAGTGTTTTTCGACGAGATAAGCAAACTCAGAAAAGGCTTGACGCTTTTCCTTTCGCCGCTCGACCCCAAAACCTGCGAGGGTATCGTGTGCGGCGACGTGGCGTATGTCGAGAACGTAGGACATTTTGCAAACGATTCGATTGTGGACTTGGGCGTGTTCGGCGAAAGATTCGACAAGGACGACAGCATAGAGGAAGGCAACAACGTCATTATGCAGACGGCGTTTGCGGTTGAAAGGCTCAACAAAGCGAGGGAAGCGCATATGAAAGTCGAGAGCATATTCGTGCCGGCGATGGACTTTTCAAACAACGAGAAAATGCTGGACAAAATCAACGAGTTCATTTTCGGGTGAAGCCCAAAGACATCTTTGCTTGACTTTTCAAATACGTTTTGATATAAGTTAAGTATGAGTGAAAACAAAGTGAAACAAACTCGAAAATCCGACAAGAACGGCGTGCCTTTTTCGAAGGCGTACTGCCGTCTCTTTTTGGGGTTGTGCAGGCTCATCCGTCCGATTTTGCACGGCGTTTGCAGAAAAAGCAAAGCGTTCAAACGTCAGAAGAAAAACGGCGCGATGTTGATTGTGTGCAACCATTTGTCCGCATACGATTTTATTCACTTTTCCTCGGCTATGTACGGCGCGCCTCTAAACTTTGTGGTTGCTGAAAATATGATGTATTCGATGCCGATTTTCGCAAAATTGCTCGGCTCGTATCACGCAATCACCAAAAAGCAGTATTTTGCGGATTTTGCGTGTATAAAGAACGTCAAAAAGTATCTCGACGCAGGCATTAGCGTGTTGATTTGCCCCGAAGGCAAAGTTTCGGCAAACGGCGTGACGGGTTCGATTGCGCCGTCTATCGCAAGGCTCGTTCAGTGGCTCGGCTATCCCGTGGGCGTGATAAAAATGCAGGGAGCAAGCCTCGCTCGCCCCAAATGGGCGTACAATCTTCGCTTTGTAAGGCGAGGGAAAGTCATCACCAACTGCGATATGCTCTTCACCGCAGACGAGGCAAAAAAACTCACGAAAGACGAGATTTACGACAGGGTGTGCTCAGCGCTCTACCAAAACGAGCATAAGTGGCAGATTGACAACGGAATCGTCTTTAAGGGCAGACGTTATGCCGAAGGGCTGGACAGGCTTTTGTATCGTTGTCCGAGGTGCGGAAGCGAGTTTGAAATGACCTCGCAAGACAGTCATCTCACTTGCAACAAGTGCGGAAACGACGTGATTTACGGCTTTGACGGACACATCGTTCCGCAGGGCGACAGCGTTTGTCCCGACCGCATAGACCTATGGTACGATATTCAGCGCGAACTCGTCGCAAAAGAAGTTGGAAACGACGATTTTCGCTTATCTAACACGGTCAATTTGTTTGTGGAAAACGAGGCTAACAACGGGTATAGGTTTGTCGCAAACGGCGTTTTGACCCTCGACAAAGACAAACTTTGTTTCGATACGGACTGGGTCGAACGCCCCGTCGGCGTAAAATCGAAATACGGCGTCAACAATATGACGCTCGACTTCGACGACGCACTCGGAACAGAATCGGTCGAGGACGAATTCAAACACGTCGAATTTGCCGTATCGAGGTGCGATACGGTGGCGAACTTGCCGGGAACGGCGGTGGATATGTACGACGACAAGCACGTTTATAGATTTATGTTTGACAAAGTGCTTGCCGCGACAAAGTACGCGCTCTGCATAGAGGAAGCGTACAAAAAGAGCAAAAAATAAGAGAAAAACACAAATATTTGTGTCGAAAAACCGTCCGAAAGGGCGGTTTTTGTGCGGTAAGTCGCGCAAAAACTAATTGATGTTGACAATTTTGTCGCAATATTGTAGTATTATATTTGTATTCCTGTATTTATGCGCGCGAGGGCGCGCACAGTGTAAGGTGAAAGTTATGAGAAAGAAAGTCAGTTTGTTATTCATTGTTTTGCTTCTTGCAATTTTGACGGTCGCTTTGGTTGCGTGCAACAAGGGCGCGCAGGACGTGGGAAAATTGCCGAGCGAAATAAATCCGTCCGACGTCATCGACGACAGCGGCGACGACGGTACTTTGACGGCGCAACTTAGATTTGCATTCCCAAAAGGCGCGACGTCGGTGTTCAACAGTATGTTTACGGACGAGTTCGACATCTCGGACGTCGAATATTACGTGGTTTATCTCAACACCCAAACGCAAACAACCACCGAGGGCGTACACGGCAATCTTTCGGAAAGTATGCTTCAAACGGACGAGGACAGGACAAACGTCAAGACGGCGGGACATCACCAGATACAGGTTCAGGTCGAAATCGGCAAAGACGATGAAAACAATCCCGTATACGTCAAAGGCTCGTTTGCGCTTCACCTTCAGGACAGACTTGCGCCGATAAGCAAAGTTCAACTCAACTTCAACCTTATGGACGGCACAAGACGCGCGACGGCGCATTTCAACTGCTCGGTGTCAAAAGACGGCATCGCAACTACAAGCGTACTCGAAGGCGTCGAGTTCAAGACGTGGGACGATTTTATAAGCACTTTCAGAATGACAATCGACGAATTGGGCAACCTTCCCGCAAAAGCGCTTGAAAGAGTGTCGATAGGCGGCGACGTATACAGCGCGACTTCAAACAATTTTCCGCTTGTCATAACAAGTTCTCTAAACGGCAAAACTTTCTCGACGAAATGGACAAACGACACGGTCAACGTCACGTTTGCGCTTGCGCTGCCTTCGGACGCGGTTTTGGAAGACGGCAAGACCTCGCCGAGCGATAACGAAGATTTCGAGGCAACTCAAACCGTGCGCCGCAATCTCGAAAGAGCGGTTGCGCCGTCAACGGACATTCTCAACGTGTACAGCGGCTACTATTTCGCAGGCTGGTATCTCGACAACGGCACGACAAAGGGCGTTTGGGATAAAGGCGACACGCTCTGGAACTTCGCAAAACTTGTCGGTTCTTCCGACATTACGCTTGTCGCTCGCTGGACAAAACGCGTGTATTCTTTCACCTTGTACACGATGGGCGGCGAATTTGCAAGCGATATTACAAACGCAAAGGTAGGCGGTGAGGAAATTACGAGCGACGAATTCGCAAAGAAGAAAGGACTTACCGTGGTGAGCGCGTCTTCCACGTTCGGCATCGAAAGCCAAAAACTCACGAGAGTCGAATTTAGCGGATTCGAATACGGCGCGAATTATTCAAAGTGCGTGGCAAAAATCGCTGTCACGCCCACAAAGGAAGTTTACGTCGTCATCACCGACATCAAGGACAAACTTGTCAAAGGCAACGGCGAATACGTCAAAGCGGAGGGCATTTATAGCGACTATCAATGCCAAAACAAAGCCAATCTGACGATTGTAGACGGCACTGCGGAAAAGGGATACGTCAAGTGGGTGTTCAATTCCAGCGAAGACGAGAAGGAAAACCTCGCAAGGCTCAGCGCATATTACAGCGAAGTCGTGTTTAAGAACGGACTTTCCGTCAAGGCGGACGGCTCATTGCGCATAGACAAGATTGCGGACGATTCGGTGAGCGAACTCATTATCCCATCGGAACTCACATATGACGGCGCAACTCGCAAGGTCAGCGAGATTTCCGCGCAAGCGTGTATGAATCTCAAAGCGTTGACCAAAATCGATTTTTCGAAGGCGGACAACCTCGAAACAATAGGCAGTCTGGCATTCGCGCATGCGCCGAATCTGAAAGAAATCGTCGTTGCGGAGCAGTCTAAGATTGAAAACGTCGGCGAGAAAGCGTTTTACGGATCAGAATTCGAGAACGACTATTTCGACACGCACAAAGGCAAACAATTTATTGTCATCGGCAACGTTTTGTACAAGTATGTCGGACAAGAGTACAACGACGGCAGCAACGCCGTGACTCGCGCGGACAAGACGGGAAGCCTCGATTTGTCAAACGCGACGTACTATACGACTGACAGTTGCCCCAACCTCTCGCAAGAGGAAATCGACGCACTCAACGCTCAACTCCAAAGCGTGGCTACGATCGCAAGCGGCGCATTCGCAAACGCAACCGCGCTCGAATCGATCAAACTCGGCGACAGCGTGCAAAGAATCGAGAACGGCGCGTTTGCAAATCTTGCAAAATTCGCAAAGGTCGAAGTCAACTCGACGTCAAACCTCGCATATATCGGCGAAAGCGCGTTCAGCGGCACGTCCATGCTTGAAAAGACAAGCGGAAATTGCGTGGGCAGCGCAATCATAATCGGCAAAGTGTACTATCGCTTTATCGACAAAGAAGCAACGTCCGCTTCGTTGCCGATGAACATCGAACATATCGCGCCGTATGCGTTTGACGGTTGCTCCAAACTTACCGCTATCTCATTTGCAATGGCGAGCAACATCAAGACGGTGGGCAAGCGCGCGTTTACAACCACAAAGTGGATTGCAAGCAGTCAAGACATCGAAGACGGCTTTGTCATTATAAATGGCAACAACGGCTCGTCGAAGATGCTCGTCGAGTATTATGCCGAATCAAACGGCAACACGCCCAACATCGAGATTCCCGACTCAGTGACATCCGTCGGCGAGGAAACGTTCAACTTCTACGCAGACGCAATCAAAACCGTGAAGTTCGGCACAAACATCGAGAGAATAGAAAACTATGCGTTCAACGGCGCAATCGCAATGGAGAGATTCATCTTCACGCGCGTTAAATTTGAGAGCGACAAACTCGTCGGCGCGCCGTTTGTCGAAGAAAACGCTTTTGCGGACGCGGACGGCAACATCATCCACAACGCGAAGTTCTACTTCACAAAAAAAGTTCTCGAAGCGCTCGACAAGATAAACAACGGTCAAAGCACAACGGAAGACGAAACCACTCTTGCGTGGGCGCAACTTTACAGGCTCCACAAGGACAACTTTGTCGAGGAAAAGGTTGACAAAGTTTATATCAACACCGACGTCATTGCCACCAAACTTCTCAAAACCGACGCTTCCAAGAATGCGTTTGAAACGACATACGGCAGCGGAACGTCCTACAACGGCGTTGTCAAAGACGGACTTGTCGTTCTCAACAACACGGGTATCGACATCAAAGAAAATCTCGATATGGTCAAGAACGACGTGCAAGTCGTCGAAGTGACCGAAAATCATCCCAAGTTCGGAAAACTCTACGAAGAAGGCGTGACGAAGTACGTCGTGACGTTCACCTACAACGACGGCGAGGGTTGCCAAGTCAATTACGGCGACGAGTTCTTGTACGTCGCAACCGTATACAACGCAATCAAGGGCAATCCGTCGGAAAGCACTGCGCAGACAATATCGGTGAAGAGTACGTCGGCGGATTACTATCTCACGGGATTCGAGGGTCAGGACAAGGACGACACGTCGGCAACGCCGCTGTTCTACACGACGTTCGCAGGCAGCGAGCATAAGTTTGTCTACACCGACATTACGGGAGTGAAGCATACTCTCGACATCTCGAAAATAGAGAATTTCGACACTACGAAAGCGGCGGAAGACGCAAAAACCGCAACCGTCACCATAGACTTCTACGGGCTTGCCACCTACAAGTTCAATTTCGATTACAGAGTGGCTGAATCCAAAATCGAAGAGATTGTGCAGGACGGCGCGATTTCCGTTGCGCTCAATACAAACGCTTCGGACGCGCTCAAAAACTTCAAAGTGCGCCTCATCGGTCAGGACGGCAGCGAAACGGTCAAGACGCTTTCGGCAAACTCCAACTTCCAATTCGGCAATCCGAACACGTCGTCGCTCGGCATAAAGAGCCTCACTGTCACTTATTCCGCAGACAACGTTTTGTCGGGTACGCAATCGGCTACGCTCGTTTACTCGGTCGTTCTCGAAGCGGACGCAAGTTTGTTTGAATACGACTACGTCGAGCAAAAAGAAGTCACCGTTGACGAAACGACGTACGCAGGCACGGCGAGCATCAAGAGTTGCACCGCAACAAACGCCCAAACAATCGTTCTTCCGACAACTTGGACGGATTCGGACGGAAGCGTGTATATCGTGACAAATATCGCAAACGGCGCATTTGCAAACTTCACCAAACTCAAAGCAATCTACCTTGCCGCAAACATCGAGACAATCGGCGACAAAGCGTTTGAAAACTGCACCGCACTCGAAAACGTGTATACGGCGCAAAAGGTCGGCATAGCCTTTGCAGACCTCAAGGAATCCAACTTTGAAACGACCGTCGCTTCCGAAACGAAAGACGAAATCGTTTACAACGCGGTCGTTAAAAATCTCGACGGCATCGAGGCTGTCGACAATATGATTGCAATCGGCGCGCAATACGTCGTCGGGGCAACCGCAGCCACAAAAGAGAATCCCGCGTCGCCGAGAAAAGTGTTCAACGTCATCGGCATTAAAGACGGAATCTCGTTTGCAAGCGCAACCGAGTTGTTCCTGCCCGACACGGTGCAAAACAATCCCACCCTCACAAACGCGACAGTCAACGTGTATTCGTCAAACAGCGGATATATGTTCAAGGTTGTCGGGTACGTCAACGACAAAGTGACGCACATCGGCACAAATGCGTTCAGCGGCACGGAGAATTTGAAGAGCATCGACTTGTCTAAGGCAACGAAACTTTCCTACATCGGCGCAAACGCATTTGAAAAGAGCGGACTTACCGCAATCGATTTGAGCAAGAACACCGCTCTTAAAGAGATCAACTCGTCTGCATTTGAGAGTTGCGGATATTTGACGACCGTCACACTTCCGACAAGCGTTAAAATCATTGCGAGCCAAGCGTTCAAGAACTGCGCAAATCTCACGGCAGTCACTGGCGTGACGACGGTTGACGCAATCGAAACGGGCGCATTTGACGGATGCCCGAAACTCGAGACGAAACATTCTCAAAAAGCGTAATTTGAAATTTGCTATACGAAAAGACGACTGCGGCGCAGTCGTCTTTTTGTATGCTCCGTAGAGTTTTCTACGATTTTTTCATGTGATTTTTGCGTTATCTGCATATTAATTTTGCGCTTTTACAATATGTTTTTTGCGCTTTGTGCATACCGATTTCGTGCTTTTCCAACGTAAAGTTTGTCTTTTTTCTCAAAAGTCGGCGAGGATTTTTGCGAGGTTGTCGGCGTTTTTTCGAGTGAGGGCGGTGAGGGGAAGCCGCAATTTCGAGGTGCAGTAGCCTTTGAGTTCCATCGCCTTTTTCACGGGAATGGGGTTCACTTCGCAAAAGAGGGCGGATATCAAGGGGAGCAGGGCAAGTTGCATTGTGCGAGCCTTTTCCCATTCGCCTCTTTGCGCAAAGTGCGTCATATCGCTGACATACTTCGGGCATACGTTGCTTGCAACGCTGATTACGCCGAGTCCGCCCATCGCCATTATAGGCAAGGTGAGCGCGTCGTCGCCGCTTATCACTTTGCCGGGGCATAGCGCAAGGCATTTTTCGATTTGTTCCATATTGCCGCTTGCCTCTTTTATGCCGACGACGTTTTTCCTTTTTGCGATTGTCGCAAAGGTTTCGGGCAGCATATTCACGCCCGTTCGCGAGGATACGTTGTAGCATATAATAGGAAGGCTCGTCGAATCGGCGATTGCGCCGTAGTGTTCGACAAGCCCTTCTTGCGTGCATTTGTTGTAGTACGGCGTGACGACCAAAAGTCCGTCCGCGCCGAGATCTTGCGCCATACGGCAAGTTTGGATTGCGTGCCGTGTGCTGTTCGAGCCTGCGCCCACTATGACGGGAACTCGACCTCTCGTTTGCTTTATGCAAACTTCGACAACTTGCTTCTTTTCTTCTTCGGTTAGCGTTGCAGGCTCGCCGGTTGTGCCGAGCGCGACGAGAGCGTCCACGCCGCTTGCGATTTGTCGTTCCACAATTTCGCAAAGAGCCTTCACGTCCACTTTGTCATCTTCTGTGAAAGGAGTGATGAGCGCGGTGGCTGTGCCTTGGAAAATCATTTATATCGTTATGCCTCCATAGCGTTTTTTATGAGCAATTCCACAATCTGAACGGCGTTGGTTGCCGCGCCTTTTCTTATGTTGTCCGCAACCACCCAAAGGTTTGCGCCGCTTTCCACGCTGTCGTCGAGGCGGATTCTTCCCACAAACACTTCGTCGCGATTTTCGGCGTCGAGAGGGGTGGGATAGACGTTGTTTTTCGTGTCGTCCATAACCACGATTCCCTCGAAGTTTTCAAGTGCGTTTACGATGTCGTCGCGAGTGCATTTTTGCACGAACTCGACGTTTATCGACTCGCTATGACCGTAGAACACCGGAACGCGCACGGTTGTCGCAGTTACGCGAAGGGAAGAATCGTGCAAAATTTTCCTTGTTTCGACAATCATTTTCCACTCTTCTTTGGTGTATCCGTCGTCCATAAACACGTCGATGTGCGGAAGCATATTGAACGCAATCTGGCGAGGGAATTTCTTGGGCGGCACGCCGTTTATTCCGTCTTTTAAGTCGTTGAAGCCTGCAACGCCTGCGCCCGATACGGCTTGATAGGTCGAATACACGATCCTCTTTATGCCGAATCTGTCTTTGAGCGGCTTCAATGCGACGACTGCCTGAATGGTGGAGCAGTTGGGGTTTGCGATTATGCCTTTGTTCCACTTCACGTCCTCGGGATTGACTTCGGGAACGACCAAAGGAACATCGTCGTACATACGCCATTGCGAGGAGTTGTCAACCACGACCGCTCCTGCCTTGACAAACTGCGGCGCAAATTCCTTGGACACGCCTGCGCCCGCAGAGAACAGCGCGTAATCGATTTTCCCGTCGAGCGCGCTCACGTTTTCGCTTGTCAATTCGATGACGGTGTGTTCTTTTCCTGCAAAGTTGATTTTCTTGCCCGCGCTTTTTGCCGACGCGAAAAGATAGTAATTTTCGACGGGCAGATTCCTTTCCTCGAGAACCTCGAGAAATTTTCCGCCGACCATACCTGTTGCGCCGACCACGGCAACGTTAAATTTTTTCATACTGCCTCCTAACTTATGTAGCAAATTTAACACCGCCGCGACGTATTTGTCAATCAAAAGCGACTTATAGACTTCTATATGACATATATATGCGCGCGTTTGCTCCGTCGTGCGTTTTAAGCGTGAAATATATTTGCGCTTTTCGTTTGATATTTGCGGTTATATAATGTATAATCAATTTATCTATATAGTTTTGCAGGAGAGCATATGGCAAACAACAATCCAAACTCGGCGTACACGCTGCCCAAAAAGCCTAAAAAACTTTTGCTCGGCAAACTCTTTACGGACGCCGCCGTCCGCAAGGAGCCGGAAGAACCTCAAAAAATACTTGTGGCAGGGCTTGCAGAGGCGCGCCCCGTCAAAGAATATCCCGAATCGTTTATGGCAAGAGCCGCTGCGGTTATGCGCGGCGAGTTTGCGACGCTTTTCAAAGCGACGCTGTTCTTTTTGATATTTACCGTTCCGTTTATCGTGATTTTCGCGTGGTTTGCAAGTTATTTCGAAAACCTCACAATCGGCGGAACGTACAACTTTATGGGCGACATCGGCGTGGGTTTCCCAGGCGGCGGCGACAGCATCGCAGTGAGCGTGGGAAGCCTTTATCGCAACGTCAAAATGCCGCTTATGGCAATGTACGGCGCGTGCTTCTTGTTCGGCTCGCTCGGCCTTTCGGGCTTGTTCTACTGCGCAAAACGCAGTTTCTATCAGGACTACTACAAAAAATGGGCGAAAACCTATTGGATGGGCTTTGCAAAATACTGGTGGAAATACCTCTTGGCAGGGCTTATGATGGTGGTTGTCGCACTCGGTATGGTCGAGTCGCTCATGTACCTTTTGGAGCAACAGGCACTCGGTACGGCGGACGCAGGCGCGTATTGCGCGGTCGTGTTCAGTTTTATCATCGGCGCGCCGCTTCTTCTCATACCCGTAGTTATGATGGGGCTTTTTACGTCCTATGAACTCACTTTCGGTCAATGCTTCAAAAACGCTATCGTGCTTATCGCAAACAACTTTTTGAGCATTCCGTCCGTTGCAATCCTTTCCGCGCTTCCGCTCGGACTTTGCGCGGTCAACAACCTTTTGGGCATAATCGTCTACATCGCTATGGCTCTTGTAGGCACGACGTTTATGGCTCTTTGCTGGATTGCGGTCGCTTCGAGAGGTATGGTCAAGTGCCACAACTTGAAAGCGGACGAGCAAAAAGTTCAAATCGCCGAACAACGCAAAGCCGCAAAACAAAATCCGTACGCAAACGGCTCCGTTCAGGGCGCGCAAAAGAAGAAAGCAAAACAAGCCGTGCCTTTCCAAAATCCAAAGAAGAAAAAGAAAAAATAATGGCGCAAATCATAGGGTTTAATCTTTCAAAAGAGGATTATCTCAACCTTGCCGAAACCGCTTTCAAAAACGGCGAAACCGAAAAAAGCATAACCTATCTCGACAAGGCTCTCGCAATAGACGAACGCTTCGTCGAAGCGTCCGTTTCGCTTGCAGGCGTTTACGCCTCGCTCGGCGCGTGGGAAATTTCGAATGCGACTCTCTACAAGGCACTGGCAAAGCATCCGTGTGCCGACGATAGGGATCGCATTTTTTATCAACTCGCAATGAATTTTCTCGACGTAAATCTCCCCGACGTTGCAGAGTACTATCTTCGCGACATCGCAGAGGCGTACGACTTGCAACTGCCCGATGATATGTCGAATTCGGACGGCGACGAGCAGGACGAGGGATTCAGGGTGATATACCCAAAAGGCGAGGATTATTACGAAATGCTCATAAGCAAGGCGTACGAACTCGTAAGAGAGCGCAAACTCGACGAGGCGATCGCCCTTATGGACGAAATCGACCCTCGCTCCAAATCCAAAGCCGCCGCAAATCATATTGTGCTTGTGTGCCTTATGATGAAAAACGACATTGATTCCGTCATCGCGAACGCGCAAAAAATGCTTGCGGAGGACGGGGATAATCTTGCCGTAAAATGCACGCTCGCAACGGCGTTTTTGATGGAAAACAAGATGGCGGAAGCATACGCCGTGCTCGATCAGATTCTCGAAAAAGATTACACGAATATGGAAGAAATCCTTATGATTCTGCCCATACTCGTCAATATGGAGATGCACGCGCAAGTTGTCAAGTACACGCGCAGAGTGCTTGAAAAACTCGATTTGCAGCCCAACACGATGATTTGGCTTTCCCAAGCGCTTTACAACCTCAATCAAAAAGAGGAAGCGCGCAAGGTTATGCTCAAAGTGCGCACGATTTTCGGCGAATATTCGCCGGCGGACTACTTTTTGCAACTCTACAAGCAAAACCCCGACAAAGTGGCGTATTCGATGAATCTTCCGTACGTCGAAAAAATCGCAAGATACAAGGATTTGGACAAGTTTTTGAAGATGTCGCCGTTTGAGTTGCAACTCGTCATATTCGACCACGACGAGCAAAGCGCGCATATGAAAAAACTTATCGAATGGGCGTTTGCCGACGACAACGAGCAACTCAAACTTCTGCTCGTAGACAAACTTTCGCTCGTCAATTCGCAATGGGTGAGCGACTTTTTGAGAAGACAACTCATATCGACTGACTTGTCTTTCGATTTGATGTCGCGCCTCATATTCTGCATCGTGCAAGAAAACACGGTCAGATTCCGTTTCGACGTCGTGGCGCAGGACAGATTTAAGAGTATAGATATGGTGTTTCCAAACGCCTTTCACAAACTCGGCGGAATTTTGCACGCAGCGGTGGCGTATTGCGTGTCCGACGTCGTCTTCACCGACGAGGAACCGAACATGTACCTTGCAACGCTCACGAACATAATCAACTCGATCGTGACTTTGGACGAGAGCGGCAAACTCAAATATTCCAAACCCGCGTACAAGAGAATCGCCGCATTGCGAAGCGTGCGCACCCTCATAGGCGTGTTGCTTTGCAAGGTTTACGAGTGCGACGCCGACGATATGCGAGAGCAGACCATCGAACGCTACAACCTCAATGAAAAAACGTTTGACAAATACTACAAAATGATTTTCGGAGAAGACGATGCAAGAGAATAATCAAACTCCCGACGTGAAAACCAAGCAGGAAATGCTCGAAAAACTCGACGTTCTTTTGAGCGAGGATTTGCCCTATCACCAAAGGCTCGAAGCGTACGAATACCTTTTGGAAGACTGCGAGCCGATTCTTCAAGATATGATAGACAAAATCTACACTCTCGACGGCGAAACGGGCAAAATGCTTATGGAAATCCTTGCCGAATACAAGGGCAACAAAGCCATCTTTATGGGGCTTGTGAGTTATCTTTACAAGGGCGAGGACGTCGCGCTCTTTGCACGCCTTATAGGCGCGTACGGCGACGAGCAGGGCATAGAAGTGCTTAAAACTTTCTGCGAGAATTACGAGCCGAATTACAACGAGTATATGGAACTTCGCAACGCCGTTGAGGAACTTGGCGGCGACTTCGATTTGAAGCAAGACTTTTCCGACGACCCGTTCTATCGCTTCCTCAAGGGGCTTGACGAAGTTGACGACGAAAGCAGGCAATCGCCCTTCGAGGACTATTTCAAGCAAAATCACGAGCATTCAAACGACGAATGCGACGACGATTGCGATTGCGAAGACGAGGACTGCGACGAGGACGAATGTCACTGCCACGACGAGGACTGCGACGACGATGATTGCGATTGCGACGATGACGAATGTCACTGCCATCGCCACGATTGCGATGACGACGATTGCCGACGTCACGAATAAGTTAAATTAAATCGTTACGTTGCAGGCACGCTTTTGGGCGTGCTTTTCTTTTTGCGCTCCTTTTTGACTTTGTCGTTATGCTCGGATTTGGTTTCGTTTTTCTTTTTGTTTTTCACGGCGCCGATTGCATTGACAATCAAGCGTATTACGACGATTGCAAACAGAATTACTCCAAGAACGCTGTTGACGGGATAGAGCGTATCGACGATGTTGTCAAAGCCGAAGAAACTCAAAGGATAGGCAATCAAAAGACAAAAGAACACCATGAACGACCTGTGTTTTTCGTCGCCGAAAGAAGAAAGTTTTTTCGTGTGCGAGAGAAACAGCGACGTTCTGTCGCTCACGATTTTAAGCGACGAAACGAGGGTTGTGAAGATTGCCCCCGCAATCAAAACGCCGCAGGCAAATTTGAGGTGCAAACGCTCGGAAACCGCAAGAGTGGGCATTAAACTGCCGTTTGTGTCAGATAAAACCACTGTTTGTAACATATAGAGCATTCCGAACAGAAAAGCGCATATCATAAGACAACTTGCAAAAATCTCTTTGTAACTTAGGTTTTCGCCCTCTTCGGAAATTATTACGCCGCCCAAAAGCACGTCGAGTCCGCTGTACAAAACAGGCTTAGATAAAGAGAACACCAAAGAGTGCGACGGTGTGGGAAAAAAGAAAAATACGAGTGCGATGCAAAGCACTATGAGAGGCACGACGACGCTGTTCAGCAAGCGAATTTTCTCGATGCCCAGCACAACCACCACGCCGCCGAGAATTGTCATTGCAAGACCCATCGCAAGCGGTATGCCCGTCATGGATTGCATTATGTAATCGCCGCCTGCAAGCATAGAACAAAGGGATACGCTCGCTGCAAAGAAGATACCGAGATTGACGATTTTGCCTTTCGGCATAAGACCTTTTTTGCCCGCAATGAGAAAGATTGCGCACAAAAGCGACATAAAAATCGAAGAAATCGCAACGTTTAGAGGGGAAGCGTCGCCGAAAAACAAGGCGATCTCGCGCCCCGAAGAAAATCCCGCTCCGATTGCCGTTCCGACGTATAATGCGGCTGTTTTGAATGCTTTTTTCACGTTAAAAGCATATTTTTACGAAAGAAAAATTATGCCGAAAACCGAATGATTGCCGCAAAAATATTCAAATTCTGCTGTTCTAATTTCTATGAAAAATCTGCGGATTTTCCGCAGATTTTTCCGTAAATTTCGTTATATAAAAGTATAGAAAATCAGACGTGAATCTTATTTGATTTTCGCAACGCCGCTTGCAATTGCGGCTTGCTTTACGGCGTTTGCGACAGTCTCCACGACGCGTTTGTCGAAAGGCTCGGGGATGATGTTGTTTTCGCTCGGATTTTCAACGAGGGAAGCGAGTGCTTTGGAAGCGGCGATTTTCATAGCCTCGTTTATATCCGTCGCGCGCGCGTCGAGCGCGCCTCGGAAAATTCCGGGGAACGCAAGCACGTTGTTGATTTGGTTGGGCAAATCGCTTCTGCCCGTGGCGACGATTCTCGCGCCCGCTTCGAGGGCGAGTTTCGGGTCGATTTCGGGGTTTGGATTTGCCATGGCAAACACAATCGGGTCTTTGCTCATAGAGCGCACCATATCTTGCGAAAGCACGTCTTTCGCGCTCACGCCTATGAATGCGTCGGCGTCTTTAACGGCGTCTTTAAGCGTGCCTTTGACGTTTCTCGGATTTGTGCGTTTTGCAAGCGAGTTTTGCGCGAAATCGAATCTTTCGCTATCGTCGATTATGCCGAGTTTGTCGCATATCACAAGGTCTTTTGCGCCGAGCGAAAGCAAAAATTCGGCAATGGCAATGCCTGCGCTTCCTGCGCCGTTTATAACCAAACGAGCGGTTGATATATCCTTTTTGACAACTTTAAGTGCGTTTTTGAGCGCAGCGGCAAGAACTATCGCCGTGCCGTGCTGGTCGTCGTGAAAGACGGGAACGTCGCAAAGTTGTTTGAGTTTGCGCTCGACTTCGAAGCAGCGAGGGGCGGATATGTCTTCGAGATTTATTCCGCCGAAACTTGCGCTTATGTTGTAAACCGTGGATACGATTTCGTCAACGTCTTGCGACTTTATGCAGATGGGGATTGCGTCGATTCCCGCAAATTCGCGGAACAAAACGCACTTGCCCTCCATAACCGGCATACCTGCTTCGGGACCGATGTTCCCGAGCCCCAAAACCGCGCTTCCGTCGGTGACGACGGCAACGGTGTTCCAACGTCTTGTGAGCGAGTAGGAAAGCTCCTTGTTTTCTTTTATCGCAAGGCAGGGGGCGGCAACGC
>CAVKTQ010000030.1:0-16500 GCA_963659105.1 Firmicutes bacterium CAG:238 | reverse complement strand
TCTTTACACCATCCAAATCTTCGAGTTCGGTCAACTCGTGAAAGTGCGTTGCAAACAGAGTTTTGGCTTTGATATTTTTGGTGATATATTCAAGCACCGCCCACGCAATCGACAATCCGTCGAACGTAGACGTTCCCCTGCCTATTTCGTCGAGAACGAGAAGGCTCGATTGAGTGGCATAGTTGAGTATGGTTGCAACTTCGATCATCTCGACCATAAACGTACTTTGACCGCCGCTCAAGTCGTCGCTTGCGCCTATCCTTGTGAAAATTCTGTCAGTCACGGCGATTTTTGCGGATTTTGCAGGCACGAAGCACCCGATGTGAGCCATAAGCGTGATGATTGCAACCTGCCGCATATACGTCGATTTGCTCGCCATATTCGGACCTGTAATAATCATCGTTCTGTTGTCAGCGTCGTCGAGCAGCGTGTCGTTTGGAACGTACGAGCCTCTGTCGAGCAGGGTTTCGACGACGGGATGTCTGCCCTCTACGATGTCTATACACTTGATTTTCTTGTTGATTTCGGGCTTGACGTACTTGTTTGCAACCGATACGTTTGCAAGAGATACGAGGCAGTCGAGCGTGCTTAGCGCCTGCGCGTTTGATTGTAGTTTGGCAAGATTTTCAAAGCACATATTTTTTAGTTCGCAGAAAATCTTGTCTTCGAGCGCGGTTGCGTTTGATTCGGCGGAAAGTATCTTCTCTTCGAGTTGTTTAAGCTCGTCGGTTATGTATCTTTCGCCGTTTACGAGGGTTTGCTTTCGCTGATAGCGATACGGCACCTTGTCCGCAAACGACTTCGACACTTCGATATAGTAGCCGAAAATCTTGTTATATCCGACTTTGAGCGTGCGTATACCCGTTTCTTCCCTCTCTTGCGCTTCGAGTTTTGCAAGCCAATCCTTTGCGGAAGTTTTGATATCTCGCAGTTGATCGAGTGTTTCGTCGAATCCTTTTTTGACGTAGCCGCCGTTTTTGTAACTGCTTACTCCGTCGCGATCCAATGCGCTTTGAAGCGTGGCGCAGACGTTTTCGAGCGAGCAAAGCGCGCGATTTATTCCCTTTACAAGCGCGCTTGTCGCACCCGAAAGCAGTTGTTTGATTTGCGGAATCGCTTCGAGCGTGTCGCTTATAGAAAGCAAATCTTTGGGCGAGGCGTTGCCGTAGGCAAGACGTCCGTTGAGCCTTTCGAGGTCGCGAACGGAATAAAACGATTCGCCAAGTCTTTCGCGCAACGCTTTCGACCCCATCAAATCTTCGAGAGCGTCGAGGCGTTTGTTGATGGCGTCTGCGTCCTGAAGCGGCTGTTCTATCCAGCGTTTGAGAGTTCTTGCGCCCATTGCGGTGGACGTTTTGTCGAGCACCCAAAGAAGCGAACCTTGTCTTTTCCCGTCGCGTGCGCGTTGAGTAAGTTCGAGATTTCTCCTCGTGGCGTTGTCGAGCATCATAAAGGATTTATCGCGCAAATACGAGATTTTCGTGAGTTGTCCGAGGCTTCTCTTTTGCGTTTGCGCAAGGTATTCCAAAAGTCCGCCGGCGGCGCATACCGCGGCGTTTTTGTCCGTCAATTCGAAAACGTCGAGAGAGCCGACTTTGAAAGCGGACAATATTTTTCTCGTAGCCGTCGAAACGTTGTAGGCAAAGTCGTGATAGCAATGCGCGCGCTTTTCGTTGGATACGAAATATTTGAGCTTTTGGTATTTCGACACAAAGTCTTCGTTTGAGATAATCTCGCTCGGCGCAATGCTTCCCAAAATGTTGGAAAGTCGCTCCAAATAGTCATCCGCCGAGTACTCGTACACGTTGAATTCGCCCGTCGAAATATCCGTCCAAGCAATGCCGAACGTCGATGAATTTGTGAAAATCGAGCATAGATAGTTGGAAGTTTTCTCGTCGAGAATATCTTCTTCCATAACCGTGCCGCTCGACACGACTCGCACGACGTCGCGATCGACAAGTCCTTTTGACGTTGCGGGATCACTCAACTGCTCGCAGATTGCGACTCGATAGCCGTTTTCGATGAGCCGCCTTATATAGTTGTCGACAGCGTGATACGGCACGCCGCACATAGGCGCGCGCTCGTCAAGTCCGCAATCTCTGCCCGTCAAGGTCAAATCGAGCACTCTCGACGCAGTTACGGCGTCGTCGAAAAACATCTCGTAAAAGTCGCCCAGGCGGAAGAAAAGCAGACAATCGGGATAATTGTCCTTGATTTGAAAATATCTTTTCATCATCGGTGAGAGTTTGTCTCTGTCGATATTCATTTTTCCTCCTTATGCCCGAAAAGGGACGCCGACTTCGATTCGGTTATTCTGACGTCGAAAAATTTGCCTATATCGTCTTTGTCGCCCTCGAAAGTGACGAGCCTGCCGCCGTCTTCTCTGCCGCAAACCATACCGTCGAATTTGGGAGCGACATCCTCGCAAAGCACCCTGTACACGCCGCCGATGTAGGTCTTTGAAATCTCTTTTGTTATCGAGTTTTGAAGTTTGATAAGTCGCGCGATTCTCTCTTGCTTGACCGCATACGGAATCTGTTCCGATTTGGCGGCAGGCGTGCCTTTTCTCGGCGAATAAATGAAGGTGAAAGCGTTTGAATAGCGCACTTTTTTCACGATTTCGAGAGTGTTTTGAAAGTCCTCTTCCGTTTCGGTCGGGAATCCGACCATAATGTCGGTGGTTATGCCGATGTCGGGCATACGCTCGCGCAGTTTGTCGATGATTTGAAGATAGTGCGCGCTGTCATAGCGTCTGTTCATATTTGCAAGCACCTTGTCCGAGCCTGCCTGAATGGGAAGATGCAGATTGTGGCAGACGTGCTTCGACGTCGCCATAGCGTCGATAATATCGTCGTTGAGGTCCTTTGGGTGCGACGTCATAAAACGCACGCGGAAATCGCCGTCGATTTTGTCTATTTCACGCAACAAATTGGCAAAATTCACCTTTTCGTCTTCTACGTCGTTGCCGTAGGAGTTGACGTTTTGACCGAGAAGCGTAATCTCTTTATATCCGTTTTCAACGCACTTCTTCACCTCGTCGAGAACGTTTTGCATATCTCGCGAAACCTCTCTGCCTCTGACGTAAGGCACTATGCAATATGTGCAGAAGTTGTTGCAGCCGTATATGATATTCACCCACGCATTCGGAAAACTTGTGCGGGTCTGAGGCGTATTTTCGTCGATATCGAGATAATCGGATGGCTGATTCACGTCGAAACAACGATATTTTTTGTCGCTGCGCTTTTTGATTTTCGCCCTGCCATCTATGACTTTTTCGATCTCGTCTTTGAGCGAGGAAATGTTGCGAGTGCCCAAAACTATATCGACGTAGGGGAATCTCTCTTTGATATTCTCTTTTACGCCGTCCTGTTGCGGCATACAGCCGACAACCGCCAAAATGAGATTCGGATTGCGCTTCTTCTCCGCTTTCGTCACGCCGATATTGCCGAGCGCGCGGCGTTCGGCGGTGTCGCGAATACAGCAGGTGTTGAAAACGATAACGTCGGGATTTTCCTCATTAGGACAATCGATATAGCCCATTTCTTCGAGAATACCGGCGATTTTCTCGCTTTCGTG
The DNA here is from genome assembly GCA_963659105.1 of Firmicutes bacterium CAG:238. Classification (GTDB taxonomy): domain Bacteria; phylum Bacillota; class Clostridia; order Christensenellales; family CAG-917; genus CAG-475. The sequence continues at coordinate 12,924 of CAVKTQ010000030.1, read as the reverse complement.
AACGTTCATTTGGCAGCCGTATGTGTTGATTTTGTAAAATTTCGTCATTTGCATCCTTTATGCTTTTGCCTTTGGCAAGATATTGTCGTTTGCGGTGCGGCGTTGAGTCGAAAATTGCCTCGCCCATACGCGCGCACTATGCACATTATATTTATCAAAAACATATTATACATAATTTTAATGGATAAAACAATAATAAATTTAATGAAAAAAACCGGAAAAACAAAATTAGTCGATTCAAAAGCCAAAAAAAACAAGAAACGCAAGATTGCGATTGCGTTGTCCGTCTTGTTCCTGTTTCCCGTCGTCGCAGCGGCGGTGGCAATCGGCGGCTTCGCAATATGGGCGAACACGCAAAAGCCAAACAAAGATTTGCTTCCGACGGCAAGCGCAACGCCTGTATTTTTCGATTCGAGCGGCAACGAATTGCCCTACACCGAGGAAAACTACATCGCAATCGATGATATTCCTGACAATCTCAAAAACGCTTTCGTCGCGCTCGAAGACAAACGGTTTTATTCGCACAAAGGTTACGACATTGCGCGCATTTTCGGCGCACTCGCAAACAACATAAAATCGGGCACGCTCAAAGAAGGCGCGTCCACCATCACACAGCAACTTGTCAAAAACACGCATTTGACTCACGAAAAAACAATAGGTCGCAAACTCAAAGAGATTGCAATCGCCACGAATATCGAAAAGGAATATTCCAAAGACGAGATATTTGCGATGTACCTATCCGTTATATACTTCGGCAACGGCGCATACGGCGTTAAGCAAGCGGCGAGATTGTATTTTGACAAAAATATTCAAGACTTAAATCTTCAAGAATGCGCAACGCTTGCAGGCATAGTGAAAAATCCTAAAAAATACTCGCCGTTTGCCGCCGAAACCGATTGCGTATCGAGGCGCAACCTCGTTTTGTCGGTTATGAAAAGAGAGGGATATATCGACGAAAACGAATACGACACGGCAGTAAACTCTTCTCTCGAATCGACAAAGAATTTGCAAAAAAGCGGTAATCTAAACCAGCGGATGTACGATTTGTATATAAAATCCGCGATTCAAGAAGTCTGCGACAAACTCGATATGACAAAGTATGAACTCTCAAACAGCGGACTTAAAATTTACCTCAACGTCGATTCCGAAATACAAAAGCAAATCGCACAAATCGGAAACGAAAAAAGTTTGTATTCGACCGACAAAATCGACGGCGCGATTATAGTTTTGGACAACGAAACGCATGCCGTTTCGGCGTACTGGTCGAATCTTGCATACGACGTCAAACGGCAGGCAGGCTCGTCGCTCAAACCTCTTGCGGTTTATGCCCCCGCTCTCGATAAAAACGCAATAACGCTTGCAACGCCGATCGTTGACGAAAAAGTCACTTTCGGCGATTATTCGCCGTCCAATTACGGCGGAATATATTACGGCGATACGACGATTAGACAAGCAATCAAGAAATCTATGAACAGCGTCAGCGTCAAAACGCTCGATTACATCGGCGTTGATACGAGCATTGCATATCTTCAAAAACTCGGCATAAACACGACCGAAAACGATAAAAACTATGCACTATCCCTCGGCGCAATCTCAAACGGCGTGGGAATAAAACAAATCGCAAACGCATACGCAACCTTTGCAAACGGCGGAATGTATCGAAGCGCAAGTTTTGTTGACTACATCTTAAAAGGCGATAGAAAAATACTGTCGTCACGGGACATGACGCAAAGCAGAGTTTTTAAGGCGTCCACTTGCGACCAAATTAATTCCGCACTTTCCGACACGGTCAAAGACGGCACGGCAATCACTCTCTCTGCGTTAAACTTCGAGGTTTGCGCCAAAACAGGCACTGCCGAGAGAAACGACGGACAAAACAGCGACGCTTGGTGCGCAAGTTACAACGACCAATACACGGTTGTCGTATGGCACGGCTCGGACGACGGAATGAGCGAAAAAGGCGGTGGCTTTGCAACCAAACAATGCCTTAAAACGTGGCAATCGCTCGATTCGAGCCGAACCATAAGCAAGCAAATGAAAAAGAGCGATTCCACCTTCACGCTCGACGTCGATTTGTATGCTACAAAACGCAACAAAAGCGTAACGATTGCAAGTGAAAACACCCCGATAGAATACCGAAAAACAGAAATATTTTCAAACGAGCAAGTCTACCCTATGTCCTCTTGTTTCGATTGCGTTTCGCAAGACAAAGCGGACTTCGATGTAAAATATATAGACGGCAAAGTCACGATAACTTTGCCTTGCGAGGAAATTTACACCTACAAAATAACAAAATGCGACATCTTCGGCGAAACTGTAATATCGCAAATCGACGGCAAAACTTCAAACGGAAATATAACCGTTTGCGATACGCCGTACACGTTTTCGGATATCGTTCGCTACAAAGTTGAGTGCTTTGTCACGTCGAATCCGTTTGCAACGGCGTATACAGAAAAAGACGTTTACGTCGGCGGCAACTTCTCTTTCGGCTGAGCCGTTGTTTTCTATTACGCAATAGAAAAAGGCGAGAATAAACTCGCCTTTTTCACGTTATTTTGTAAATTCAACTCTAAACACAACGGCGAAAATCAAAGAATCTCGATTCCTTCGACGGCTTTTGCAACCAAACCGTCAATATCCATTGCTTTTTCCGCTTCTCTCACCTTTTCGAGTTTGGGATGAATTACGGGATTTTTCGGCAAGAAAATCGTACAGCAATCCTCAAACGGCTCGATCGAGGTTTCATAAGTACCGATTTTGCGCGCGAGATTCATCGTCTCTTCCTTGTCGAACGCAATGAGGGGTCTAAATATGGGCAAACTTGCGCAATCTTCCGTCGAAGTCATACTTTCCACCGTCTGCGAAGCGACTTGTCCGAGACTTTCGCCCGTTATCAACGCCTTGCATTCGGCTTGTTTTGCGACAATCGAGGCAATGCGCATCATAAATCTGCGCATAATGGTTATCATAAATTCCGCAGGGCAAACTCTGTGGATTTCCATTTGGATTTCGGTGAACGGAACGACAAAAAGTTTGACGTCGGTTGCGTATTTTTCGACGATATTGCGAAGTTCGACCACCTTTTCTTTAGCTTTTTCGGACGTATACGGCGGCGAGCAGAAATGGATTGCGCAAAGTTTCATGCCACGTTTTGCCATCATATATGCCGCAACCGGCGAATCGATACCGCCCGAAAGCAACATAAGTCCTTTGCTCGAACAACCGACGGGAAGACCGCCGGCGCCTTGAATCACGTCGCTATACACAAACGAATAGCCGTTTTCACGCATATCCACCAAGAAATCGTAGTCAAATTCTTTCAAATCCACCTTAAACGAGGTGTTTGCAAGCACCACGCCGCCGAGTTTTGCCGCAATCTCGTAGGACGCGAGCGGTATGCGCTTGTCGGCACGTTTTACGGTGACTCTAAATTTGGGCGCTTTGAGCAAAGTTTCTTCCTGCGTTTTGATTGCAAGTTGTTTTATGCACTCTTTAACGTCGCAAAAATCTTCGTTTGCTTTGGTTTCGACCTTGTATGCAACCGAAAACGAATAGATTCCGAACACTTTTTTCAATCTGTCCACCAACTCGAATTCGTCGTCAACGTCGAAGTTTTCGACAAAATATCTGCCTTGCGAGCGAGAAAAGTCGAATTTCAATCCAAAAAGCGCTTGCTTTATGTTCTTTATAAGCAAACTTTCAAAATAATCGCGGTTTTTGCCTTTGAGGAATATTTCCCCATATCTGATGATAATAACTTTTTCCATATTCGTTCCGTAGTGTATCTTCATTTCATCTAAGTCTTTTTCGACTTGATATCAAACTCTCTTGTATGCCGTTAGTTTATCGAGGCTGTTTTTTATGGTAGACACGATATAATCGACGTTGTCAACATCGTTTTCATACGACGTGCTGAATCGAATGATTCCGTCCTTATGCCTATCGTCAAGACCGAGCAAACCTTTGAATCTCGATTCGTGGTGGGAAGAACACGCAGAGCCGATTCCCACCAATATGCCGAAATCTTCGATATCGTGCAGCAAAACCTCGCCCCTTACGTCCTTAAACGCAACCGTCAATATGTTCGGTGCGAAATTCTCTTTGGGCGATACAATCTCGATTCCGTCGATAGATTTGCAAAGTTTTGCAATCAACTGTTCTCTAAAAAGCATTTTTTTAGAATAGTCGGCATCAAAATTATCAAAACATATCTTCACCGCTTGTTCAAAACCGATTATCGCAGGCGCATTTTCCGTACCCGAACGGAAACCTTTTTCCTGCCCTCCGCCATAAATTAGCGGCTTTACGGAAACGCCTTTTTTGACGAACAACGCCCCTATTCCCTTCGGTCCGTGAATTTTGTGTGCGGAAATCGTGTACAAATCAACGTCGAGCGCGCGCAAATTCACTTTGATTTTTCCGAACGCCTGTACGCCGTCCGAATGAAACACGGCTTTGGGGCAATGTTTTTTTGTAAGTCGAACGAGTTTTGCAATGTCGTTCACCGCACCCGTTTCGTTGCTGACGTGCATAATCGACACGAGCGAAACGTTTTCGTCGAGCAGTTTTTCAAACTCTTCGACATTTATCGAACCGTCTTTGTTTATGGGCGCAAATCTAACGTCGAAACCTTGCTGCGCAAGTTGATTCGCACTGTTTATAATCGCGTCGTGCTCGCCCTCGCCTACGATAATTTTGCTTCCTTTCGGTTTTCTCGTGCAGAACAAAGCTGTATTGTCCGCTTCGCTTCCGCCCGAAAGAAAATACAATTCGCCGTCGGGTGCTTTGAGCGCAGATTTTATGCTTTCTCTTGCATTTTTGATTTTTACGGACAATGCGACGGACGGTTTGTAAAGCGCGGAAGGATTGAAAAAATCTTCCACGCTTTCATTGCGTATCGTTTGGGCAACTTCGGGATAAATCCTTGTCGTTGCGGCATTGTCAAGATATATAAGTTTGTCCATATACATTGTTAGATTGCCGATTTTTGCGTTATCTTTATATTTATTTATCGGTTTTGCCGTTGTTTACGATTTCTTTTATGAGGCACACGAGATAGTCGTCGGGCGCAAACAAAAGACGTTTTTTCTCGTTTTCGACGTTGAACACGATTTGCCACACGCCGCTCTCGTATGCTTTCGAAGCGCAGAGCAAGTCGGTTTTTTCGTCGTATATATCCCCCATTATCTCAAAGCCTAAAACGTCTTTCCAAAGCAAGTCGAGATACACTCTTTGTCTGTTTACGACGTCTTTTTCGACAACTCTCAGTCTCGACGGCGAAAATTCATAAGTGTACTCTTTTGCGGTCTTGTTGTAAAAATGTATGCAGACCGCGCCGCCTACGAGCAACGCCGCAAAACCGAACATAAAATACCAACTGTAAAACGCCGAAATCAGTATAAATCCGAGCGAGGCGAGAATCATAGTTATTCCCGCCCATTGCAGTTGGCGCATTTTTTGCGACACTTCGACGTCGATTGTTTGCGTATAGTGGTCGGTCATATCACTTCACCTTGAAATAGTCGTCTTTTTTGACTTTCGTCGTAAGTTTTCCAAAGGAAACGACCGCCTCTCCGCGCTGATTTACGGACGTGAGTCTGCCTTTTTTTTGCAAGGATTTGACAAAAACGTTATCCCCGATTTTCAAAGGCGAATCGTCGGGAACGTCCTCGACGACCGCTTCTTTTTCATAGTCGGCGGACATATTTTCAAGTTGCTTTTTGAGTTTTCTCGCCTCAAACAAATCCTTGTCCTCGACTTCGGGTTTGTTGAGAATATCCTTTATTTGCGCAAGAATATCGTTTGCTTCTTCGACGCTGTTTTCGATGAGCCGTTTGGTTTCCTTGCGTATGCTTTCGTCGAGTTTTTCGCGCTTTTCCTCGATACGTTTTTTCTCGATTTCGGCGTCTTTCAACGCTTTTGCTGCGTTTTCTCTGTCAATCGACGCTTCGCTAACGAGTTCTGCGGCTTTCATCCTCGTCTTTTCCGCCGCTGTCAAAACGTTGTCGAATTGGCGTTTTTCAACGGATATTTTGCTCTTTGCGTTTTCTATAATCTCGTTTGAAAGTCCGAGTTTTTTTGCAATGGCGAGCGCGTTTGACGAGCCGATTGCGCCCATCACGAGTTTGAATGTCGGACAGAACGTGTTGCTGTCAAATTCCATGGAAGCCGCAACGACACCCTTTGTCACGAGCGAAAACTCTTTGAGGTCGTTGAAGTGCGACGTGATAAACGCCTTTGCGCCAACTTTGAGAAGGTATTCTGCAATACTTACTGCGAGTGCCGCCCCTTCGCCGGGGTCGGTACCTGCGCCGAGTTCGTCAAACAAAACGAGGGATTTTGACGTGATAACGTCCAAAATTCCGATTGTATTTTTGATATGCGACGAGAACGTGGACAAACTTTGCTCTATGCTCTGCTCGTCGCCGATGTCGCTGTATACGCCGTCGAAAACGGATAAATTCGCGCTCTTTGCCGGGATAAACAATCCGCTCATTGCCATAATCGTAAACAGTCCGACAAGTTTGAGCGTAACGGTTTTTCCGCCTGTGTTCGGACCCGTAATCAGCAACATTTTCTCGTCTTTTTGAAGAGCGAGCGACACGGGAACGACCTTTTTGCCGTCGATAAGCGGATGCCTGCCTGCACGGATGTCGATAATACCGGTCTCGTTGAGTTCGGGCTTTACCGCCTTATACTCTCTTGCAAGTTGTGCCTTTGCAAACACCATATCCATATCGACGATAGTGTTGTAACTGTAAGTTATGCCGTCCGCGCAACTTTCGATTTGATTTGAAAAATTCCTCAAAATCCTTTCTATTTCAAGTTGTTCGTTGACGAGTTCGACTTTGAGTTCGTTGTTGAGTTCGACGATCTGCATAGGCTCGACAAATAGCGTCGAACCCGATGCCGATTGATCGTGAACAAGCCCGGGAATCGTGCCTTTACAGTCGCTTTTTACGGGTATGACGTACCTGTCTCCGCGCACGGTTATAATGTTGTCTTGAAGATATTTCGAGTACTGAGGCGACGTGATGAAAAGTTGAAGTTTGCTTCTTACGTTGTCGTTGAGTTTGCGGATGCGAATACGAATCGCGCGCAACTCGTTAGAGGCGTTGTCGGCAACTTCCGTTTCGCTCAAAAACGCGTCGAAAATCTTTTTTTCGAGGGTTTCGTTCTCAAACAACCCCATCGCCATATCGGCAAGTATGGGGCAATCTTTCACCTTGTCAATGGTATATTTGAGCCTTCTCGACACGCGAAGCGACCTTCCGACTTTCATAATATCGGGGATTGCGAGCGTTGCGCCCTTTTTCGCTTTTACGAGAATCTCGCTTATGTCGTCAACCGCAAAATTCGGCGATAACGAATATTCGAAAAGCACTCTGTCCGCTTCGGCGGTTTCGTCGAGCGCATTGTTTGCGTCCGCGATTTTCTCGAACGGGACAAGCGATCTTGCCTTATCTTTTCCGCCTTGCGATTGTGCAAACGAGGCAAGTTTGTCGAGGATTTTTGGATATTCGAGCGTATTCAAACTTTTTTGGTCAAACATAACGTCACTAATATTTTGCCGTTTTTGTCGGTATTTGTTGTTATTTTGCGGCTAATCGCACACTTGTATATTCAAATCTGTGCGATTAAGCGATGTCGTTATCCATTTGCAAAATCGACGAGGGAAAGTGCCTCGCCGATTTGCGAATGAATATATTTATCTGATTTTTGCGCCGACTTTGCGTTTGAGCGCGGACAAAATCTTTGCCATTTCTGCGGCGATTTCGTCGTCGGTGAGCGTTCTTTCGAGAGATGAGAATGCAAAACTCATTGCGACGCTCTTTTTACTCTTGCCGATTTGTTCGCTCTTGTATTCGTCAAACACTTTTACGTCGGTGAGGAATTTGATTTTCGCGCCTTTAACCGCGTCTACGATATCTTGCGCAAGCACGCTCTCGTCCACGACGACTGCGAGGTCGCGGTCGATATTCGGGAATTTTCCGAAGGGAACGCATTTGCTTTTTTCAAGGCTTTCGCCGTTGAAAATGCCGTCAATCGAGATTTCGGCGACATAGATTCTCGTATTGTCCATACCGTAGTTCTTTTGAACGTCGGGATGCAATTCGCCGAGATACCCTACGCTCTTGCCGTTTGCGAACACTTCCGCGCTTCTGCCAGGGTGCAAGAACGGCTTCATTGCTCTTGCGTATTTTACGTCGATATGCAACGCTTTGAACACTTGTTCGATTGCGCCTTTAAGTTCGAAATAATCCGCTCCGTCGCCGTATTCGCCGATGCAAAGTCTGCACTCTTCATTGGGCAATTCTTCGAGCGGAAGGCTCTTTGGCAAGTACACGTTCGCAACCTCGAAAAGTCTTGCGCTCTTGTTGAAGTGGGTTGCGTTGTAAACGAGCGTTTCAATCATACTGTGCGTAAGCGTGGTACGCATAACGCTGAGCGCTTCGCCGAGCGGATTTTTGAGGCGGATTGCGTTCCTTGCCTCGTCGTTTTGGTCGAGATTCAAGAGCGTTGCGAATTTTGGCGACGTGAACGAATACGTCACGCTTTCCATAAGTCCGCAAGCGCGCAATGTGTCTTTCACGACGTTCACGAACTTGTTTTTGTCGGGAAGTCCGCCCTCTGCAAGCCCTGCAAACTCGAACAAAGTAGGTTTGATATGCGAATATCCGTAAACGCGGATAAATTCTTCTGCGATATCGTTCACGCCGACGATGTCCTCTCTGTCCTCTTTTACGAGCGCAACGAGAGTTTTGCCCTCTTCTCTTACCTCGATTCCGAGACGAGCGAGTATGGAAATAAGCGTGTTTTTAGGCACTTTGCAGCCGAGAATTTCTTGTATTTTCTTGGTTGTAAACGGAATTTCTCTTAGGGATTGATAATCCACTTTGACGTCGATAAGACCGTCCACAATGTCGCCCGAGCCGCTTTGATACACGAGGGTCAAAGCACGTTTGATTCCGTATTCTTGCGAAGCGAAATCAATGCCTTTTTCAAATCTTGCCGAACTGTCCGAGCGAAGATTGAGCGCGCGAGATGTACGGCGCACGTTGTCGCGAGCAAACTTTGCCGCCTCGAAAACGACTTCGTTCGTGTCGTTTTGAATACCGCTGTTTGCGCCGCCCATAACGCCTGCAACCGCAACGGGTCTGTCGCTGTCGCAGATGACGAGCATACTCGGATTGAGTTTGTTTTCTTTTCCGTCGAGAGTGACGATAACTTCTCCCTCTTTTGCATTGCGCACGACGATTTTGTCGCCTGTGAGTTCTCTCTTGTCAAACGAGTGCATCGGCTGCCCGATTTCGATGAGTACGTAGTTTGTGATATCGACGATGTTGTTTATCGGACGGATACCCACCGCTCTCAATCTCGATTTAATGGTTTGCGAGGACGGGAAAATTTTGATATTTTTTACGCCTGCCGCCATATATCTGGGGCAAAGTTCTTGATTTTGCACGTCGACGGTGACCATATCGGTGACTTTTGCGCAGCAAGAGCAAACTTTATAGTCGATGACGGGTTCTCTGCAATCGGTGTTGTGCGCAACCGCGACTTCTTTTGCCATTTTGTAAATACTGTTGCAGTCTGGGCGATTTGCCGTGACGCTCACGTCGAGGATAATATCGTCGTAGCCGAGCGCTTTGAGAGCGTTCTGACCGAGCGTCGTGCCGTCTGCAAAGCGGATGATGTCGCCCGTTTTTTGATTTTGCACGTCGTCTTCGGTTACGCCGACTTCATCGAGACCGCAAAGCATACCCTCGCTGACAACGCCTCTGAGTTCGCCTTTTTTGATATCATGACCGTCTGCAAGATGCGCGCCGTCAAGCGCGACGGCTATCGTTTCGCCGCCCTCTACGGGTACGTTAGTCACAACTTGAATGGTCTTTGAACCGATATCGATTTGAGTTACGCGCAAACGGTCGGCGTTCGGGTGTTTTTCAACCTTGACGATTTTTCCGACGACGACGTTTGTCGCTTGTTTTTCTTGATAGATAATATCTTCCACTTCAAAACCGATTCCGACGAGTTTTTTTGCGAGAGTCGGGATTGAAACGTTGATGTCCACATAATCTTTGAGCCAGGAAATAGGAACTAACATACACGCACCTCAGTTGAATTGTTTGAGAAAACGCACGTCGTTTTCGTAGAGCATTTTGATGTTGGGAATGCCGTATTTTATCATAGCGATACGGTCGATGCCGAATCCGAACGCAAAACCGCCGTATACGCTGCTGTCTATGCCGCACATATCTAGGACGTGCGGATTGACGATGCCTGCGCCGAGAATCTCCACCCAACCTGTGCCTTTGCAAACTCTGCAACCTTTTCCGTGGCACATCGAGCAAGTGACGTCAACCTCGACGGACGGCTCCGTGAACGGAAAATAGGACGGGCGCAGTCTGACTTTCGTATCTTTCGAGAAAAGTTTTTCGGCAAACGTTTGCAAACAACCTTGCAAATCGCCCATAGTGATGTGTTTGTCGATTGCGAGTCCCTCGAATTGATTGAAAATCGGGCTGTGAGAGGCGTCGTCGTCGCTTCTGTACACTTTCCCGGGCGAAATTATGCGGATAGGCGGCGCACCTGCTTGCATAACGCGCGCCTGAACTGCGGAAGTTTGCGTGCGAAGCACGATGTTGTCGTTGATATAGAAAGTGTCCTGCATATCGCGTGCGGGATGGTCTTTTGGCACGTTGAGAAGTTGAAAATTGTACAAATCGCTTTCGATTTCGGGTCCTTCCACGACGGAAAATCCCATACCCGAGAAAATATCTATAAGTTCTCTCGTGATGAGCGTGAGAGGATGCAAAGTGCCGAGATTTTCGCGATTTGACGGCAAAGTAACGTCGATTTCCTCCGCTTTGAGGCGAGCAAGTTTCTCTTGCTCCACAACTTGTTCAGTCTTTTGATTGAGCACGGTTTCGACAGCCGAGCGCAATTCGTTGACAAGTTTGCCCATCATAGGACGGTCCTCTTTGGGTACGTTTGCCATATCTCTCATAAGCATAGAGATTTCGCCGCTTTTGCCGAGATATTTGACTCTGACGTCGTTGAGGTCTTGCGACGTTTGAGCCTTCTCGATCATTTCGAGAGCGGCGTTTTTGATAGCGTCCATTTTTTCTTTCATAACAACTCCTAAATTCTCGCACGCGGCGTGCGCGCACGATAATATCTAAAAAATAATAACAATATAAAAATAAGAAGTCAACAAAATGTGCCAAAACGCCTGCAAAACATCCCGAAATTGTATCAATACGCCCTAAAAAACTCAAAAAACTTCAATTCGAGCAACATGATTACAACAAAAAAGTTAGTCATAATGTGTTAAGCGCAATATGCCGCCCAAAAGGCGACTTTGACAATTTCATAAAATCATTTCTTCACTATGACGGTGATGTCGAGGGGTTTGTTTGCAAGTCGGATATATTTCGTTCCCTCGATTCGAGTGCTTCCTAGATATATTTTCGTATCGTCGCCGCGCTTTATGTGCATTGCGTGCCGTATGCCGCCGTTTGAAAACACAACGTCCGCGCTGTCGATATTGTCGGGCAAGTGCGGCGATATGCGCAACACGTCGCCGATTGTAGAAATTCCGAAATTCAAATTATTAAACTTGTATATAGGCTCAAAACTATTCTCAAAATCAACGATTTTTGAAATACTTTTATTGCATTTTGTTGATTTATTGTCAAAAAACACTCGCATAATGAAATCCGAACTCAACGCTGCGCCGAGCATTGCGATGTCTTTTTTGTGAGACAAAACACATATTGATTTATTGAAAAAATCGACCTTTTTCACTTTGCTATGCCCTGCCGACGCACTTTGCATATACTTTTCTACTCTTATTGCATACATAAACTCGTCGAGGTTTTCTTTTTCGCTCAAACTGCTTGCAAGCGACAAAAAGCCGAATTTTTGCTTTTCGGTCGCATTTTCGAAACAATCGAATTTATCGTATATTTCAAGCGGCGTATAATATCTCGAAAAGTCGAAATTCAGCACAGATTCCGCACTGTCGCAAAGCCTCGAATAGGTCATATACAAACCGTCGATAACACCCTCCAAACTCTCTTTGTCCTTCTTTTGATAACTCGACTCGAGCATACAAAGTTCCAAAAACAGTTTAGATTTTGCAAAACTCTTATATTTTTTGTTATCGAACGATATTCCGTTGTCTTTAACGTACTTTTTTGCAAGATTCATAGCCTTTGCAACCGTATTCAAATCTTCAAGTATAAAATAGATTTTTTCGAGAATAACGTACAAAAACGCTTCTTTCATCGTCTTTATCTCTGCAAAAGTCAGCGTTTTGAGCCTGTTATGCTCGTTCGCAAGCGTTTTGAACCTATCCTCGACAAAAATCCAGCCCGTAGACGCAAGACAGAATCTTGCAAGTTCAACCGCTCTCGGTTTGCCATTTACGCTCGGATTGTCGCAAAGCGCGCCGAAATCTATTTTGCAAATCTTATCTACAATCTGCCTATCTTCGCAAAACGTCGAGAATATCCCCTTATATTTTTTGTTTTTCAACTTAAAAAGAAGCCATTTTATATGTCTTTTGTACTTTTTGTCCTCAATCTCGCTTCCCTTGTCGGGCGATTGACAATCGAATGCGATAAGTTTTGACTTTTCTTCGTACTCTAAGTTTGTAAGCACGGGGGAATACACCTCTTTGGGCTTCTTTTTCAAAACCGTATATACGATGAAAAACACCGAAACGACCAAAACTGTCAACGCATACGCCATACGGCGATTATTGCCACATTTTGCTCGAAATAGTAATTCTAAATTAATATATTTTCAAATTCGGTTGCAAAATATCTCCTTTTGTGCTTTAATTTAATTGCGAGTTAGCCGAACGGTCGCGTGAAATATTGAGGAAAGTCCGAGCATCACAGGGCAAGGGTGCCG
>CAVKTQ010000029.1:0-17149 GCA_963659105.1 Firmicutes bacterium CAG:238 | reverse complement strand
GTGGACGGATAGACGTCCGCTTTGCTCTCGAGACCTATACGTTTCAAGAGTTCGTCCGCACGCTTTTTGGCGTCCTCTTCGAGTTGTTTTTTCGACGTGTACGCAAGAGGCTGAACGCTCTTTTTCTCGGCGTGAGTCGCATGAGATATTTTGCGCTCGGTCTGTTCGATTTTTTCCGTCAAATCGAGTTTTTGTTTTGTAAGTTTCGGGTCGTAAACGGCGTAGGTTTTTCCGCTTATCTCCTTTGTCGATTTTGTACTTTCCCACGCAGAAACGATAGGTTCAAGTTGCGATTTTAACTTTTCAAGTTCGGATTTGAGCATTTCGACCTTTTTGTCGACCTTTTTGTTGTATTCCTCTCCGAAATGCGAAAACCACTTGTTGTACAGGGGAACAAAAGCGTTTTTATGCCTTGTTTTGATCATGTTTTTTATGCCGATTTGAATGGGCGCAAGCGTGATGTTTTCCTTGACCGTCATATTCGGAAACAGGTTGAACTGTTGAAAGACCATACCCATTTTTTCACGCTGTTCGTTGATGTCCACTTTGAGGTCGGCAAGGTCCACGCCGTCAAACATAATCTTGCCTGCGGTGGGGTCTTCAAGGCAATTGAGGCAACGCAAAAACGTAGATTTTCCGCCTCCGCTCGGTCCTACGATGACAACTCTTTCGCCCTCGTTTATCGTTTCGGTGATGTCGTCAAGCACGAGCAAATCGCCGAATTTTTTTGTGAGATTTATTGCGCTCAACATACCTTACGCCTCCTCGATAAATTCTTTTCTCTTGCCGCGCACTTTTATGCGAGTGTAGTTGCGGTCGGTCTTTGCCATCTGCCTCTCAACGAGTTTGAGTATCCCTGTAAGCCCCATAACGATCACAAGGTACATACACGCCGCAATCAGGAGCGGAAAAAGATAGTCAAACGTCCTTGACTGAATCAATCCCGGCACTTTGCCAAGATCGAGTATGCCGACGTAACCGACGATTGCCGTTTCTTTGACAAGGGTTATAAACTCGTTGAAAAGAGGGGGCAACACGTTGCGCACCGCTTGCGGCGTTACGACTTTTACAAGCGTTTGCGAGGTGGACATACCAAGCGACCTGCCCGCTTCCATTTGTCCGTAATCCACGCTTTCGAATCCTGCCCTAACAATCTCGGCAACGTATGCGGCGGAGTTGAAACCGAACGTCAATGCGCCTATGAGAATGCCGTTGTCGGAGGACGCAAGCACCACAAAGTACATGATGAACAGTTGCAGAACAACAGGCGTGCCGCGAATGATCATTATGTATGTTTTGGATATTGCCGAAAGCACTTTGAGTTTGCCCGTCTTTTTGCCGACGTAGTTTATCATTGCCAAAACAACGCCGATTGCCACGCCTATGAGCGTGGCAAGAAAAGCGATGAGCAATGTGTTTCCAAGTCCTTGAAAATACAGTTTGTACCTGTCGTCGTATATGAGCGCGCGATACAAACGTTCGGAAATTGTTGCGGAAAGAATCATCATATCACCCTTTTAGGCATTGACTTTGAGCATCAATTCGGCAGGGATTTTGTCCATGAGGATTGCGTCGATACGTCCGTTTTTGAGGTCTTGCAAAGCGAGCGCATATTGCTTGTATTGATTGACGTTTGCGCCTTGCGCAGTGACGGTGACTTCTTCGCCGTCCTCGTTTTCATAAGTATACCCTGCGCCCTTTGCCGCGCTGATGATGAGATCGCCGCTCGTGCCTTCCTGCACGCCTACGGTTTTGCCTGCGAGGTCTTTGACGCTCTTATACTGACCGTTTGCGGACACGATGACGAGAGTGGAACTCGAATATATGTTGCTGAAATCGACCACTGTTTTGCGTTCGTCGTTGATTGTGATGCCGGCTGCGCCCACAGCGTCGCCCGTCGAATTTGCAACGTTCGTCGCAACGACGTCAAACGCCACGTCTTTCACTTCGAGTTTTTTGCCGAGATTGAGCGCAACTTGCGACATAATCGCAACGTCGAGACCGACGACGTTTCCGCCTTTGATAAATTCATACGGCGCAAATCCCGATTCGGTGTACATCGTCACGACTTCGCTTGCCGAGCCGAAATCCCAACTCGTTTGCAATCCTTCGGGAGCGACTGCCGTCGTGCCGCTGCTTTCCTCTTCGGCGAGTGCGGAATAGTAGTCCATATATTGATTCATTTTGCCGTTTTCGAGCCACTCGTCGATGACGGCGTTCACCGCATTCAAAAGAGCGGTGTTGCCTTTTTTGACGGCAATGCCGAAGTCTTCTTGAAGAAGGTCGGTTGCCGCGACTGCGACATATTTTGCGTCTTTGTCACTGTTGCACGCAACGAGTGCGAAACTCGCGCCCATAACCACTGCGACAAGCATAACTGCTACGACATATTTTGCGATTTTTTTCATAGTTTTAACTCCGATAAAATTTTGTTTTTTTATTTACCGTCACATAATAACAAGTCTATTTTATTTTTGCAACTGTTTTTGCATAAATTTTCACAAAAATTTTATATTTTTTCGGAATTAATGAATAAATTTATAAATATTCGGTATATTTATACATTTTGCGATAAATATACGCATATTCGCACCCAAAATTTCGTTTGACCCGTCTTTTTATTTGGTTTAATATATCCTTATAATTATGATAGTAACAAACGCGCGCATATGAACGACATTCTATTGTTAAACACCGACACTCCCCTTGCAGCAGACTTTTTCGAAAAGGCGAAAGAGATTGTTTCCGCATACGAAAGCGAATATGTAAAGTTTGATTTTCAAACGATAAATTTGTTTGACGAAAAAGCAATCGAGAAGGCAAAATCGGCAAACGCAATCTTGTTTTTCGCAAGCAATAAGCAAGAAGAACTCGCCGTCGATTCCATACGCAAACAACTCGGCTTATATGCGCAAATCACGGCTTTTTCACGTCGAAACAATGACGTAAACTATGATTTTTGCATTGTTCAAGACAAAAACGGCGGAATATACGAGGGCGAAAAAGGCTTTGCCAACAACGCCGCTTTCGGTCGCGAAGCGTACGACGTCGAAAGGTACAGCGAACTTGAAATCGAGCGCGCCGCACGCATTGCGTACGAACTTGCGTGCGACTCTCGCCGTATGCTCACGCTCGCCGACAAGGCGGACAAACTCACCACTTCCAAACTGTGGCGCAAAATCGTTGCCGACGTCAACGAAGATTATCCTTTCGTGTCGGTGGATATGCAAGACGTTTCGGCAACCATAGATTCGATACTTTCAAATCCGACATCCCTCGACACCATCGTCACAACCGCCCTTTTCGGCGATATACTCACCCAAACCGCAAAGAGTTGCTTGGGCGAAACGCCCTCAATCTCGTACGTGTGCGACACCCCTCTTGCGATGTACGGATTCGTGCAAACGACCGCTCGCGAAATCCCTTCCGTCGAATCCTTAATCCGCTTTATGCTCAAAAACTCATTCGGAATCGAGTGAAAAACGCCTCAAACCATACAAAAAATCGAGCGCACTGCTCGATTTTTTATTGATTTTATATCGGCAATTTGTTTTCTTTTGTCATTCACTCAATAGCACAGTTTGAGAAAGGCGTAACAAATCGTTTTCTCGGTTAAAACTTTTTTCTATTGTTAAAACCGTGATATTTGGATGAAGAACAAGGAAGGCACGATTTTTGAGCAACGAGCATACTAATGCGTATGTGACTTGCGAAAAAATCGTCTGTCAATGCTATTCGCTAAATAGTGCAAATTAGCATAGTCTTGGAAAGGCGTGATAAATCGATGGATAACGAGGAAGATGCACCCGAATGGCAACCCTAATTTACAAATCGTAAATGAGTTGACAGGCGGGTGTATCTGACAAAGTTAGGCGCGATTTAGCACGCCTTTCAGGAATTGTCCGGTGTAAGAGGAACCGACTTTACACACCTCTTCCGGTGTTCCTTGCGCAACTATCGTGCCGCCGCGGTCGCCGCCGTCGGGTCCTAGGTCGATGATGTTGTCGGCAACTTTGACGACGTCGAGATTATGCTCGATGACTATGACGGTGTTGCCCTGCTCGACAAGTCGATCGAGAATGGCGATGAGTTTGGCGACGTCGTGGGTGTGAAGTCCGGTCGTCGGTTCGTCGAGGATATAGACGGTTTTGCCGGTGGAACGGCGAGAGAGTTCGGTGGCGAGTTTGACGCGTTGCGCTTCGCCGCCGCTCAAAGTGGTTGAGGACTGACCGAGTTTGACGTAGCCGAGACCGACGTCGTTGAGGGTTTTGATTTTGTTTTTGATTTTGGGTATGTTGGCAAAGAACTCGGTGGCTTCCTCGATTGTCATATCGAGTACGTCGCTGATATTTTTGCCTTTGTAGCGCACTTCGAGGGTTTCGCGGTTGTATCTTGCGCCCTTGCAGACTTCGCAAGGAACGTACACGTCGGGAAGGAAGTGCATTTCGATTTTGATTATGCCGTCGCCGCCGCAATGCTCGCATCTGCCGCCGTTGACGTTGAAGGAAAATCTGCCCGCAGTGTAGCCTCTCGCTTTGGAATCGGGAAGGGTTGCGAACAGTTCTCTAATATCGCCGAAAACGCCCGTATACGTTGCCGGGTTCGAGCGAGGCGTTTTGCCTATCGGGCTTTGGTCTATGCAAATGACCTTGTCCACGTTTTCGATGCCCTCGATACTTTCGTAGTTGCCTTGTTTGACGTTCGAGCGCATAAGCGCGTTTGAAAGAGCGGGATAAAGCACTTCGTTGACGAGCGAGGATTTGCCGCTGCCCGACACGCCCGTTACGCAGTTGAACACGCCGAGCGGAATCTCGACGTCAACGTTTTTTAGGTTGTTTTGTCTTGCGCCCTTTATGATGATAGACTTTCCGTTTGACGAGCGTCTTGCAATGGGAACGGGTATTGAGAGTTCGCCGCTCAGATACTTGCCCGTTATGCTGTCCTTGCTCTTTATGACGTCCTCGACGCTTCCGCGCGCAACGACGTTGCCGCCGTGTACGCCTGCCCCGGGACCTATATCGACGATATAATCCGCACTGCGTATGGTTTCCTCGTCGTGTTCGACGACGATGAGCGTGTTGCCTATATCGCGCAGATTTTTGAGGGATTGCAATAGGCGTTGATTATCCTTTTGGTGCAAGCCTATGCTCGGCTCGTCGAGAATGTACAAAACGCCCGTAAGCCCGCTTCCGATTTGGGTTGCAAGACGAATACGCTGCGACTCGCCGCCGCTCAAAGTGGTTGCCGAACGCGAAAGAGTGAGATAATCAAGTCCTACGTTAATCAAAAAGTCGAGCCTTGCGCAAATCTCTTTGACAATTCTGTCCGCAATGAGATGTTGCGTGTTCGTGAGCGTAAGAGATTGCATAAATTCTTTGAGTTTCGATATGGACATCTCGGTGAGTTCGTATATATTCTTGCCTGCAATCGTAACGGCGAGGGCTTCGGGTTTGAGCCTCTTTCCGCCGCACTTGGAGCAAGGCACTTCTTTCATATACTTGGAAATCTCGTTCTTTATGAGTTCGCTGTCCGTTTCGTTGAATCGGCGCATAAGGTTTCTCGCCACGCCCTCGTAACTCGCCTTGTAGAAACCGCTGAACGTGCGCGAGTTGTATTCCATAGGAATACGGTCGCCGTCGTTGCCGTAAAAGATGATGTCGATGATATTTTGCGGCAAGTCTTTAATCGGCGTATCGAGAGAAAATCCGTACGCTTGCGAAAGCGCTCTGAACTGCATTTGCGACATATGCCCCGCGTCCCAGCCGCTCACCTTTATCGCGCCGTCTTTGAGGGATTTGTTCCAGTCGGTGACGAGCAGATTTACGTCGATTTCGTTGCGGAATCCGAGTCCGCCGCATTCGGGACACGCACCGTACGGATTGTTGAACGAGAACAATCTCGGCGTGAGTTCCTCGAAACTCAAATCGCAATCGGGGCAAGCGTACTTCGTGGAATACAGCACTTCTTCGCCGTCGAAGTCGGCAATCACAAGCCCTTCGGACAATTTTATCGCGTTTTCGATTGCGTCGGATATGCGGCGTTGCGAACCGTCCTTAACCACGATTCTGTCGATAACCACGCTTATGTTATGCTTGACGTTTTTGTCGAGTTTTATTTCCTCGTCGAGGGTGTAGTTAACCCCGTCCACTCTCACGCGGACGTAGCCCGCGCGCTTGAATTGCTCGAGTTCCTTGCGGTACTCGCCCTTTCTTCCTCTCACGACGGGCGCGAGAAGTTGAAGTTTTGCGCCCTCTCTTTCCATAATCTTGTCGCAGATTTGGTCAACCGTCTGGCGTTCGATTTCACGTCCGCACCTCGGGCAATGCGGCGTGCCGATTCTTGCGAACAGCAAGCGGAAATAGTCGTAAATTTCCGTCACCGTACCCACGGTCGAGCGAGGGTTGTGCGAGGTTGTTTTTTGGTCAATCGAAACGGCGGGGGAAAGACCTTCGATGTAGTCCACGTCGGGTTTTTGCATTTGACCGAGGAACATACGCGCGTAACTTGAAAGGCTTTCGACGTAACGTCTTTGTCCTTCGGCAAAAACGGTGTCAAACGCAAGCGACGATTTGCCGCTTCCGCTCAGTCCCGTAAACACGACAAGTTTGTCGCGCGGTATTTCGAGGTCGATGTTTTTGAGGTTGTTTTCCCTCGCGCCTTTGATGTAAATTTTGTCGATACTCATAGTTTTTCTCTATATATGCCTTGCGCAAAAAGCACGTTTTTTATGCTTTTTATGCGCCTTTTTATCGTTGTTATTTTGTCCCGATTTGCCTTGTTATTCCCTTTCGATTTGCCTTTTTAGCTCAGTTTTTTAATTTGTTTTTTGAGGTCGTTCAGTTCGTCGCGAATGAGAATCGCCTTTTCGAAATCCAGTCTTTCGGCGGCGACTTGCATAAGACCTTTGAGGCGTTCGACTTCCTTAATCATATCTTTAACGCTCAATTTCTCGTTATTAACTGCCTTTTTGGTGATTTCAAGCGAATTTTTGATTGCGCTTACAACCGTCTTGGGCACTATGCCGTGCGCCTTGTTGTACTCGTCTTGAATCTTTCGGCGGCGCATGGTTTCGTCGTACGCCTTTTGCATACTCTGCGTCATAGTGTCGGCGTACATAATCACTTTGCCTTTGTCGTTTCTTGCCGCTCTGCCTATGGTTTGAATGAGCGCGCTCTCGCTTCTCAAAAAGCCTTCCTTGTCGGCGTCGAGTATGGCGACAAGTTGCACTTCGGGAAGGTCGAGCCCTTCACGCAAAAGGTTGATGCCCACAAGCACGTCAAACTCGCCCTCGCGCAATCCTTTCACGATGTCGATACGTTCGAGCGTGTCGATGTCCGAGTGCATATAGCGCACCTTGATTCCAACTTCTTTGAGATAGTCGGTGAGGTTTTCCGCCATTTTTTTGGTGAGGGTCGTGACAAGCACTCTGCCCTTGTTTTTCACGACGGCGTTTATCTCGCCTATGAGGTCGTCGATTTGTCCGTCGATAGGCTTGACTTCGATTTCGGGATCTAAAAGTCCCGTAGGTCTTATGATCTGCTCTGCAACGAGATCGGCTCTGTCGAGTTCGTACTGCGCGGGCGTTGCGGACATACACACGAGTTGGCGTATGCGCGCGTCGAATTCCTCAAAGCGCAGAGGTCTGTTGTCGTACGCCGACGGAAGACGGAAGCCGTACTCGACGAGGTTGTCCTTTCTCGCTCTGTCGCCGTTGTACATAGCGCGGATTTGCGGAATTGTCATATGGCTTTCGTCGATAAACGTGATGAAGTCCTTTCCGAAAAAGTCGAGAAGCGTGTACGGCGCTTGACCCGGTTGTCTGCCGTCGAAGTAGCGCGAATAGTTTTCGATTCCGCTGCAATATCCGACCTCTCGAATCATCTCGACGTCGTAGTTGACCCTCTCGTCTATGCGTTGCGCCTCTATGAGTTTTCCCCTTTCCTCGAAATATTTTACACGTTCGGCTTTGTCGAGCATAATGCGGCGCAAAATCGCCTCTTTATCGCCGCTTATGACGTACTGCGTCGCAGGAAAAATCAAGGTGTGTTTGAGTTCGTTAAGCACTTTGGACGTCGTGCCGTCAATCTCGCAAATCCGCTCGACGGTGTCACCGAACATCTCGATTCTGACCGCCACTTCCGAACTCGTGGACGGAAAAATGTCCACCGTATCGCCGCGCATACGGAACGTCGAACGCACAAAGTCCAAATCCGCCCTCTTGTATTGGATGTCTACGAGGCGGCGAGCAAGTTCGTCGCGGTCGATTTCGTCGCCCTCGCGCAAGGATATCGAGTTTTCAAAATAGTCGGTCGGCGCGCCCAAGCCGTATATGCAGGATACGCTCGCAACCACAATCGTATCCTCTCTCTCGCAGAGCGAGGCGGTTGCGGAGTTGCGCAGTTTGTCGATTTCCTCGTTGACTTGCAAGTCTTTTTCGATATAAGTGTCCGTGCGAGGAATATACGCTTCGGGCTGATAATAGTCGTAATAGGAAACGAAAAACTCAACTCTGTTTTTCGGGAAAAACTCGCGAAGTTCGTTGCAAAGTTGCGCGGCAAGAGTCTTGTTGTGCGCGATGACGAGCGTCGGTTTTTGCATACGCTCGATAATGTTCGCCATAGTAAAAGTTTTGCCCGAGCCCGTAACGCCCAGCAAAACTTCGGTGTTGAATCCGTCTTTCAGACCCTCAACGATTTTGTCTATAGCCTCGGGCTGATCGCCCGTAGGTTTGTATTTACTGACCAGTTCAAATTTCATTGTCCGAGCAAAAACGCCACCAACTGCCTTATGCCGACGCCTATGAGCGCGGTCACGACGCTGAGCCCGAGCGTCAAAAGTATTTTGAACACGAGATTACTCTTAAACGCGCGCTCGACCCTTGCGAATTGAAGACCTTTCTTTTGCATATTGATGCAATACACCAACTCGCCTTTCTTGTCCGAACGGGTTATATCGAAATAATCGTCGATTTCGAGATTGCGCAAAGTTGTGTCGAGTTCGTCCTCTTCAAAAGGCAAGTCAAGCGGAAGTTTCTCGAAAATCTCGATGGGCGTGAGCAGACAAGAGCCGTTTTGTTTGTCCGCCTCTTGATAGATGACTCTCATCACCGCTTTTTCTTTTTTTGTCAAGACGTGCTGTCTTTCAACTTGCACTTGCATTTTTATACGCTATTCCTTTACTTTAATAAGAAAGTTTACTTTTATACACGATAAAACCGCACTTCGTTTGGGTTATGGGTATTCAATTTATCCGCTTGTCATTGCGAGAAGCAACAAAGTTGCGACGTGTAGGTCATGGCGAAGCCGCATTTCGCTACGCTGGATTCTCTCGGTCACTTCGTTCCCTCAGAATGACATATGGAAGATTTGAATCTTCCGCAACTGCGCCACAGGCGCAATTTCATTTGCGCGGTGCGCAAATTTCACTGTCCGCAAGGACAATTTCACGCACGCTTGCGTGCATTTCATTGTGTCAAAAGTGCTCTACCCAAACACATAGAACTCACAAAAATTTTATCAAGAGCACTGTGACTACCGCCACAATTGCGCTTCCGACAAGGCTTCCGAGAAGGGACATCGCAAACAATATGCCTTTGCCGACCGTCTTTTCGGGTTTTGCCTTGACTTGCTTGTTTTGATAAAGAGTGCGCTCTTGCGGCTTTTCCTCCTCTACGGCAGGCACTTGTGCGGCGGCTTTGGGAACTTCTTCGAGCCTCTTCACCACACTGAGACAGTACTCGTCGGGCGTAAAGTATTTCACGAGAATATACTCTCTGTCTTTGAGTTCTCTTATGATTGCCGACAATTGAATTTTGGAAAGGGATATCGCCTTTGGAATTCTTTCCAAAATTTCGTCCGCTTCGATGATTTTGTACACTTCTTCCTCGCCTGCGATTTGGCGGATGAGGTCGTACACCGTTTGACATTCGAGTGAGAGCATAATCAATCTCCTTATTCTCCCTAAAATATTATCATAATATAATAAATATGGCAATATTTTTTTCCAAATCGCATACCGAAATGCGTCTGTAAACTGACTTTCGTTTTTCGCCGAATACTCTATATTTGCGATTAAAAGTGCCGAAAATCTCAATTTGACAAGCCCTATATCCTATGTTATATTAAAATTGTCGATAAAAGTTATCGATTTGCATGGAATTTTATAACGGGCATTGCTCGACATAGCCGAACAGGGAGAATTTTTATGAAAAAGCGATTTGTGTTAATTTTGGCGATTTGTCTTTTGCTTGCGCTATTGATGACGGCTCTAATTGCTTGCGATAAAGAGAAAACCGTAACAATCAGGGTTTATTCTGTCGCCACAGGGCACGATGAAAATCCAACATTGGAAAACACAATCTCCATAAAAAAAGGCGGCACGTTTTCAATCAAAGATTATTTCGAAAAATATGTGGAATACGATGGGAAACTCGGTGGCGTTGATCCGTGGGGATTCTATCTCGATTCGACTTGCACAAAGATACACGATGATGACAGTGTAATCGAACAAGATACGGCATTCTATATTCTCTATTGCAGTTTCGGTTCAACGTTTGTTGTTTTCAATTACGAAAATAAAAAGTATTATTGCTACGTTGAAGATACAACTGCAAAATTGAATGCCGACACGTTTGCGGTTTCGGCATATGGCAAAACAATTGATTCTTCAAAACTCAAATACTATTCCGACAAAGAAATGACGCAAGAGATTGAACTTGTCGGTAAGTCGTACGGTGAACTTGCAGTGGAATCCGATGGCTCTATCCCCTATGCAATGAAGGAAATCTATGTTAAGGTTTCCTAATGATGTAAAAAACATACATTTGGAGGAGAATTATGAAAAAACATCAATTTCTTATTATGACGCTATGCTTTACATATGTTATGGAACTTATATTTATTGCTACTTGCAGCGTGCATAACGACGCCGCTTTTGCGATCGGCAACTTATCGATGAAAAATTACTGCGGTGGCGTTGATGATCTAGACAAAAATTTATATACTGCCCAGACATGTGCTAGTACTAATACTGAACTAAACTTTCCAAATCAATATTTTAGGAATTTGACTTACCATGGAATAAATAAGCGAGGCACTTGCGCATATGTTGCAATTGGCATGTTTCTTTCTTATTACGATACATACTGGAACGATAGCATTATCCTTGATAGATATGATAAAACGGCTTGCGTATCAAGCACTGAATACTTAGGATACGGTCTCTCACCTGGAATAAACGACCCATTATCAAACAATAACTCAGTATACAGCAGTGATCAAAACTATAAAACATATATGTATGCACAAACAAATACCAACCTGCACGCATATTTGTTGTTGTTGGGCGATTCTATGGGATATGTCGGCAATGGCACGACTGGTAGTTTTGGATTGACTTGGTCTGAGACATATAATGTATTAAACAAATATCTTGAAAATTATCCTGCCGCAAATTCTGAAAACTTTTTTTACACCTATGTAAATCATGTAATTGACTATAATACATATTCCGCTAGCATGTTGCAGGAAATAAAAACATATGTTATACTTGGACACCCCGTAATAGTAGCGATTGTGGGGAATGAAACAGGCAAAGTTCTTTCAAGAGTAGGGCACGTAATAGTAGCATACGATTATGATGAGGACACCGATACACATTATACGGTCATTTCGGGTGGGATTCTGCTTACAATCATACAAACGTTTTGGGAGAAGTAAATAAATATACCTTTTCATATATACAAGGGTACATTGTTGCAAGTCAGTATGAAAGCACACATGCACATTCAAACAATTATGTCCTTGCTTCAGGACAAACAGTCTGCGCTTGCCAATTGAGTAGTCACGAACACAGATACAAATATGAAAAAACAAACACAACACTGCATAGGAGATATTGTTATTGTGGCGATTCTTCATATCGAGCACATATCTTTTCAGGTTCATCAGGCAGATATGTATTCTGTGGACAGTGCAACTATAGGAAATTAAACGATGGTGGGATCATTGATATTCCAAATCCCTGTTCAACGCCCGAAATCCTTGAGGATATGGAAAATATAAAGGATGCAATCGGAAAGAATCAATATCTTATGAGTGCATAACTCGGTTAGTTAAAAGCAGAGGCAAGCGTTTTGCTTGCCTCTGTCTTTTTGTTTCGTTTTTATTTTTTTTCAGTCTTTGCGGCTCTTTTGGATTTGCAAGGACAACAGCGCGAGCGAGGACGCAAGGTCTTCGTTTTTAAGCGCAATGTCGGAGGGGATGTTGAGATGCACGGACGCAAAGTTCCATATCGCCTTGATGCCTGCGCTCACCATTCTGTCGGCAACCTCTTGCGCCGCATAGGACGGCACGGTTATGATGCCGATTTGGATGTTGAACCGCTCGACGATTTCTTTAAGTTTTGCAATGTCGTACACGGGTTTGCCGTTGATTTTGGTATTTATTATTCTGTCGTTGTTGTCGAACGCCGCCACGATATTCAAGCCGTAGTTGTCAAAACCGCCGTAGCCCAAAAACGCTTTGCCGAGTCCGCCCACGCCCACCAAAATCGCGTCGTGAGTGTTGTTGTAACCGAGAAAACTTTCAAGGTCGGCGATGATTTCCTTCGTGACGTAGCCCATTTTTGGCTTGCCCGCCACGCTCGATACAAGCGCGATGTCCTTTCTCACCTGCACGGGATTGAGGTTGAGACCGTTTGCGATTGTGGTGCTCGAAACGGTTGCGACGTTGAGTTTGTCAAGTTGATACAGATATTTGAGATATGACGGCAATCTGTTGAGAGTCGCCTTCGAGATTTCTTTGTTATCTTTTGTCATATAGCGCACCTCTTTGGTTTTATCGATAAAAATATACTTCTTATTTTATCGAATTGTCAAGAATATATCGATATTTCGCCGTAAATCGATAATTTTTGCTAAGAAAAGGGCGAAAAAATATGCAATCGATAATTCCCGACTGCATACTCGCAACATTGTTCACAACGTTATTTCGACATATCGTCGTTTGCGCCTTTTTCTTCTTCGTCTTTCGATAAATCGATATTTTTCGGCTCGCTTTCTGTTTGGCTGTTTTCGTTCAAAACATCGCCGTTTTGCGAGTTGTCGCTTGAGGGAGAATCCGCAGCGTTTTGGCTTTCGTTCAAAACATCGCTGCATTGTGCGCTGTCGTTTGAATGGCAATCCGAAATATTTTGGTTTTTGTCTGTGCGTTTTTGCTTGCTTCTCGGCTCGCCGTACTTTGCGTTCTTCCCCTTTTTCTTTATGACGACAATCACGATGACAAGTCCGACGATTATTATGCAGAGCGGTTCAAGCACCGTGAGGAGGATTATGCTCGAAATCGTATTCCAGACATTTTCGCTGCTCGACTGCGGATTTGCGCTCTTGCAGAGCGAAAATTGAAGTTCGTTGCTCGGAAGCGTATCGCTGTGCCAAGTGTAGCCGCCCTCTGTTTGTTCAAAGTCCTCGGAAGCGTCGGTGAGATAGTAATTTGTGTTTATCGTGACGTTGAGATCGGCAAAACTCTTCCATGTCGAAGCCGGCGACACGAGATAGTTGAAGACGTAAACGGAGGGCGAATACATAACGTTTATGTCGGGATAAAGGGGCGCAACCACCTCGTTCACGAGAGTTTCATGCGGCTTGAACGTCATATCGTATTCAAACCAGCAGTACAAATTGTTGTATATATTGAAGCGATATCCGCTCGCGATTTTGGGGTATACATCCTTCAAACTTGCGTAAACTGCGTTGTACCAATCGGTTTCGCTCACGCCGTAGCCCTCGGCGTAGTATTGATAGACGAGATCTTTGAATGTCATTTGCTGTTTGCTCAGCAGTTTGAACGAGCCGCTAACCCTATCGGACGACGAGTAACTCGAAAAGAACTGCGCTCTTTGCGCAAAGTCGATTTCCTCGCCTATCGAATAGAAGATGTTCTCGTTGTCGCGCACCCAAAATCCGATGCTCGTTTTGCCGTCGAGGTTTTGGGTGAAATCGGTATATCCGCTTTCGACAACTATTTTGCGAGCGTCGAGATCGTCCAAATACAACTTGCAAAACGCGTCGCTTGCCGTGGATGCGTAGATGTACTTATACACAACCGCGTCGGGAGTATAAAACTCATCCGTGACGATTTCGTCCTTGAGGTATTTCAAATCGTCTTCGACAGAAAACTCGCTTCCCAAACTTCTGTATGAATAACGAAGTTTGCTCTCGACATCTTTGTCGTTTACCTTGACGCCGTATTTTGAAAAGTCGTCGTTATTTTGATAGTTAATATCGCTCAAAAAATCGATGGGAAAAACGACGTTTGTTTTTGCCTCGGTATCGCTCGAATTTTTGAAAGTATATTTTGCGCTGACCGCCCCTACCTGCAGTCCGCTGAAATCGTCGTCAAATCGGATGTCGAAAGTCAAGTCCTCTTTTTCGACGACGACGGGGCTGTCTTTCGTGGTGAGGACAACGCCTGCCGAGTCGCGCCCTTCATAGTAGCGCAGTGCGGAATTTGCCTCGCAAACGGATGTGGGCAAGAACGCAAACGAGCAAAACACGGCGACAAAAATCACCGCCGACAAAAGCGAAACAACCGTTGCGTTTTTGAAAATAGAACCGACTTGTTTTTTCATATTCGTGTCTTTAACCATCGTTTTTAGATTTGTAAACATCGCTTTTTGCGATTTAGCGTATTTTTGCGCTATACTATTTGCGCTTATTTTTTCACCGTTATGTCTTTCACTTGGAAGGATATCGCCTTTTTGAGTTCGGAAAGAGTGGTTTCGATTTGAAAGCCTATTCGACCGCCCGAAAAGAAAATTCTGTCAACTTTTTGCGCGCTTTCGTCAAACGTAGTCTTGAAAAACTTTTTCATTCCCACAGGCGAACAGCCGCCGTGAACGTAACCCGTAAGCGGAAGCAAGTCCTTTGATTTGACCATTTCCACGCTCTTTTCGCCAACGCACGCTGCCGCCTTTTTCAAGTCGAGTTCGCTTGCGACAGGCACTACGAAAACGTAGTGTTCGAGGCTTTTGCCGACGGTCACGAGAGTCTTGAAAACGAGGCTTTCATCCACGCCCAAAAGGGTTGCCGCTTCAACGCCGCTCACCGCTTCGATTATGCCGAGAGTATGCTCCTTGTAGACGACTTTCTTTTGGTCGAGTATGCGCATAGCGTTGGTTTTTTCGAGTTTTTCTTTTGACATATTTCCTATTTTTCCTCGCCGAGTTGCTCGTCCACTTTAAGCATTATGGCGCATTCGATACGCTTTTTGAAGAGGTCGCACCCGTACTTGTAAACGCCGTTCACGTCCCCCGTTGCGTTGTATGCGTTCGCAGCGCAACCGCCCGAGCAATACAGCCTTGCCCAGCAATCGTCGCACTCTTTTCTCGAATACGCGTTGCACTTTTTGAACTTGGATTGAATTTCCGTATTGGTTACGCCCTTCCATATGTCGCCCATAAGATACTCTTTGTTGCCCACAAACTGATGACAAGGATAGAGTTCGCCCGTAGGCGTGACGGCGAGATATTCCGTGCCGCTTCCGCAGCCCGATATGCGCTTGTATATGCACGGACCGCCTTCGAGGTTGAGCATATAGT
Source organism: Firmicutes bacterium CAG:238 (assembly GCA_963659105.1). GTDB lineage: Bacteria > Bacillota > Clostridia > Christensenellales > CAG-917 > CAG-475. The sequence goes on along the minus strand of CAVKTQ010000029.1, from coordinate 1,552 downwards.
GATAGAACGTGAAAGGCTTGCCCTGTTTTCTTCTTTCAATCATCATATCGGCAAGTTTCTCGTACTCTTTGAAGATAATCTTTTTGTCGTCCTCGTCGAGCGCGTACTTGTCGGTTGGCGGACACACGACGGGTTCCATACTCAACTCGTCGAAGCCGAGATCGAGCATGGTTTGAATATCCTTTGTGAAGTCGGGATTTCTGTGCGTAAACGTGCCGCGCATATAATAGTTCTTCCCGCCTCTCGCCTTGACGAATTTTTGAAATTTAGGCACGATTATATCGTAACTTCCCACGCCGCCTATGGTGTGTCTGAAATGGTCGTTTATCTCCTTTCTGCCGTCGAGGGACAAAACGACGTTGTCCATCTCCTTGTTTGCAAATTCGATTACGTCGTCGTCGACGAGCATGCCGTTTGTCGTGAGCGTAAAGCGGAAATTTTTGCCATGCTCTTTCTCTATCGAGCGGGCGTATGCAACGAGGTCTTTGACAACTTGCCAATTCATAAGCGGTTCGCCGCCAAAGAAGTCCACTTCGAGATTGCGGCGCGTTCCGCTGTTTTCGACGAGAAAATCGAGAGCGCGTTTGCCCACTTCGTACGACATAAGCGCGCGTTCGCCGTGGTATTTGCCTTGCGAGGCAAAGCAGTATTCGCAGTTGAGATTGCAAGTGTGCGCAACGTGCAAGCACATCGCTTTAAGCACCGTGTTGCGCTTTGCAAGAATGTCGACGTCGGGCTTGAACGTATCTTGAGAAAAAAGTTTGCCCTGCGCCTTCAATTCCTCCACGTCGTCTATGCACTCGATTACGTCCTGCTCGCAAATGCCTTGACCCTCGTATTTTGCAACGATGTCTTTGACGATTTGCTCTTTGCTCTCGCTCTCGTATGCGTTTATGACGTCGTATGCGACGTCGTCCACGCTATGCACGCTTCCGCTTGCCGTGTCAAGCACGATATTGTACCCGTTAAGTTTGAAAGAATGAATCATTTGTGTTATCTCTCGCATTGCTTATCGATAAAAAATCGAAACGTCGCAACGCTTACGTTTTTACACAAAAAACGCATAGGACAGCCTATGCGATCTTTGCGAATAAGTTGTGTTTTGCCAAAAATTACTTTGCAGCTTTTTCGCACTTTTGGTTTGCAACGCCGCAGGAAGTTTTGCAAGCAGATTGGCAAGAGGTTTGGCATTCGCCGCAGCCGCCGTTCTTTTTGCTCTCGTTGAGATCGCGCGTTTTCAAAGTTGTGATTCTTTTCATTGTTTACGACTCCTTCTGTTGATATATACTCTATTATATGAACGGACACTTTATTTGTCAAGGGAAAATCCCCTGTTCGTTGCCTACTTATACACGCACGCTGTCTATTAAAAGACGGAACGCGAGCCGCAAGGCAGAGTGCCGTTGGCACAATGATATCCACTGTGTGGATGATATCCTCGCACAACTCGGTTGAAATCCTCACATAAATCGGATGATATCCACACTGCGTGTGGGTTGCGGAAGATTTGAATATTCCTTAACCCAAACGAAGTTTGGATATCATCGTGCAG
>CAVKTQ010000028.1:0-17719 GCA_963659105.1 Firmicutes bacterium CAG:238 | reverse complement strand
GCTCTTGCTTATATCCTTTGTGACGCTTACAGACGGAATGTCGAGGCAGAAGTACAAGCCGTCGCTGAATCTCAAATTGAGGCTGATGACCGTCTTGTCGCCCGTTGCGTCCATTCTGACAAGCAAATCGCCGATGTCGGGAATCAAATTCTTTTGTTCGAGTCCGCGAATCGCCATAATCTTCTTGTAGATTGCGTTGACAAAGTCCGCATTGAGTTGCATCAAAAGTTTTCGAGGGGTGACGTTGATCATAAAGTAGGCGTAATTCCTCAAATGATCTTCGTTTGTCACGATTGTGCCGATGTCGGCATTGCTTGCAATGCTTGCGCCCGACGCGTCGGTTGCGCCGTCTTCGGCAAGGAACTTGCCGAGTACGCCTTCGAGCAGACCGTCAAGGTTGAGGTCGGTCACCGCAATCTTCGCCGTTTCGCCGAGTATACCGCTGAGGTCGACATACACCGCGTTTTCAACAAGGTAAAGTCCGAGCAATGTCTTTGCCGCAGTCATGCTCGCCGTCATCTTGTTGAGGCGAAGTCCGAGTTCCACTTTGTAAGTTTCGACATCGATGTTCGCAACAAGGTCGAGCGTGAGATACGCGCCGTCGTCGTTGCCGAATTCGTTTGCGATGTTGAGTTTGAGTTGAGAACCGCTGATTGCGCTGTCGGGAGCGATGAGACCCATGATCAAGTCGAGAATTTCGCTCAAATCGATGATGTCGGCGTTGCCTGCGTTGCCGCTGCCGTACATCGAGATCTCAACGGACATCTCAAGATGCGCCGTTGCGTTTTGCAACTTCACATAGTTGTCGTAGGACGCTTGTTTTGCGTAATGCACTTCTTCGATGTCCGCATCCGTTGCCTCAACATACTCTCCGTCCGCATTCTTGACGTATTTGCCGTCTTTGGACTCGACGTAAATATACTTGATATCTTTGTTGTCGTCTCTATCGGCAAATTTCTCGTCCTTGTCGACGGAGAAGTCTTTGTTCACTTTCGCATAGATTTTGCCGAGCGAAATTGCGATTGCAAAGTCGCCTTGTTTGAGGTATGCGCCGCCGTTGCTTGTGAAGTATTCTTTTTCGCTGTCGTATTCGCTTGCTTTTGCAACGCTATACGTCTTGTCTGCGTTCAGCACATAGACGGTCTTCAAGTATTCGGTGCTTCCCGAATACCACTTCGTCTCTGTCGTTTCGCCGACTTTCTCCTCTTTTGTGGCAAGTCCGCTTATCTTTTCATAATGCTTTGTAAACGTGTTGGTTGTCGCGTTGTAGTCGTAGGTGTCGCCTGCCCAATTCGGATATGCGTACGCAACGAGCGCGTAATCGTCTGTGGACACGAGGACATAGGTGTTGTCATTGTCGGTAACGGTGGCGCCTGTGCTGTCTTTCTTTTCAACTTTGCCAACCGTGTAGGAGCCGTCCGATTCTTTCTTGAACGTGGTGTCCGTATCCGACCAGTCGCTTACCTTCGCATACTTGCCGTCTTTGCCGTACATCGCGTTGAAGTTGGCGACGGTTTCGTAATAGAGCGTGCCAACCTTGAAGCCGAGGTTGATGTCTATGCTGGGCGAGTTGCCGTAGAGGTTGATTGTGATACCGCTGGTGTCCTTGGTGTCGGTCGTGTAGAGTTTGGGCAGGAACTCGCTGATGCCTTGAAGCACTGCGCTGTCGCTGTCCGCAAGCAATGCGAGAAGTCCTGCGATAAGTTCCTCATTGAAGCCGACCGTGATGAAGTCGTTTGCGATGAGCAATCTGCCGAGAACGACGTTCATAATGCTCCAAATGTTTGCAGGAATCAAACCTGTGTTGACTTCCTCGTCGTCGTCCGCCGCAATCAACGCTTGTGCGCTTGCGGTGGTTGCGCTGCTGCCGAGGATGCTCGCAAGATCGAGACCGTCGATAACGCCGTAGGAGAAGAAGTCGCCCCAACCGACGATTTCGCCGATTTGGCTTACGTCGATGTTGAGATAGAGTTTGCCGTCTTTCACTTCAACCCACAAGAGAGCCTTGGGCTTCTCTTCGCCGTGGAAGTTGGTTTCATACGTCAATTCGAGATAGATCTTCGCGCCCTCGAGAACTTGCAAGATGCCCACGCTCTTGTCGCCTGCGATCATCTTGACGAGGTTTGCCGTCTTCAAATACACTTTGAGATCGAGGTTCAAGCCGATGAGGCTCTCAAATTCCTTGCAGTTTTGAAGCGAGGTTGCGATGAAGTAGAAGTATTCGCCGATTTGCGGATCGTCAATGAACTTCGTAAATTGATACGTCCAGTTGATGACGTCTTCGAGGGTCATTCTGATGTCGAGGTTCAAGCCGAGTTCGACGCATTCGAGGTCGGCAAGTACGCTCGTGACGTCAAACGTGCCGCCGCCGAGCAAATCGCCGAGATTGAGCGCCAACGCCTTGGTGTAGTTGGTGAAATCGGTGACTTGTTTGTAGACCTTGACGTTCGGGCAAGCCTCTGCAAATGTGTCGGCAACGCTCATAGATGTGTAATTTTCGCCGCTTGCACAAATTGCATAATACTTTTGTTCGTTGTAAGTGACGGCGTTGTCTGTATTCACGATTTTGTCGAGTATGCCTTTGACGGTTGCATCTTTGATTGCGGCTTTGTAGTCGCTTTCAAGGACGTATTGCAAATTGCCCTCGCCCGTGAAGCCTTTGAGGGTGTCTTTGTCCGTCATGACGAAGTTGCCGTTGTTGTCAACCGTGTAGAGCGTGCCCGTGTAGGTCGCAAATTGGTTGCTGGTGACAAGTTTTCTGTACTCTGCATAGTCTTCGCCGAGGTTGTTGTTGCCTGCGATGTCGTTGAGGCGTTTGTAGACAAGCATATACACGCCGTCAACGTCGGTGTAGAGGTCGCCCTTGAACGCCAACTGTCTTGACGTAAGCACTTCGCTCATAACGGGCGCGGCTTTCATATATCTGTCTTCCGGACCTGCAACCGTTTTGCCGTTTGCGTCTTTGCCCGAATAGAGTTCACCCTGCGTGCCGTCCGCATTTTCGATATAATCGTAACCTGTTTCTGGGTCGCGTTTGAGTTTGAGATAGTCTTTGGCGTTGTAGTTCTTTCCGTAGTAGTTGCTGTAATCCGTGTTGTCGTTGTCGCGGTAGAAGTTTGCATAGTAGAAGATTGCGTTGGAGCCTTGTTGCATTGCCAAAATATCTTCCTTTCTGCCAAACTCGATGGACGAGGACTCGCCTTCCACGCCGTTGAGACCTTGAATGTTGAGCCCGAGATTGAGCACGGGGATATCGCCCTCCTCGTTGTAGAGGATTGCGCCTATCGTAATGTCGTACGGATTGAGGTTTTGTTTGAGATAAACCTTGAGGTTGGGCAACATATCCGCAATGCTTGCATTGTCGGGCAAAAGTTCGTTGATGAGAACCTTTGCAAAGCCCGACGTCACGTTGATTGCAAGCGCTTTGGTGAATATGTTGACAAACAAACTCGTCGTATTCGAACTTTGTTTGTCGGGATTGTCTTTCGTCACATCGTCGGAAGCAACGGACGCGTCGGACGCGCTTGCGTCTGTGCCGATGCTTGCAACAAGACCCGAAATCACGTCTTCGAGAGAGTACTCGCTCATATCCACAAAGAGTTTTGCGTCTTTGCCGAGCAACGCCTCTGCGTCAACGTAAAGACCCGCTTTGCCCGTGTCTTGGTCGTTGTCGTAGTAGATGCCGAGAATGTGAGGCTTGGTGCCGTCGAGGAGTTTGCCGCTGTAATTGTTTGCGTCTCTGTCTTCGCTCGTGACATAATTGCCGCTTTCGAGCAAGTCGTTCTGTTCGCCCCAAACGTCGATTGCAACGTCAAGGTCGCGAACGTCGATGCCGAAGGACGGGAGAATGTAGAGTTTGAAGCCGAGGTTCAATCTGAGCGAGAAGTAGACGTTGAACGTCATATCCTCTGCGATTTGGAATTTGCCCGTCATTGCGCCGAGCAAGTTGCCCAAAACGTCGCCGAGCGCTTCGTTTACGCCGCTGTATTTCTCGTCGAGCGCGCTGTTGACCAAAACGAACAAGCCGTTGTTTTTCCTGAGTTCGTCGAGATCGTCGTTCGAAGCGACTTTGACGTAATCGCCTTGGAACTTCTTGTACATTATGCCTTTGAGTGCGTTCTTGTAATACAACGCATTTTTTTCGTCGTCGGCGTTGACCAAGAGTTCTTTTTTCGTTATGCTCTTGTATGCTTCGGCATAGTCCGAGTAGGAAAGGTAAATCTTGCCCGCTTGCAAGAACAGGCTGCCTCTCAAAGCAAGAGAGATGTAGTAGAGGTTGTCGCTGTCGACGTAGCTCTTGTACGCATAATCCTCATATTCGGGTTTCGAGAAGTCGGGTTGTTGAACCGAACTTGCTTGTTGAACCTTGATGTAGTAGTTTTCAGGCTCGCAATCGTCCGTTGCGGACAGCAACTCTTTCTTTTGAGTATTGTATGTGTACTTCTTGTAGACAAACGTTCTTTGCAGACGTACATACGCGGTCTTCGCCGTGTTTTCGACGTAGTATTCAGTACCGTTGTTTTCGATGTCCGCAATGAAATCGGGGAACGAATCCCAATTCTCTGCTGCAAGGACGTATTGATTGCCGAGCTTTACAAACAACGAGTCTTGGTCGATTGCGATAAGTTCGCCTCTATACTCGTAGTAACGAGGATTCGTTGCATATTCGCTTGAATCGAATGCGCCGTCCTTGTAGTAGTCGAATTTCCAGTTGCTCAAACCGTCGGATTCTTTGTCCACGCTGGTGTAGATGTCCTCGTTGGTGTTGACGTAGCGTGCGCCTGCCGCAACGCTCTTGATCGAGTACTTAGGATCTTCCGACGCTGCGTCGTCGATGGCTTCCTGTCCCGTGATGTATTGGAACTCGGTTACGCCCACAGACGGCGCGTTGATTGCAACGGACACCTTGTGATTCCACAAATAGAGGTTGACCGAGAGGAACTCGTTGCGCGATTTGAGCGGAATGACAACGTACAAAGAGCCGCGCGCTTGCGAGTATTCCGTCTTCACACTGCCGTCTTCCAACACTGTGACGGATTTTTCGTAAAGGAGCGGAACTTTGGAGCCGCGTGAGAGCAAGTCGTCAACCTTTTTGCTGTTGTTGATTTGCGTTTGCGTTGCGTCCGCATAGAGGACATAATCGCCGCTTTCCAACTGGATGTAGGTGTCAACTCTCTTTATGTCGTAATAACTTGCTTTGCCGTTTTCGACCGCATCGTCATACGCCGTGCGCTCGACTGCGGACATTTCGGATTTTTGAGCATAGGAGCCGTCTTCCGCCTTGTAGTAAACGCCGTTCTTGGACGCGCCCTCTCCTTTGTATTCGGTGATTTCAAACAAGTATTTGGACTTGCCGAGAACCTTTTCGACTTCTCTTACCGCCGCTTTCTGTTCGTCTTTGGTCGCGCCGACTTTGTCGTATGCCTCCATAAACTTTGTGACGATGCCTTCTGCCGTCTGATAGGAGTATCTCGTGTTGTCTGTGTAGAGCGTGACGTTGGGCTGGTTGACAAACTTCGTTTCTTCAAATTGGATCGCTTCCTCGCCCATCAAAAGAGAGAGGATGCTGTTGATATAGTTTGCGTTGGCAAGCACTTTGACATATCTCGACGTGATTTGAATGCCGTATGCAAACGTCCTGATATAGCCGAGAATGGTGTCGTCTTTGACGAGCGGGAAGGAAATCTTGCTGTCTTCGTCGTCGGCTGCCGCTTGTGCGTCGGCTGAAGACGAGGCGAGAACGCCGCTGACAAGTTTGCGGATTTCGTTTCCGTCGACGCGCAAAGACGGAATGTTGAAGTAACTGAGGTCAACAAACAAGCCGCCGTTTTCACGCTTGTAGTTGCCCTTTTCGTTCTTGTAGCAGTAACTCGAATCGTAGGAGTATCTCGTGCCTGCAAACGAGTCGGATGTTATGTAGTTGTATTCGCCCGTCGCTTCGTCGAGATAGTAACTGCCGTTCTTGGTTTCGAAATAGTGGTCGTATCTCTCGCTCGGGTCGACGTAGTTTTCGCCCTCAACGTTGGTCTTTTCGTCTTCCGAGAGCAACTCGAACGTGCCGCCCACCATGTAAATGCCGAGCATATCGTGGTAGTCGGAATCGTTGCCGCCCTTGGTTTGAAGTCTTACGCTGAGATTGACGTAACTTGCGATGTCGGCAATAAGATTTGTCAACTTGTCGGTGTTGTTCTTGAATTGTTCGATGACCTTTTTGAGCAATTCGATGACCGCAAACAAGTCCATATCGCCGTCGAATTGGTCGCCGTCGTCGGTGTACTTGACAAGTTCGGTGCGCATGAAGTTGAGCAATGCCGCAACCTGAATGTCAACGTCCAGCACAAGTTGCAAGGAACGATTTACGTCGCCGCCGTCGTCTGCCTGCGCCTTGATGACGAGAAGTTGCTCTTCGGTGAGGTCAAGTCCGAGCAATTGAAGCACTGCGCTCAAATCGATGTCGTTGTCCGTGCCGCTCTTGAATTGCGTCGTGATGTCGATGGTTTCGCTGAGCGTGAAGCGGTCAACGTCGTCCATATTGGTGTACTCTGCAAGTTCGTCGCCGCTGAGGACGTATGTGCGAGAGTTGGTGAACGCAACGTCGAGATTCTTGATTGCAAGTCCGAGTTCGAGCGTCATATCGTACTTGCCGCCGTCGCTGACGTAGGACTTGTTTGCCGCCGCGCCCGCAACGTACTTGTAGATAACAACGGAAGTTTCGCCGTCTGCAAGCATCGAGATTTTGTCATCGCCGAATTTTTCGCTACCGTCGCCCTTTTCGTTGTCTACGACTTTGAGGAGATACGGAACATTTACGCCCTTGTCGGTTTGGACTTTGTACTTGGCATAGCGTTTGTCTGCGTCTACGCTGTTTGCTTCCTTAGAGGTGATTGCGCGCACATAGTTGCCGTTTTCGCCCTTGACGTAGTTGCCTGTGTCGCTTTGCTTGAAGACGTAATAGGACGCGCCGGAATTGTTGACCTTGTCTACAAGGTTTTTCTTGTCTGCATCCGTTCCTACATAGTCGGAATCTTTGTCGTATCTGTCGCCGTCGAGACCGAGCGCAACGTCAAGCGCGAGATTGATGCTGTCCGATGTGTTGAGTTGCACTTGGATGCCTGCGTTGAGTTCGTCATAGAACAGGTTTTTGAGGTCGAATCCGAGCAAATCTTCGGGGATATATTCGATGATTGTGTCAAAGAGTTTGTCGCCGAGTTGCAAGGTGAGCAAATCTCTGTTGATAAGCACCGACAGAGCGAGGTCTTTGTCGCTGAGGTCGATGTCGCTTGCGTATGCTCCGCTTGCCACAAACGCTTCGCTTGTGGAGGACGCTTGAGCGCCGCCCGCAACAAAGTATTCGTCATCCGTATCGAAGTCGATGATGTAGTCTTTGAGGAGTTCTGCGATGTTGAGACCGCCGATTGCAAACTTTTGAACGTTGAACGCGTCTTCGAGGTTGACGTAGATTGTGTTGTTGACGTAGTATACGCCGAGCCACAAACTCTCGTAACCCGTTTCGGTCATATTGATAAGTTCGACTTTGAGTTCGGACTTGGTGAGGTCGTATATGTCAACCATAAGCGACACGTCAAGTCTGAAGTGTGCGGAAGAATAACCCTTCGTGGTGGAGGGCATTTCAACCACAACGCCCGTGAGGTCGCCGATGATGCTGCTCATAATCTTGCCCAAGTCGAGCGTACCTTCGGTGATGCCGAGTTCGAGTTCAACCGAGAAGCCCACCGTGATGATGGTGTCGTAGAACATATTTGTCGGAACATCTTCGAATTTGTACGAATTCTTGGTTTCGTCGGTGTATTCGATTTCCTTGCCGTCGTTGAAATAGGAGTGCGCTTTGCCGTCGCGGATGTATGCCGGGAGCAATTCGTCCCCTGCGCCGAAGCCGATTTCGATTCCGCCGAGTTTGAGACCCATATTGACGCAGCCGATTGCGAGGTCGAGACCGAGATAGTAATCGCTGATTTGGTCGTAGAGGTCGATTGTTCTGTAATAATCGCCGTTTTCGTCCTTGACGTAGCCGAACAAACGAGTTCTCAACTCTTGGATTTGTCTTTCTTCGCCTGAGTAGCGGATATAGGTGTCGCCTGCGATGTAAGTGTCGGTGACGCTTTCAACGCCGTCCGTTCTTCTGTACATCTTGTAACTGCGCAAACTTACGGGGTCGGTGATTCCTGCCACCTTTGCATAGTAGTTTGCGTTGGAATGGATATACTTGCCTTGCACCTTGTCCGAAATCACGACGTATTTGCCGTTTTCGAGGATTGCGTAGGTCTTGCCCGCCTCGTAATTGCCGTCCTCGAATCTCTTCTTGTTGCCGTCTACGGGCGTGACTTGTCCGCTTTCGACAACGGTCACTTCGTAAACGTAAGTGGTGCTTGCAAGATAGTATGCGTTGCCTGCTTTATAGTAAGTGTCTGTAGCAGGCGATTGACTGAAATCTTCGGTTTCGTACTTCGTGTATCTGTCGCCCTTGTACTCGTTTTGGAATTTTTTGTACAGTTCGTAATCTGTCGTTTCCAAATCCTTTACGCTCTTGTACACGGGTTGACCGAGATCGACGCCGACAGAGATGTTGAACACGTCAAACACTTCTTCGAGAGAGCCGAGATCGGGCATAAACGTCGCAAGCACAAACGAGAGCAACGCTTTGGTGATTTGAATCTGGAATTGCGAGTCGCTGTATGCGAGCAACAACACAGCGTCGCGTTGCAAGCCGCCGTTTTGAGTTTCGTCGCTTGCCGTTTGCGCGCCGTTTTCTTCTTTGTCGCCGCCGATCGAGCCGAGTTTGTCAACGACTTTCTTTGCAAAGTCCACGAAGTTTTCGATCTTGGAATAGTTTTCCGCAGTGGAAACTACGCCGGTGAGGTCGAGATAGAGCGTACCGCCGCTCAAATACATACCTCCGAGCACTTTTTCGTTGCCGTTGCCGATTTCGTTTGCGGTGTCGTATTTTGCAAAGTAGCCCTTTTCGTCAACTTCGATAAATTCGATTGCGAGTTCGACTTTGCTCAAATCGCTGTTGTTGATGAAGTCGCCAAACGTACCGCCCGACGCAAGACCTTGCAAATCGAGAGCCGCAAGGTCGATGTTTGCGGAAACTCTCAAACCGACGCCTGCGTTGAATGCGCTGAGCGTTTGCAAGTTGATGATCATATCGCGGAACACGTTGGGAAGCAAGCCGCCTGCATTGACTACTTCTGCGCTTGAAGAATTGAAGTAAATCAAGCCGCTTACGCTCAAGGAAATGTTTTGATCCTGATAAGCGGTTTGTCCGCACTTGTTGTAGAGTTTGACCTCGCTTGCAAGCGCGTTGCGAGTGGTTTCGTTGCCGTCCTCGTCCTTTTCGGTGACGGTCATCGGGATGTCCGCTCTCGAATAGAACGTGTCGCTTTCGGGTGCGGAAGCGTCGTTCTTGTTGACGTAGACGTCTTTGTCCGCGTCATAGACGTATGTGCCGTTCGAATCGACGGTGTATCTGACGGTGTATGCGTATTGCTTGCCGTCCTCGCCTGTCTTTACGGTCGCGTAGGAGCGAGAATACATTTGAACCTTGGTGAGGTCTTCTTTTGCGTAACGCTTTGTGCCTTCGGGCAGAGTTTCGCCGTCCTTTATGAGCCTGTACTCGCCGTCGTCGCCGAGAACGTAGTCGCCGTTTGCGTCAACCGTGAAGTTGGGTTTGCGGTACATGCCCGTCTTGAGCAGGTATTCGCCGTTGTCGTCTTTGTCGAACGCATAGTAGATTGCGTTGTCGATGAGGTCGGATTCTCGTTGATAGTTTTCGCCTCTGAATCCGCCGATGAGTTTTGCGATGTTTTCGATGTAGTCGTCAAGCGAGATGAATTCGAGTTTTTCGTCGTTGTCGAGAAGCGGTTGATAATTCGTATCTACGCTGACAAGACCGACTTTTGCGTCAAGTCCGAGATTGAGGTCGATGAGATATTGCGAATCTGTCGAAGGTTCGCCCGTCTTTGGATTGACGGGGTCTTTCTTGTTTGCAAACGCAAGTTTGAGTTGCAAAGCGAGCGCTTCGTCAACGCCGCAGTGTGCAAACATATCCGTTTGCGGATAGAGGAACAAACCGCTTTGCGATTCGTCCATAACCACGTTTTGGGACTCTACGACCGTCTTGAACAACATCGACATCAAGTCGTTGATGAAGTTTGCGCGCACAAACACACCCAAGTATTTTATTCTGTTGACGCCTGCGTCGCCTATCCACGGCTCGCCCTCAAGTACGATTCTCGAAACGATCATATTGAGGATTTTACCGACGTTCGAGGTGTCGGCTGTCTCATCCGCCGCCGTGCTTGCTTCGCTGTTGTCTGAGCCGAGTTCCACGCCGAGTTTTTCAAGCAATTCGATGAGCGCGACTTGTACGCGAGGACCGCCGATGCCTTGCAAATCGACGTAGACTATGCCGTCTTCGAGATAGATGCCGAGTTTGGTGTTGCCGTCCGTCTCATAATCGAAGGTTATGCCGATGTACGCTTCCAAACCTTTGAGGATTGTCGTGATGTCGAGATTAAGGTTGCTGAAATCGATCTTGGACAAGTCTTCCATGCCCATCTTTTGCAGATTCAACCTTGCTTTTACGTCGAGTTTGAAGCCGTCGTCCATCTTGTCCGAAAGCGCGAGGTTGAGTCCCAAACGTTTGAGCAAATCGCCGACGCTGAACTTGTCTTTTTGCACTTCGAAGCCGATTTCTTCATTGTCGGTGTTGATGCGGATTTGCGGAAGCATCGTTGCAAGAAGGCTTTGCAAACCGTCCATATTGAGGATGAGGTCAAGCAATCCGTCGAACGCGAAACCTTCGCGGACGTACATGCCGTTGTTGTCTTGCACGAATCTTTGCTCGTTGCTGCTGTACGAGTATCTGTCAAGCGGCGAAACCGCTTCGATTGCTCTCTTGTCGGTGACGAGAGTGTACGTCGCGCTTGCATAATAGTCGACAATCAAACTGAGGTCGACCGCAATGATGTGCGCGTTTGTCATCTCGATGTAGTAACTTCTGTAATCGCCGTCTTCGGCTTCGACAAACTTGTCGCCGTCTTTGTTGTATCTCTTGCCTTCAAACGATGTCTTTTCGTCGCTTGAGAGGAGAACGAACTTATCCTCGCCTCTTATGCCGTTTTGCGCTTTTTGGAGAATGGTTGCGTATGCGCTGCTATCCGTGCCGGTTGCGACGTCGATGTTGTCGACGCTCACGTCGAGCGCGATGAGTTTGCTGTCAAGATTGACGTCGATTGCGATTGACGGATCAAGTTGCAAATCAACGCCGACAGAGATGTCGAGGTCGAGTTGCTCGATGATTTTTGCAATGTCAAGAGTGTTGGCGCTGCCGTCTTCCGCAGTGCTGTTTTGCGTGAGAGCCGCAACAAGCCCGACAAGGACGTTTTGCATGACGAGTACGCCGAGTTTGCCGTCCGTGATGTCGAGGATGAGTTGCATTTGCTCGTCCGCATTGAGTGCGTTGACATTGTCTGCCGCCGTTGACGCGTCGCCGCCCTTAATGATGGAATTGAGGTCGCCGAGTGCGTCGGTGATAAACTTGCAGACCACTTCGCAAAGGTTTGTCGCTTCGAGATAGATGGGTTCGCGACCGAGACTTCCGAAGTCGAAATAGATGTTTTGACCTTCAACGTAAACCGCTAATATATTCTTATTTGTTATTTTATTCTTAACTTCAAGAACCATATTGCTGTCGTTCGGCTCGTTGAGGGCGAGGTTTGCGCCGAGGCTCAATCCGATGTTGTATTCGATGTCCTTGAACATATCCAAACCGAGTTGGATGCCGAGATCTTTGGCGAACAACTCGATATATTTTTCAATGCGCACTTGCTCGTCTTGTCCTTTGAGTTGCAAGTCGAGCCCGAGATCGACATTGAGAGAGAGCGTGTCGAGATTTTCCGCCGTCGTGTAGACGCTCGGGTCGAAATCTTCGGGCAATACGCCGTTCTCTTTGCCGAGCGCGAGTTTTACCGAACTGAGTTCGAGTCCGACATATACGGGGTCTATTTGAAGATTGAGATCGAGTTTATAATCGTTCTTCCAAGCAAACGCAACGTAACTGTTGTCCGAATTGAGTTTGATGAAAGTTTCGGGATCGACTTGCTTGCCTGCGAGCATTTGCACGAGGGTTGCGACAAGTCCTTCCGCAAAGTTGATTTGTACGCCTTCGGTGTCCAAACCGATATAACCGATGATGCCGCCGAGCACTTTGCCGAGAATGCCCATAAGGTCGATTCCGCCGCTCTCGCTCTCGTCTGCCGCAGCGGTTGCCGCGCTGTCGTCGCTCTTGGAGTCGCCGTTAATCAAACCTCCGAGCAATGCTCCGAGATCGATGTTGGTGAGCGCAAGGTGGAAATCGTCGCTCATGTCGAGGTAAACCGTGCTTACCGCTTGACCTTGCGCGTTTTCGCCCGCACTTTGCAAACGCAATGCGAGGATAACGTGTTCGAGTTTTTCCGCATTGGACATCTTGTCCACAAGAGACATCTTCTCGTTGTAGATTTCGATTGCGATGTCGCTGTGAGAGGCGATGTATGCGATGTCGAGCAAACTTGCCGCGGTGAAAATCTTCTCGCCTGCATACTGCTCGTGATTTTCGTCGGTGACGGTGACTTTGACATAGTTTCCGTCAACGAGGACGTAGCCTTCGCCTCTGTAATTGAGGTCGGTCACTTCGTTGAGCGCAATGCCGCCCGCAACGTATTGTTTGAGGTACACGTCGCCCTCGAACGTCGTGCGTTCTTCGTCGGTGAGAAGGACGTATTTCGCGCCGTTGAGTTTGTAGACTTCGACGTATTTGGCGAGGTCTGCGAGTTGCGAATTCGCATACTTCTTAAACACCACGTTTTGAGTGAGGTCAACGGGTACGTCGGGATTGAGATTTGCGTTGAGAGCAATGCGGAATCCGATGTTTGCGCCCGCTGCAAGCGGCACCTTGTAGGTGAGAAGAAGTTGTCTTATGAACGAATTGAGTTCGGGATTGCTGTCGTCGAGGAAGGTTGCGATCCATTCGCCGACCGTCCAAGACTTGTTGCCTTGAAGCGCGCCGACCGTGAACGTGCCTTGAATTTCGGCATAGATGCTGGGAATGGTGATGTCGCCGTAGTCGTTGAACAACTGTATGTCTTCAAACACGGTTCCTCCGCTTTGGACGTAGGACGCCATTTCTTGCATTTTTTGTCCGTCGCGGACAATCTTTATGGATTCGACTGCGTCGCCGCCGATTTCGAGTTTGAGCGGACTGAGAGAAACGCCGTCTTCGCCCTTTACGGTCGTGCCGATGTAGATTTCCGCTCCGCCGACTTGTTGACCTGCGTCGTTGTTGACTTCAAGCGCGACGCGGACGGGTTTGTTGTCGAATTTATCTTTTACGCTTGCCCAAGCGATTTGCACCCAAGCGGTGATGTCGCTTGCGTCGATTCCGATTATTTGATAAAGAATGTCGGTCAAGCCTTTTGCGATTTGCAACTTAACGTTGTCGGAAGACAGCGTTGCGATGAGGTCAAGAGCAAGAGCCTTTCTTGCGTCCGCGCCGTTTTGGTCGACGGAATCCTCAGCCGTCATCGCTTCCGCTCCGGTTGCGTCGTTGACTATAACGGCAGAATCTTTCGCAAGCAATGACAGAATGACCTCATAGAGGTCAATGTCCGTTCTGACCTTGTCCAAACCGAAGTTGCTCGCGTCGATATAGAGCGAGCCGCCCGTGTAATAAAGTCCGAGTAAAACTTTGCGTTCGGCAGTCAGTTGACTTGCGGTATCGCTTGACTTTTTGCCCGTGAGTTCTATCAACAACTCGCTGACGTTACCCTTCGTGTTGATTTGGGGCGAGCCGAGCAAGTATTCGACGATAGGCGACAGGTCGAGTTGACCCGCAATGCGCAATTCGTAGTTGAGATTGATAGGTTCGTCGAATGCGAGCGTTGCCTTGGTTATGTTTTCTTCTTGATATACGCCGTTCGAATCCTTGTAATAAAGTTTGCCTTTATAACCGTCGGGGACGGGCGTTTTTTCGATTTCGACGTACTTGCCGTCCGAATCGAGCCAATATTTGCCCTCGCCGAACACGAGTTCTCTTGCGCCCTGATCCGCTTTGAGATCGAGACCGAGCGTAAGGTCGAGTCCGAGGAAGGGATATTCGAGAATTTCTGTGAAATCGTCGCTTTGACGATTGTCGCCGACAAGATAGTCGGTGGCTTTGTCGTTCAAGCCTGCGGACAATCCGTTGAGGGACAAATCGAGGTTGACGCTGTTGCCCAAGGACACAAACACGCCGAGTTGAAGTTCGGGCAGATTGAGACCGTCGTTGAGAGCAATGCGGATTCCGCCGTCAAATTCTGTGCTTGCAAATTCGATCTTAACTCCGTCGATGTCGAGAAGGTCGAGGACTTGTTCGAAGAGATTGGACGCAAGAACGACTTCGAGAGCGTGATTGCCGAGTTTGAATCCGTCGATGATGCCTGCCACAAATCCGAGCACGGCGTTGACATCCATTCCGCCGTCTTCTTCCGTTTCATCCGCAACGAGCGCTTGATCGCTCGACGAATCGTCCGAATCCGTTCCGAGCATATCCATAAGTTCGGAGACGTTGAGTTTGATTTGTTTTGCGCTTATGCAAAGGATATCCGCTTTGAGATACACCCAACCGTCTTGCAGATAGAGCGCAAGCACTTCTTCGTTGTTGGATTGTTTGGAGATTGCGATCTTTGCCGACGATTTGAGGAGCAAATCGAGGATTTGGATGTTGTCCAAGCCGCCGGTAAGGTCGATATCCGCGTTTATGTCGAGCTTGAGACCGCCGTCGATGTTGCCCAGTTCGATCAACGCTTTGATCAAAATGCCTTTGAACAGCGTGCCGATTTCCTGATCGGGCATATTGACTTCGATTTTTGCGAGTTCGCCTTCGAGAGTTTCGAGGTCGAGGGTAAGTCCCGTGGATACGTTGACGTGGAGCAAATCCGTGTTGAACGAGCCGTTTTTGAGAATGGGAAGATATGCGCCCTCGTTCTGCTTAAGTTCGTTTTCGAGTTTGGTGAAAGTCGCCTCGAAGTCGGGCAAGTTGTTGATTTTACCAAAGGTAATGTCAACGCCCAGCTTAAGTCCGATGAGCGGATCGAGGCTGTATTCGGTGTTTGCTTCGTTATATTCGCGAACGCCGAGTTCCGCGCTCAATGCGAGCGTCTTGTTTTGTTGCGCGCCGTTGTTGACGTATTGGAGCAATGCGCTTGTAATCGGGATGTCCGCGCCTGCGTTGTCTGCGGTAAACACAAGCGAGAAGATTGCGTCGAGAACGTCTCTCGACAAATCCACGCTTATATCTCTGATGTTGAAGATATTGCCGTCCATATCGATGTTGATATGGTCGAGAATCATGCTTACGAGCGACAAAACGTCAACCGAGCCTTCTTCGTCCGCCGCAGAGTATGCGCCGTGTTGAATGACGATTTCGCCGTTGTCTACAAACGCTTGTTGGATATTTTGAGCGGTTGCGCCGCCTTTGAGTCCGTCGATTGCGCCTTTGACGGTTTCAAACACCTTGTCGACGAGTTCGCCCAACAGTTCGTTGACGTTGATGTCGTCGATCTTGAACTTGGTTCCGTTGTAGCCGAGCAAGCCGCCTGCGTCGATATACACGCCTTCTCTTTCGCCGGTGTAGTAAGCCGTCACGCGTTTTGCGTTGTTACGACCGAGAATTTCGGCTGCAAGTCTTGTCTTTTTGGAATCTCGGGTGTTGATTTCCGCTTGAAGTTTGATTGTGAGTTTCGCCTCGCCGCTGGCAAAATCTATTTCTTTTGCAAACAACGGTTCGAGTGCCGCAAGCATCTCGGGATCGAGATTTTTGGTGAGAAGATTGGAGATGAGAGTGCCGAAAGAGCCTATCACGTTGTCGATGGACACTTTCTTTTGCTTGAAGTTGAGAGTGAGAGAAATTTCGCCGTCGAAAGTGAGGAAAGAATATTTTTCCGCGCTTTCTTTTACGACGTCGTAGAGGGATTTTTCACCGTCTTGACGAGCGGTGTTGTTTTCGTTGCGATTTTTGAGAAGTCCGGGCTTCTCTGTTGTGCCAACTAAGTCGAGGTCGGGGGTGCCTGCAAAGTCGGCTTTCGCATAACCGAGTTTAATGCCGAATTCGGATTGGAACGTGCCGTACTTTTCTTCAACGCCCTCAACGCCGTAGGAGTTGAGGTTTACGTCGATGTCGAACGTCGTGCCTTGAAGCGCGCCGTTCATGATGTCGGCTTCCATATAAAGAGCCACGCCGGCGAGCGCGCCGAGTTTGCCCAAATCGAGACCGAGTACGTCTTTGACGAGTCCGATGATGTTTTCGGGGATAAGACCTTGCACGAGCGGAATTATGCTGACGATAAGTCCGAGGTCGCACGGCATACGCAACACTTGATGTCCGTTGCCGTAGTCAACGCGCGTACCCTTGCTTGCGCCGAACAATACGTTGACAAGCAATTCCTCAACGGTCAGATGAGCGAGATCGATGTTGATAAGGCTGTTGATGAGTCCGCCGATGTCATAGCCCAAAAGAACGTCGTACAAAGTGGTGGTGAGATCGAGTTGTTCGAGCGCGTCTTTGAATCTCGACACGAATTTTGTCATGTCGATCGTGTCGGTGTAAACGACGTGAACGCCGTCACCATTCTTTATGCCGCGCATATCCGCAACAAGTTTGCCTTCGTAATAGTACGCGCCGAAAAGCAGAGTTCCTTCGCCGTTTTTCGCCATCGTGCAGATGGTGTCTTGGTCGATTGTCCTGCCGTTTATTTCGGTTGACAACTTGCGGAATTCGACAAGTATTTCGCTGTTGGAATCGTCGAGCGTATCGATATCGCCCGCAAAGCGAGCAACGATAAGCGAATCGGACGAATCTTTGGAAAAGCCCATCACGAATGCCGTGTCGACCCTTATGTAGCGTTTGTCTTTTTCCGCGCCCGCTTCACTGAGAGCGGCGGCTTTGAACGCAGTCCAAAAATCTTGCGCGCCGATATATTCGGCGTTGTCAATTTCCGGATCGACAGGCGTCGGCGTAGGAATGACGGGGGTGTTTGTGTTCCCGTCGGATTTCGGATTGCACGCCACGAGACCGAACAGCATGACGCTGATCAGCACGAGCAACAATACGAGGGATAACTTTCTCATTCTCATAATCTCCTCCGAAACATATGCCTCTACGCGTGTAGCGCATATGTGCAGATTATTATACAAATCAATTATACGATTTTTTCGCCCACTTGTCAATACTCATCTTATTAGAATGTCGTTAACAATACCTTGTGGTAGGGCATTTTTCAAAACACAATTTGTTGGGGAATCCGACGCTTTTTCGCGCCTTTTCGCCCCATTTGCGACAAATTTTCCTTTTTTTGCCGCATTTTCGGGTTTTCATCGCCAAAAAAGCACAAAATTTGCGCTTTTCGACATTCTAACACGTTGTTTTCCATACTTTTACTGTCGTATGCTCGCGCGTTTTCGTGCGGTTAGAATCAATGAAAAAAATTTTCTCCGCCGCAAAATTTACATTTTTCGATTTTTGCGGAATTTCGCCTTTATTCTACAAAATTCGCGCATCTATCCGTGCGGATTTTCTCGCTTTCCTCGCTTGCACCGCCGTTCGTTGACAGCGCAAACGAATAGTGCTATATTCATTTTATGCAATCGGACGTACAAAAAAATCCACTCCTCTCCGACGACG
>CAVKTQ010000027.1:16595-18318 GCA_963659105.1 Firmicutes bacterium CAG:238 | reverse complement strand
CTTGCGTGCATATCACTGCGCAAAGTGCAATATCACTGTGCCAAAGGCACATTCGGGTGTGGGTGTCCTACCCACAATTATTAGTCATTTGTTATTCATTATTAATTATCTTCAATATTCCTTGCAGGGCATCCAAATCAAAATTAGGAACGTATTCTTCCGTCGCGCTGTCAAGTTCTTGCGAAAATCCGTTTTGCAATCCGCAATCGAAAAACATTTGCGTTGCCTTGTCGTACTCCTCTTCGGTTATGCGCCTCGACAAAACGGGATGATTTTCGACGGCGGGCGTGGGGAAATACTGTCCCATAAGCGAAACATACATCGTATCGTCAATCGAGGCAATATCTTGCAGCACTCCCCTCGTATTTTCGAGTGCGTTCGGCAAAACGAGGTGTCTTACGATAACGCCTTTTTTCATCATTCCGTCGCCGTCGAAAACGTCATCGGGTTGCTGACGGCGCATTTCCCTTATCGCTTCGAGTGCGACTTCTCTATACCCTTTTGCGTGCGAATATTCCCACGCCAAATCGTTGTCCGCATACTTGAAATCGGGCAAATAAATATCAACCAAGCCGTCGAGTTTTTTGAGATTCAACACGGTTTCGTATCCGCTGCTGTTCCACACAATCGGTATTTTAAGTTCTCTTTTTGTAACTTTAAGCGTGTCTTTGAGCAAATTCGTGTAGTTTGACGGCGTAACGAGATTTATGTTGTGCGCCCCTATTTTTTGAAGATAAAGCATAAGCGACGCAAGTTCGCTCTCGCTCACTTCGAGTCCTTTTCCCTCGTGCGATATCTCGTAGTTTTGGCAGAACAAACAGCGCAGATTGCACCCCGAAAAAAAGATAGTTCCGCTACCTCTCTCGCCCGACAAACACGGCTCTTCAAAATGATGCAATCCGACTCTGGCAATCTTGTACATAATACGTCAACTTGTGCTTTGATATTTCTGCCGTGCGCAACCGATATTCGTCTTTGACGAACGGTTTTGCGCACGCTCGGATAAGGCTTCGCCTTCCGAAATTATTAATTATTAATTATTAATTCAAATTCAAAATCATTTCTTGCAGATGATTTTGTTATATTTTTTCGTCCACTTCGCAAGTTTCTTGTCGTCGTAAACGGCAGGAATTTTCTTTGCGATGTTCTTCGCTTTGAGGCTTCTCAAAAGACAACCGATTGCTTTGCAAACAAGTCCGAAATGTCCCAAGAGCAGAAACGCTTTTTTGATTATCGACTTTGCGCTCAACTTCGGCTTTTCGCCGCTCGTGTCCGTCGTGACGAGCGCAAGGTCGCTCTTTTCGATAAGTCCGCCGCCGAACACCCAATCTATGGTCTTTGGGTCGAGCGACAACGCCCAGCGTTTGAGTACGTCCACAAACGCAAAGTCCGTGCCGAGCGTGGTCATATACCTGTGGTAGAATCCCCACATATTTTTTGCCGTGAATTCGGCGACGTTGTTTTCTTGGATATAGTCCGCAAACATTCTGCCGGCTTTCATCGAGGATTCGATTCCGCTGCCCATAAGCGGCATTGTCATAAACGCGCTGTCGCCGAGTGCGACATAGCCGTCTGCAACCGCTCTTGCAATGGACATACGGAGGCAAATTTCAACCTTTTTCTCGCTCACGAGTTGATTGCCGAGTATGGGATTGCTTGCTCGCAACGCCTCGAGTGTGTATTCGATTTCATCGTCCGTAAGTTCGCCCACTCTGCCTATAAG
>CAVKTQ010000027.1:0-16585 GCA_963659105.1 Firmicutes bacterium CAG:238 | reverse complement strand
GCCTATAAGCACGTCCACGAGATTGTCCTCGTTGAGGTTGCACCAACTTATGCCCACGCTGCCGAGATGTTTGAGATACAATGTCGAGTTGATTTCGGGGTCTCTCGTCGTCGTTCCCTCAACCTTTTTGAAAAACGCGCGATATCCGCACATAACGTCGTTTCTTGACGGTTGCGCCTGAATCTCGAATTTGTTCGGAACTTGCGCGCGGAAGGGCGAGCGCATACCGCTTGCGTCTATAACGAGATCGAAAAACTGTTCTTTGCCCTCTGCGCATATTCCCACGACGACGTCGTTTTGAATTGCAAGAGATTTGACTTCGGTCTCGAATACGAGTTTGCAACCCGCGCTTTCCGCTTGCTTTGCAAAATACCCCGAAAGTTTGGTGCGGTACACGGATATTTCTTCCATGGGCGGACACGGCGGAACGGGCAAGGAATATTCCTCGTTCGGCGAGACGAAAAGCCACTTGCTCTTTTGACAATACACATCTCTTTCGGGCATAGGCAAGCCTGCCGCCTCGAATACGTCCGCGCGAATATCGTCGCGCCAGTCGTAACTCACTTCGCCCCTTTTGCACTTTTCAAAAACGGTGACTTCGTGTCCTTGCTCGGCAAGGCGAATTGCCGCAACCATTCCGCCTTGTCCCATACCTATAACCGCTATTTTTGCCATAATTTTCCTCTTGTTTTATCTTCGGTCGTGTTGTGTCAAATTGTCTTTATATTTGCAAAAAACAATCTTTATCTACGCATTTTGTCTGTTTTAAGTTGCTTTCCCGTCGATTTGCGCAATCGTTTGCAAATCAGACGTTGAAGCAACTGCCGCCTATAAACTCTCTCAAAAGCGAGTTGCACGGGATAAGGCTTTCGTCCTCTATCGTCTTGAAATATTTGAGATATTTGATGAGCCTGTTCGCCACGATAAATTGCGGATCGGTGTCCTTTATCTCTTTGAGCGCAGGCAACGCAAGTTTTTTGAGTACGCAAAGTTCGTACGCAAGCGCGGAATTGAACACGAAATCAACCCCCTCTTGCCATGGATATATCCACCTGAATTCGCCGTTTCTCACGCTCGACCACATATCGATCGTGTTCTTTGCAGGATAGTTTCTAAACTGCATATCTCTCACGATTCTGCGGATAAGTCGCAAGTCCGTGATGCTGAGCGGCGAGTGGTCGTCAACGTTTATGGTCAGTTGCGGCGCAATGTAGATTTTGAATTTTTGGTGCTTGGGTATGGACGCGGTGAGTTTTTCGTTGAGCGCGTGTATGCCCTCTATCATTATGGGGCTATGCTCGTCAACTCGTATCGTGCGTCCTTTCCCTTTTACGCCTTTTGAAAAATCGAAACTCGGAAGAGTGACTTCCTCGCCGTTTATCAAGTCGAAAAGGTCCTTGTTGAACTGCTCGATATCGAGGCAATCGACATGTTCGAGGTCAACCTCGTTTGCCGCCTTGCCCTGCATTTCGCATATTTTTTTGCGTTCGAGATAGTAGTCGTCCATAGAAATCATAACGGGATTTATCCCCCTCGATATGAGTTCTATGCGCACTCTGTTGCAAAACGTCGTCTTGCCGCTCGAAGATGGACCCGCGATGCAGATGAGGCGGATATTTTCGATGTCGCTCTCTATTTTTCTGCCGAGTTCGGAGAGCATGGAGTTTTGTCTTGCCTCGCACATCTGCACGAAATCGAGGACTTTTCCCTCCTCCACCTTTTCGTTGATGTCGGCAACCGTACCCGTCCTCGTTTTTTCCGCCCAAGCGGTGGCTCTTTGAAGGGTTCTGCCGTAGGTGCTTTCTTCCACGAATTCGGGAATCTCGGCGTTGAGTTCGGAGCGCGGATATTGAATGATTATCCCCGGGCTGTACGGCATGATGTTGTAACTGAATATGCACCCTGTGGACGGCACCATATAGGAGTGCAAATAGTCGTAATAGTCGCCGCAAACGTAGATATTCACCGCCGTTTCGGGTCGATACGGCAATATGCGCAACTTGTCGTCGCGTTGCATCTTCTCGAAAATCTCGCGCGCCTCGTCCGTCGTGACCGTGATACGCTCGATGGGCATATCCGCCTTTATGATTCGGTCAACTTCTTTGCGGATTTCGTCCGTCGCTTTGGACACATTGAAACCCTTTGTGAGGATGTGACAGAATATCGAGCGCGACGCATTGTATCCGAAGCGTATGCGCACGTCGGGATAAAGGTTGTGAAACGCCATTGCCACGACATATCTCAAGCTCGCCTCGTACGCCTTTGCCGCCTCGTTGTTTTCGATGCCCAAAAACTCGACGGTCTTTCCGTCGTCCTTGTTTGAAAGTTTGCGATTGAGTTCTTTTATTTGCGAGCCGAGTTTGCACACGGCGTATTTGCGCCTATCCTCTTGTCTGAGCAAGTCAAGCACTCTCGTGCCTTCCTTGACTTGCCTTTGGATTCCGTTTACAAAAATATTTATCATTTTCCCCTCACTTTGCGCAAAACCGATTGCGCAAAACGCCTGATTGGTTTTTTACATAATTATACTCGGCGTTTTTGCCAAATATAAATATTTGTGACACTCATAATATTGTATCACACGAAAATCCCGTTTTCAAGACGGAATTGTTTTTGCACTGTCGATAAGGAGAAAAAGATTCGAGGTTGTAAACGTCAAAATTTCGGTATGTCAAAAAGCGCGATATCGGTCAATTGTTTTCGACGTCGGCAAGAAGTTCGCAAACTCGCTTTTTGAGAATGGGATGAAGTTTGTTCGGGCAAAGTTCGGCAAGCGGTTTGAGGACGAAATCCCTATGCTGCATATCGATATGCGGAACGCATAATTCGTTTGACTCGACAATGCAATCGTCATAGAAAATTATATCGACGTCGAGGGTTCTGTCCCCCCACCTCTCGTTGCGCACGCGCTCGCCGTCCTTTTCGATTTGCGATATGACCTGCAAGAGTTCTTTCGGGCTGTACAAGGTTGACAAACTCATTGGTCGCAACGCCGCCGTACGGCTTCGTCGAATATCTCGAACTTTCTCTTACGTCCTTTATATTGTCGTCGGCGCAAAGCCTTGCGATCGCAAAGTCGAGATATGCGTTTTTGTCGCCCAAATTCGAGCCGAGCGCAAGGTAGACTTCATGCCATTCCTCTTCCACTTCGACTGCGACGTAATCGAACACGCCGCTCATAGGCGCGTCGGGTTTTTTGACGGTGAGAATCACCTTTTCGGCAGGGTATTTTTTGAGCAACAATTCCGCCGAACGCGTTGCCAAAGTTTCAATCAAATCGAAGCAGTTGTTTTCACAAAACGACTTTAATGTCTTTTTTACGTCGCTATAACTTATGGTTTTTGTCAAATCGTCGAATTTTGCCGCTTCGGAAAAATCGTAGAAAATCTCTGCCGTAAACACAAATCTTTGCGGCGTAATTTTTTCTTCGGGATTGCACCCGTGGCAGGAAGTTATTTGGTAGTTTTTGAGTATTATTTTGTCCATATTTTATTGTTATTTTGAAAGGTTTATAACGGCAGTATTTTCTTTAACATCGTGGACTCTTACAAACAAAACGCCTTGCTTTACGGCGAGAATCGTAGAGTCGAGAGTTGCCGAAAGTCTCGTGTCGGGCGTGCCGCCGAACATAGATTTTCGCGACGTGCCGAGCAAAAACGGATACTCGTCGAACATATCCAAAAGTTTGTCGTAACCCCTCAAAAGTTGCCAATCCTCGTCGTTGTTTTTGTTGAAACCTATGCCGCCGTCAAGCAATATTCTGCTTTTGTCAAGCCCTTGCGACAGGAGAGAATCGACCGCTCGCATAAGTCCCGTTTCCTTGTCGAAAAAGAGGTCTGGGATTTTGGATTTGCGCCTGTCGTGCATAACGCATATCGCAACGTCGTTTTGCGCGACGACTTTGGCAAGATTTTTGTCGGCGAGGCAACTTACGTCGTTTATCATATCTGCGCCCGAATCTATTGCCGCTTGCGCAACGTCGGGATAGAATGTGTCAACGCTCACAAGCGCGTCGGGAAACGCTTTTTTTATGCCTTCCACTGCGGGCAACACCCTTGCCATCTCCTCGATTGCGCTCACGCTTTGCGCGCCGGGTCTTGTGGATTGTCCGCCTATATCTATGATTTGTGCGCCCTGCTTCAAAAACTTTTCGGCGGTTTCAACCGCGTCGTGGGCGTGTCTGCTTCCGGCAAAAAAACTGTCGGGCGTGACGTTGAGAATTGCCATAACGTGCGTGCCGTCGGTAAAAGTTTTGTTGCCGACGTGCAAATCGTATTTTCTTTGTTCTCTCATTTTATCCCCTCGATAAGCATTTTTTCGACGAGTTCGTCAACCTCGCCCCTCTTTGCGAAAGTGATTGTTTTCGCACCGATTTTCTTCACTCCTCTTGCGCTCATACAGGTGTGGTGCGCCTCGATTACGACGATAACGCCCTTCGGATCGAGTTGCTCGAAAATTGCGTCGGCGATCTGAGCGTTGAGCCTTTCTTGAAGTTGCAACCGCTTTGCGTAAACCTCTACAACGCGCGCGAGTTTTGAAAGTCCGACGACTTTTCCGCTTGGAATATACGCGATATGCACCTTTCCGAAAAACGGCATAAGGTGATGCTCGCAAGTGGAGGAAAAGTCTATATCCTTTTCGACGACGACTTCGCTTCCGCTCTCGACAAAGGTTTTCGAAAGGTGCGTTTTCGGGTCGTCGTCATAACCTGCGGTTAATTCTTCGAGCATACGCGCAACTCTGTCAGGGGTTTGCAAAAGCCCTTCGCGAGCAGGGTCTTCGCCTATGGCTTCGAGGATGTCGTAGACGGCTTTTTTGATTTTTTCTCTGTCGATATTAGTGTTTTTCATAGGCATATCATTTTGTATTTTTATCCTTGTTCAGGTCTTGAAAAAGCGTGAGCGAGCCGCACAAAATCACGACGTCGCAATCGCCTTTCAAGGCGTTTTGAACGGCTGTTTTTATGTCGTCTTGCACGTCGCAAATTCCCTTGCAAAGGGGCTTTGCAATCAAAAGCAAGTCCTCTTTTTGCATTGCTCTGGGCGACGGCGGCGTGACGCAGGTTATCCTGTCTGCAAGCGGAGCGACAATCTCGCAAATGCCTTTTACGTCCTTGTCTTTAAGCACGCCCAAAACGAGATGAACGCGCTTTGATTGGAACAAATCCTTTATTGCGTTTGCAAGCGTGGTTGCGCCTTGCGGATTGTGCGAACCGTCAAAAATAAGCACTTTATCTTGCGGAATCGTTATGTCAAAGTCCTCTTTTGCGTTTTTGACGACTTGAAGCCTTGCTTTCCACACTGTGTTTTTAAGTCCGTTTTCAAGTGCGGTTTGACTTATGGAAAAGTGTTTGTTTCTCAGTTGCTCGACGGCGCAAATCGCTATTGCGGCGTTTGTGAGTTGGTGCTTTCCGAGCATTGATATTTCATACTCTTTTCCGTCGTACAAAAAGCGTTGTCCGCTCAAATCGCCGCTTAAAAACACAGGCTCTTTGCACACTGCGACTTTTGCCTTGCGATACTCTTTTTTGCCGTCCTTGAAAACGTAGGGATTTTCAATCTCTTTCATCACCTCGGCAGGCTGATTGCAAGTGACTGCGACGTCTTTGATTATCGCCGCTTTTTCGCTTGCTATTTGCGAAAGCGTATTTCCCAAAATCGCGCAATGGTCAAGACCTATCGGCGTTATCACGGCAAGTTTCTTGTCCTCAATTGCATTTGTTGCGTCCCATCTGCCGCCGAGTCCCGTTTCAAGCACGCACACTTCGCATTCCTTGTCGAAAAACGCAAGCATGGCGACGGCGGTTTCGATTTCGAATGCGGTCGGGTTGAACTCTTCGATGCCGAATGCGCCTCGCAAAATTCGCTCGCTTTCTATGCACTCTTTCACGACGGTGAGATACTTTGCGACGTCCTCGTTCGAAAGCGGTTTGCCGTTTATCAGCCACCTTTCGTTGTAGCAAAAAACGGAGGGCGAATTGTAAGTGCCGACTTTGTAGCCCGCCTCTTTCAAAACGGACGTGAGATACGCGCTCACCGAGCCTTTGCCGTTGGTGCCTGCGATATGCACGAATTTCAAATGCTTGTCGGGCGCGCCGAGAAGGTCGAGCAGTTCGCGCATACGCTCGATGCCGTAGTCCGAACCCGACCTTTCGATATTTTTGATGTAGTCGATTGCCTCTTGATAAAACAAAAAGCACCTCCTTTGGAAGCACTCGCAAAAAACCTTTTATGGTCATATGTGAAGTCCGGAGTGAATATTGCACCGCGGGCAACGCCCTTCGTCCGCCGACACCCCACGTTCGCACGGCACTTAACGCGCAATTTCTACTACTTCCATAGATGATAATTGAATTTTAGCACCAAACAAAAGGAATGGCAAGAATTTCGCGTAAATATGCAAAATCCTTTGCCTCGGGTTTTTGCGGCGCGCAAAAAACACACAACCGTCAAAAAAAAGTTATTGCCTAATAAGGACTTATGCTTTATACTTAACGTATTATTAAAAAATCATTAAAAAGAGGTGCGCTTATGTTTGCAACCGCAATAGGTGCAAGAGAGTTCTCTTTGAGAGACCCGATGGTGTTCATATTGTACGGCGTGGTGCTGGCGTTTATCGTCGCGCTGTCGCTCTACTATATGCTGTCCGCTCTCAAAAGGGCAAAGGAACTCGGCATCGAATCGTCAAAAATCAAGAAAGTCATCACGACTTCGGCGACGTTTTCCATACTTCCCGGTCTTGGAATCGCGTTGGGCGTAGTGACGCTCATCGGCACGCTGGGAATTGCATTCCCCGCAATCAGACTTTCGGTCGTCGGCTCTCTTCAATACGAAACGCAAATGGCAAACGGCGTTGCTGAAGGACTTTACGGCTCTATGAGCAAGATGATTGCGCAAGGAATTTCCGCACAGGACTTTGCCACTATGGCAATGGTTATGACAATCGCGATAAGTTCGGGCGGACTTCAAATACTCTTCTTCTACCGCTTGTATCAGCCGAAAATCGGCAGACTCATGGCAAAAACCACAGGCGGAAAGAAAGGCGGCGTCAATATCGGCGACCTCGTTTTTCAAGTGTCGTTCATCGGTATGGTCATCGGCTATCTTGCAATGAGTATCGAAACCCTTGCAAAGAACGTTGCCTTCATAGACGGCTACTACAACTTTATCGCGGTTTTGGTGGCAATGGCGTGCATGTACGTTTGCGACGTGCTTATCAACAAGGCGAATTGGAAGTGGCTCGACAATTTCTCCACGCCGCTATCTATGCTCGTGGCGATGTTTGTCGTGGGCATTATAAGTTATTGCGCAAACAAGTACGGCTGGGCGCTCTCGACGGATTTGTCGAGTTCGGCAAGCGAAGCGGCAGAGGCGGCGAAAAATGCCTTTGCAATGATACTGTAAGGAGGTGCGATTATGTCAAACAAAGTTAAAGTTTCAATGGATTACAACCTCAAATCGCACATCATAGGCAAAATTTGGATGGCGTTGTCAATGGTCGTTTTCTACGCCGTGCCGACGACGATTTGCCTCTACTACGACGTAAAACCCGACATGACGGTTATGGGTACGTCCGCAGTTCTGATTCCGTTTATCATCAACTTCCTAGCCGGTATTTTCGAGCCGATTATTTACTCGCCTATGCTCGGAATCAACAGCGCGTATCTTGCCTTCATCACGGGCAACCTCTCAAACCTCAAAATCCCCTGCGTCGTCAAGGCACAAGAGATTTGCGGCACAAAACTCGGCACGGAAGAAAACGAAGTCGTGTCCACCATCTCGGTTGCCACAAGCACTCTCGTCACGACGGTGATTATCGCGATTTTCGTACTTATACTCACCGTCAGCAACGTCGAAACGGCAATCCAAAACACGCCGTGGATCACTCCTGCGTTCACCTGCGTCGTATACGCGCTCTTCGGTTCGTTGGGCGGAAAATACGTTGTCAAAAACATCAAACTTGCAGTGTTCCCGCTCGTCATCATAGTTGCTCTCTCTCTCGTTTTGGGCTTTGTCGCGCCCTCGCTCGGCGTAGGTTCCGCGTACTTGTTTGTGGGCATCGCGCTGTGCGCAATCTTCGGCGTACTTCAAGTTGTGCGTGAAAAGAAAAAGGAAAAACTCAAAGAGGAACAATCTCATTTAGAGCAAATCGCCGCAAGCGACGTCGAACTCGAACAAAACGGCGAAACCGTCGCAACCGACGAAGCCGCAACCGACGAAGCCGCAACCGACGAAACAGCCGATGAGGATTCTCGAAATTCCGAATCCGACAAAGCGGAAGTCGAATGCGAGGAAGCCGCGCTCGAAGAGGCGGAAGAAGAAGCCGAACAAATCGCGCAAGATACGCAATCCGTTGACTGATAAACTGCGTTTTGACATAAAATCCGACGAGCAATCGTCGGGTTTTTTGTTTTGTAAAAACAAAGCGAAGAAATTTGAGTTGTTACGTTTGATTTTGAAGTTTGCATATTATTGTTGTATTTGTCGTTTATAAATGCTATAATCATTTTAATTCTCAAACAAAGAGGCAACCGATGGACATTATTATCAGCGGTTTGGGCGCAGTCGGAACCACCTTGATGCAAGAACTTGCCGACGAGGGACACAACGTCGTCGTGGTGGATATCAACGCCGAAAAGGTGGAAAAAGCCGTCAATCAATTTGACGTGAAAGGCGTCATCGGCAACAGCGCGAGCGCGGACGTGCTTAAAGAAGCGAACGTTGCTTATACGGAACTTTTCATCGGCGCTACAAACCACGACGAACTGAATATCCTTTGCTGCATCATCGCAAAAAAACTGGGCGCGAAAAAGACTATCGCGCGCGTTTCCAAGCCCGAATATCTCGAATTGTTCGGCAACGAAAACGATCTCGGCATAAGCCTTTTGGTCAATCCGCAATACGAAGCCGCGCTCGAAATAAGCCGTATGCTTCGCTTCCCATCCGCAATCAAGGTCAACGAATTTTCAAACGGAAAGGTGGAACTTGTGGAGTTCCGCGTGAGCGAGGATTCCGACCTTGTCGGACTCGAACTCAAAAATCTCGTCGGCAGATTCAAGGTCAAAGTCCTCATCTGCGCCGCGCAAAGAAACGGCAAAGCCATCATTCCGGGCGGCGATTTCGTCATTCAGGCAGAGGACAGGCTTTTCCTCACCGCCACGACGAAAGACATCTCCCTATTCTTCAAGCAACTCGGCTGGAACAAGCAAGCCAAAGACGCGATTATCGTGGGCGGTTCAACGACGGCGTACTACCTTTGTCAAGAACTCGAAAAACTCGGCATACGCTCCAAACTCATCGAAAAAAACAAACAAACGGCGGAAATGTTCTCGCAGAGTTTCAAAAAAGTCGACGTCGTTTTGGGAGACGGCACCGATCACGAATTGCTGTTTGAAGAAAACATCTCCACAACCGACGCTTTTGTCGCGCTGGGCAATATAGACGAGCAGAACATCATCATGAGTATGTTTGCCGCCTCTCAAAACGTGCCGAAAGTCATCACCAAAATCGATCAACTCGGCTACTACGATATGCTTCAAAAGAGCGGCATTTACAGCGCGGTTTCCACAAAAACTTCAACCGCAGACCACATCATAAGATTTGTACGACTTTTGAGCAACAAGTCGGGAAGCACGGTCAAGCGCATGTTCCACATCGTTGACGACTCGACGGAAATTCTCGAATTCGAGGCGAAAGCAAACTTCAAAAAGTTTGACATTCCCCTTCAAAAACTCAATCTCAAAAAGCACTTGCTCGTTGCAGGCATAATCCGCAAAGGCGTGCTTATCACCCCGTCGGGTCAAGACGTTATCAAAGAGGGCGACAGCGTCATCATCGTCACGCTCGAAGAG
The DNA here is from genome assembly GCA_963659105.1 of Firmicutes bacterium CAG:238. GTDB lineage: Bacteria > Bacillota > Clostridia > Christensenellales > CAG-917 > CAG-475. Next base: position 6,735 of record CAVKTQ010000027.1, on the reverse strand, counting down.
GGGCTTGACGATTTGAGAGATATTCTCGACAACTGAGGCTTTATGAATTTACGTTTGCTTGCATTCGTTCTCGGCGAAATAGCCGTAATAATAGGCGCACTGATGTCCATTCCGCTCTTTATGGCGATCGGATACGGCGAAGACACTACGATTCTCGGCTTCGGCATCGCAATCGGCGTATGTCTTTTGCTCGGCGTAGTCGGCATTCTCGTAAGACCGCCGAAGGACAAGCGCGATATGCGTTCGACAAGCGGCTTTGCAATGTGCGCTCTGTTTTGGATTTTCATTGCGCTCGTGAGCGCGATTCCCTTCCGCGTATCGGGATATATCCCCAACTACATCGACGCGCTTTTCGAGACCGTTTCGGGCTACACGACGACGGGCGCAAGCATAGTGCAAAACGTGGAAGCGTTGCCAAAATCCTTGCTTTTCTGGCGCGCACTGACGCAGTTTATCGGCGGTATGGGCGTTCTTGTTTTCGTCATTGCGTTTATCCCCAAAAACGACAAGATGTCCACCGCTCTTGCAAAAGCGGAAATTCCCGGACCGCAATTCGGCAAAATCGTAAGCAAATTGCGCTTTACGTCCATAATTCTGTATGCGATTTACATCGTGATGACCTTCATTTTGGTCGGCATACTCTGCGCGCTCAAGATGCCCGTTTTCGACAGTTTTTGCCACGCCTTTTCGACGGCTTCTACTGGCGGATTCGGCATCACAGCGACAAGCGTTGCGTACTACAATTCTGTCGGCATCGAAGTTACGCTCACCGTGTTTATGCTGCTGTTTTCAATCAACTTCACCTTATATTACCTCGTTTTGATAGGGCAATTCGTCAAGGCGATACGAAATGAGGAACTCATTTGGTTCTTGGCGATATTCGCGGCGGCAACCACGATGATTGTCGCAAATCTTATGGTTTCAAAGACCTACACGAGTTTCGGCACGGCTCTCAAAGACGCCGCTTTCAACGTGTCGTCGCTTATGAGTACGTCGGGATTCGGCACGGCGGACTACACAAAGTGGCCCGTATTCTCGCGTATCGTGCTGTTTGCGGTTATGTGTATAGGCGGCTGCGCAGGCTCGACGGCGGGCGGTCTTAAGGTTTCGCGCATAGTCATTCTCAGCAAATCTTCGATTATAAACGTCAAAAAGACGCTCTCCCCTCGCTCCGTTTACACGGCAAAAATGGACGGCACGCCCATCGACGAAACGACAAGGCGCAACGTCAAGAGTTTCTTCATAATCTATATGTTCATTATGTTCGTGTCGGTGCTGCTCATATCCATCGAAAACAACGACTTCGGCGCATACGACGCGTTTGAAACCAACGTATCAGCGGTCATTTCCTGCTTCAACAACATAGGACCGGGAAGCGGCGCAGTGGGTCCTGCCGGCAATTACTCAAGTTATTCGATATTTGCAAAACTTGTGCTTTGCTTCGACATGTTGCTCGGAAGGTTGGAGATTTTGCCTATTGTGCTTCTCTTCAACTTCAAGTCTTGGAAAAAGGCATAAAACAGCGAACAGCTTTGTCAACGCCCCTCTGCTATCAACTCATTTACGCTTTGTAAATTAGGGTTGCTATCAGAGGGGTGTTTCCTTGCTCTTCATCTGTTTTATGCCTTCTTCACAAAAGCAATGTGTTGAGTGGCAAAACGAATCTAAATAAATGTTAGGCGGATTCGCAAAAGGGTTTTTCCTTGCTCTTCATCTGTTTTACGCTTTCTTCAACAAAAAAAACGATTGTATATTAATTAAAATCTCGCTTTATCCGATTCTTTCTTGTTTTATTCCTCATTTTATGTTAAATTAATTGTATATTACAATTAATAGGTGGTTATTATGAGTGAATTTGACGAAAACAACGTCCAAGTTCAAGCCGACGAGGCGCAACTTGCCGAAAACGTCGAAAGCGTAGACGGCAAAAAGTTTGTGCATATCGACAAGTCGAAACGCATTTTCGACATCGTATATCTTGCGCTCTGCTCGGCGTTTGTGCTTGTTATGTGGTGCACGGGCTACAACTTCCTGCCCCTCGTCGCCGACATACTCGCAATCGTCGCAGGCGTATTCATTTTTGCGCGTATGCTCGCAAAAAGCAACGTCGGGCTGTATATGTGGATTGCCTATATGGTTTGCATTTGCGGACTGTTTGTGTTCTTCCTCATATGGGGTGCGGAAAGTTTCGGCAAAAACCTTTGGTATAATTTTGTATTGATTCTTTTCCCCGTGATTCTTGCGACCATCGTGTATCTTGCCGACAAGTTTATCACCAAAAAGGTGGCTTTGAAGGCAACTTGCGCGGTATGTGCGTTCCTTATGGTCGGCACGGCAATAGTGTACGTTTTCTTTATGAACTTGCGCTGCCGTCCCACCGTCGAGAGTTTGCAAGCGGGTCACGACGACTATCTTGCGAGCGTAAAGAACAAGTACAACACGAACAACGACAGCCCGAACGTCCTCGTCATTCTTATGGACGATATGGCGTACAGCGACATCTCGGCGTACAGTTATCTTGCATCGAAAGTTAACGGCGAAGGCGGAACGGTGACCGATTCCAAAAACGCCACCATCAACACCCCCAACATCGACTCGATTGCCGACGGCGGAATTATGATGGACAACTTCTATTCGGCGTCGCCGGTATGCTCGCCCTCGCGCTTTTCGATACTCACGGGCAGATATTCCTCGCGCGGATATTTGGACAACGTTGTGTTCCCAAGCGACATTCAATCCAATCCGTGGTCGCCCACGCACTTCCTCAATCCCTATCAGTTCCTCAACAACGTCGACGGAATTTTGGGCGACGAAATCACGTTTGCGGAAGTGTTGCAAGCGGCAGGCTACAACACGGGTTGCATAGGCAAGTGGAATCTCGGCGACTACGGCGAGTATCTCCCCACAAGTCAAGGCTTCGACTACTTCTACGGCAGTTATTACGTCAACGATATGACCCCGTACAACTGGGTGGAGGACTACGTCGACGAGAGCGGCAACTTCCATTCGAAGGAAGTACGCACGCACAAGGAAAACCTCGACCAATCCGAATCGACGAGATTGCTCACCGCGCAAATGCTCAACTTCATATCCTCGTCGGTTGAAAACGACGAGAAATTCCTCGCCTACTACACAACTCCATGGCCGCACTTCCCCATATACTCGGACAACAGCGGAAGCGGCAAAGGCAACACGAGCGACGACACCTACGTCCAATGTATAGAGGAATTCGACAAGTATCTCGGCGACATTCTCAACTACCTCAAAGACACGCCCGACCCGAGCGGAAACGGCTCGCTTTACGACAATACCCTCGTCGTGTTCACATCCGACAACGGTCCCGGTCGCGAGGGCGTCACAGGCGATATGAGAGGCAGAAAGAACACCACATTCGAGGGCGGTATGAAAGTGCCTATCCTCGTCAGTTACCCAAACGGCGGCGTAGGCAGCGGCGACCAAATCGCGTCCGAAACCTACAACTACTACCAATGGGAAAACAACTCCGAGCGCACCTCGCAAGATAACGTTGCGAGCAAGGTTAAATCGAGCGTGGCAACGAACGCAACGACGAAGCATATCGACGCAAGCAGTATGAACTTCGACTTGTTCAACACCATTTTGAGTTACTGCGGCATTACGAACGCGGACGGAAGCGTGTATCTTCCCTCCGACAGAATCATCGACGGCGAAGATTTGTCAAGTTGGTGGAACTGCACAAAATCGACTTCGGAGCGCATCCACGAAAAACTCTTTTACCTCAAAAAAGGCAAATGTCAAGCCGTGCAAATGGCGGTGGAACTTGACGGAACGACATACGACTTCAAATACTACGACAGCGTGCGCACCGAAAACTCGGCATTCATCGACCAAGTGTACAAGAACTATCTGTTCAATCTCGACACCGACCCCGCCGAAGGATACAGTCTGTCAAAAACCTATCCCGAAATCGCCTCAACGTTGCTTTCCGAGCTCAAAGACTTCCGCAAGGAAATGAAAACCAACAGACGAGGAATAATCAAATAAAAAAATAACAAAATAATTTGCAAAATAATTTGCATAAAATAATGGCGATTTGAATGCTCAAATCGCCATTATTTTTATTGACATCAAATTATGCGCCGCCGATTGAAGCGAGCATCCAAAAGTTTTACATTTTTGTCCAACTTTTGGGTTCACATCATTTTTCTCAAACGACTTTTTATTTTTCTCTAAATTACTTGTGATACACGAGTTTCTCGATTTTGCTTTCCCACTTCGAGATTTTTGCTTCGTCGTAGGTTTGCGGGATTCTCTTTGCGATTTTTGCCGCTTTCTTCGAGCGCATAAGCATATTGTTCATTGCAAGGAGCAACGGAAGTCTTGTCCACCCTCTCGCAACTTTGACGACGAGGTCTTTGGGCGAAAGCACGATAAGTTTGCCCGTCGCGCCTGCCGCCATATTGCTGTCGTCGACGACGCCTTTTTCAAACAACCAGTCGAGGTCGGCGGGTTTTGCGCCCAAAAGCCAGCGTTTGAGTATGTCGATGCCGATGTGGTCGGCGCCGCGAAGCTTAAAGTACTCGACTTCGTATTTCCACAAATCCTCTTTCTTTACGGAGTTGGATTTTATGATTACGTCTGCGAGTATGCAAGCCGCTTTCATCGAGTTTTCGATGCCGCTTCCGATCATAGGAATGGTCATAAACGCCGCGTCGCCGATTGCGGCATAGCCGTCGGCAACCATTCTCGTGAGCGGATATCTGATGGGAATAATGCAGGTGCGACCGCCGCGCACGACTTCGTCGCTTATTATGGGATTTGACGCTTTGAGAGCCTTGTACGCTCTGTCAAACGTTTCCTTTGACAACTCGCCCGCTCTACCGATAAGCACGTTTACCGTGCCCGCAGGGTCGATTATGCTCCAACTTATTCCTTCTTCGCCGAGATGTTTGAGATACGCTTTGTTGGTGTTTTCGGGGTCTTTTACGCCGTCCGCTTTCTTGTGGAACGCGCGATACGCAACGAAAATCTCGTTCTTTTGCGGATTTGCCGTGACGTGCGCGGTTTTGGGAAGTTGACCTCTGAACGGCGACATTGCGCCCGAATTGTCAACGACGAGGTCTGAATGCACCTTTTCGCCTCCGACCGTAACGCCTTTAACCTTGCCGTTCTCTACGATGAGGCTTTCAACGGGCGAGGAAAAGTGAAAGTCCACAACGTCCTTTGCTCTGTCGACGTATTGCTGGGCAAGAATTCGTCTTTCGGTCGACCAGTCGAGTTCCTTTTGGGGGATGTGCAGGCTCACCTCTATGCGCTCTGCCGGCGGAACGAACGTCCAGTTGCGCTTGGGAAAATAAGTTCCCTCTTTCGGCAACGGAAGATTAAACATATCGAACGCGTCGCGGTTTACGTCGTCGTGCCAGTCGTACGACAAGTTGTCGTAGGAATCCTTTTCGTATACGCTCACGTCGAAGCCTGCTCTTGCAAGCCTTTCGCTTGCCACGAGTGACGCCATACCTGCGCCGATAAATATAATTTTCATAATTTCCCTCTTTATATGTTTATCGTGATTTACTCAAAAAAATGCGTCAGCGATTCGTTTCGTCGAGATTGTTGAGCATAAGTTGCAAAAGCGCTTGCAACACTTGCTTTTCGTTGTCCTCGAAGTGTCTGAACGCCACTTGATAGAACTTGTGATTCGCTTCCGCAATAAGCTCGGCAACCTTTTCGCCCTCTGCAGTGAGCGAGAGTTTCTGCTCGCGCTTGTCCACTTCCGAAATGGACGCGCAAATAAGCCCCTTGTCGCGCAGTTCTTTCACGCTACGCGAAACGAGAGCCTTCGATACACAGGCGTTTTGTGCAATATCGCTCGCCATACCCACAACCCCGATACTCGAAAGCACTACGATTTCGTTTGGAGTAAGGTCGTAGTCCTTCAGTTCTCTGAGTTGATAATCGGTGTATTCTTTGAGCAATTTTCTGAACGCCGCAAAAAAATAAGCCGTATTTTTCAAATCCATATCGATATTATAACATCAATTTCGCCGCATTTCAACAAAAACTAAAAAAGTTAACTAAATCAACGATTTCGCGATTTGTTTTTTGTACGCAACGTATTGCGATTCATTACGTTTTGCTTTTGTTACACATTTCTTTTTTGTTTTTACGATTTACCTTTAATATCGTTTGTTTCTTTGTGTTTTGTGCGGTTTGTGTTTGCGTATATGAAAAGCCGCACGCGGTTTGCGTGCGGCTCTTTAGTCTATTGACGACTCATTTTTTATTCGTTGTCTTTTTTGTCGGGACAATTCTCTTGTTTGTCGCATTCCGCGCAGTTGTCGTCGCAAGTTTCGTCTTGCTCGATTGCCACCGCCTGATTGTCTTCGTTGGGGAAAATCATTTGAGGTGCGCCTTCGATTTGATTGTCTTGCGCCGCTTCGTCTGCGATTTCTTGCACGAGACCCTCGCCGTTGTTTTCGTCGCTGTTTTCGGCGTTGGCGTGCTTTCTTGCCTCGATTTCAGCCTTTGCCGCTTGTTGCTCCTTCTCGTTGAACTTGTAGAAGAAAAGCGGAATGACAGTCAAGAAGAAACTGATTGCCGCAATGCCGACAAGCATAATCCACATCGTGTCTTTTCCTTGCGCCGTGACGGAATTCAGATCGTTTGCTTCAACGCCAGCCATATCGTATGCCAAAACGCCTACGAATGCGCCGACTGCCATACCGATTTTGTTGATGAGGGTTTGCATTGCAAAGC
>CAVKTQ010000026.1:7018-18399 GCA_963659105.1 Firmicutes bacterium CAG:238 | reverse complement strand
AACGAGTATTGTCTTTGTGCCATACTAAATGATATTCCGCGCCGCCTTTTTTATTCCGACAAAATCCGCATCTAAACATAAAAAACGTATAAAATGTGTCGTCGTTGTTCGCTCGTTGTGCTTAATTGACCTATAAACCCACTAAATATGGTATTTTTTCAAAAATTAAGGTTTACATTTTTTACAATATATTGTATAATATTCGCAATAAAAGTCGAGGTATGTAGACAAATGAAATGTATATATTGCGGTAGTATGGACAGCAAAGTTGTGGATTCGCGCCAAAACGAGGACGGCACTTCCATTCGCCGTCGCAGAGAGTGTGTGGTTTGCGGCAAGCGTTTCACGACTTACGAAACCGTCGAATCGACGCCTATAATGGTCATCAAAAAGGACGGTTCTCGCCAAGCGTTCGACCTCAATAAAATCAAAATCGGCATTATGAAAGCGTGCGAAAAACGCCCCATTTCGATGTCGTCAATCGACAGGCTCGTAGGCGATATTCAACGTAAGGTGCTCAATTCGCTCGACCAAGAGATTTCTTCCACCGCGCTCGGCGATATGGTTATGGAAGGCTTAAAGAGCATAGACGAAGTTGCGTACGTCCGTTACGCGTCCGTCCACCGTCAATTCAAGGACATCAACACCTTGCTCGACGAAATCGAAAGCCTTGTCAAACTCAAAGAGGAAATGACCAACAAAAACGACTGATTTGTTAAAAACGGCATATTCAAAATGAAGGATTGCTTGAAAAAAGGCAATTTGATTTGAATAAGAAGGTTTTTGTTAAGTTAAAAAATAAAGATCGACAACGCAAAGCGCAACTCGTTTGGCTTTGCGTTTTTGTATGTGGCGATTTGCCGACATAGATACATTGCTTACGCTGTGATTTTGAGGATTTAGAAATCCATACCGTTTTGTTGCTGTATGATTTTTTGAGGGAAAATTTACATCAAGTCGTCTTTGTTGACGGATTTTTTGATTTTTTCGAGGGCTTTTTTCTCGATTCGCGAAACGTATGAGCGTGAAATATTGAATTTTTTTGCAACTTCGCGCTGGGTGAGTGCGCCCGTGTTTTCAAGTCCGTAGCGCAGTTTGATTATTTGATACTCTCTTTCGTCAAGTGCGGATTTGGTGATTTGCGACAGTTTTTCCATCATTATCGAGTTTTCCACGTCCTCGATGACGTTCTGGTCGGATTCGAGCATATCCATAATCACGAGTTCGTTGCCGTCTTTGTCAATGCCTATGGGCTCGTTGAGCGACACGTTCGAGCGGTGCTTTTTGCTCGTGCGCATTGTCATAAGGATTTCGTTTTCGATACAGCGCGAAGCGTAGGTGGCAAGGGAAGTTCCTTTGTCGCTTTTGAAACTCTCGATTGCTTTCATAAGTCCTATCGAGCCTATGGAAATAAGTTCGTCGTTGTCGCCGTAGTTGGCGTATTTTTTTGCGATATGCGCCACGAGGCGCAGATTGTGCTTTACGAGGATTTCCTTTGCTTCCTTGTCGCCGCTTACGCTTTTTTTGAGGTATTCTTGCTCTTTTTCTTTAGACAACGGCTTTGGAAAAGAACTCTTTTCCGTCATATAGGAAGAAAATATGATAAGATTTTTCAAAAGAGTCAGCAAGTTTTCCAAAGCCATTTAAGTCCTCCGAGTTGTATATTTTATGGCGCAGGCTTCCAAAAATTGACAATTATCGACAAAGCGAAAAAACATTTTGTCAAAACCAACGCGAAGTGTTGACAAGGCGGCGTTTTGGCATTATAATCCAACAGGTCGCAGGGGTGCAAAACTTTTTGCGACGGAAAAACGAGGCGTAAAATAATAAATTATTTTATACGTTCGTTTGAAAAAATACGAAATTCAGAGGTTGAAATGAGAAAATACGATATTTGTATCGTCGGTGCAGGCCCTGCGGGAATCTTTACCGCAATCGAACTTTTGCGCAACGGAAGCAAGAAAAAAATGTGCATAATCGAAAAAGGACAACCTGTCGAAAAGCGCGTATGTCCCAAGACGTTCGGCGGCGAGTGCCGCAACTGCAAGCCCTATTGCCATATTACGACGGGCTTTTCGGGCGCTGGCGCGTTTTCGGACGGCAAACTTTCTCTTTCATACGAAGTCGGCGGCGAACTTCCGCAACTCATCGGTGCGGATAAGGCGCAAGAACTCATCGATTACACCGACAAAATATATCTCGAATTCGGCGCGGACGAGCATATCGAAGGGCTCGGAAACGAGGAAAAAGTCAAGGAAATCCGCAAAAAAGCAATTCAAGCAGGCTTGAAACTCGTCGATTGTCCCATTCGCCACCTCGGTACGGAAAAAGCACACGATTTGTATCTTGCAATCGAAAACTACTTGAGAGATAACGGTGTTGACCTCATTTTCGCAAGACAATGCGACAACATTATTCTCGAAGGCGACGAGTGCAAAGGCGTGTATATCGAGGACAGCAAGGGCGGCAACAAAGAGGAAATCTTTGCGGACAAAACCATTATCGCAACGGGCAGACGAGGCGCGGACTGGCTTGAAAAAATGTGCGCCGAACACAACATCGCGCACGCCCCGGGCGTCGTTGACATCGGCGTTAGAGTCGAGGTACGCAACGAGATTATGGAAGAAGTCAACGACGTGCTTTACGAGTCCAAACTCATCGGTTATCCCGAACCGTTCAAGAACAAAGTGCGTATTTTCTGCCAAAACCCCGGCGGATTCGTGTCGCAAGAGAACTACGACAACGATTTGGCAGTCGTCAACGGACACAGTTACAAGGAAAAGAAAAGCGACAACACGAACCTTGCGATTTTATGCTCGCATTCCTTCACAGAGCCGTTCAAAGAGCCTATCGCATACGCACAGCGCGTGGGCGAACTCACGAATATGCTCGGCGCAGGCAAGATTATGGTGCAACGCTACGGCGATATATTGAGCGGAAAGCGCACTTGGCAGAGGGAACTCGGCTTTTCGAACGTCCGTCCGACTCTCAAGGACGCAGTTGCGGGCGACATCACCGCAGGTATGCCGTACAGAGCGATGCTCAACATCATCAACTTCATCCAGGCGGTGGATAAGGTCGTCCCGGGATTTGCAGGGTATGAAACGTTGCTTTACAGCCCCGAACTCAAATTTTACAGCAACAAAATCAAAATGGACGACAAACTCAACACATCCATTCACGGTTTGCATTGCCTCGGCGACAGCAGCGGCTGGACGAGAGGACTTATGATGGCTTCGGTTATGGGCGTATATATGGCGCGCAACATCCTCGAATCCGAAAAATAACGTATGACAATTTAATATCCATCTTTTTATAAGAGAATGTAATTACGCATAAGTATTTTCAGAATTTTGTGTAACAGGTTGGCAGTGAAGCGAACGTCGATTGGCGTTCGTTTTTCTTTTACATAAATTTACAAGCAAACGAATTTTCATTTTGCTCAACATAGAAGTATGCTGAATGAAGACAGACAAAAGTATATACAAACGCAAAGAAAGGTGTTTTTGGCAATAACGCTGATTTTGCTGTTTTGCGCTTTTTGTGCATTGATTTGCAATATAAGCGTTCTAAAAAACATCGAAATCAAGAATACATTTACCGAAAATCAGACGATTTTGTATGATAATTCGTTTTTCGACAAAATACAAAACTGCGCAGGGAACGACAAAAATTATGTCAGAATAGGCGGCTACCCGATTGGCATAAGCATTAAGGCGCAAGGTCTTATCGTTGCGGCAAAAGGAAGCGTAACCACGCAAAACGGCGACGTATGTCCGCTTGAAAAATCTAAAATCGACAAGGGCGACGTGCTTGTTTCGCTCAACGGCGAAAAGGTCGATTCGCTCTACAAACTCAAAAAGACGCTTTCCAAACTTGTCAATCCCAAAATCACATTCGAATACTTGCACAATAATACTATAATAAAGGATACTGGGGTTTTGGCAAAGGATAAAACGGACGGAAAATATAAACTCGGTCTTGCGCTCAAAGAGGACGTCGGGGGCGTAGGCACGTTGACTTTCGTCACGCAAGACGGCAAGTTTGCAGCGCTCGGACACAAAATCGCAGACGGCGACACGGGGCTTGAAAAGGAACTGAACGAGGGCAAGATATACAACGCAAACGTCAACGGCGTCGAAAAAGGAGAAAGAGGCAAGGCGGGCGGCTTGATTGCGGACGTAAACAGGCTGTCAAAGAGCATAGGCGAGATTTGCGACAACACCGAAATAGGATTGTATGGCAAATATACCGCGACTGCCGACGGAGATTTGTATAGAATAGCATCAAAAGGCGAGGCAAGAGTGGGCAAAGCGCAAGTTTTGACAACCGTTGACGGCTCGTCGCCCAAGTTTTACGACGTGGAAATAGTCAAAGTCGTATCGCAAAGCGAAGCGGCTGAAAAGGGTATGGTCGTAAAGGTGAGCGACAAGGAACTTATCGCCAAAACCGGCGGAATCGTGCAGGGTATGAGCGGAAGCCCCATCGTGCAAGACGGCATTTTGATAGGCGCGATAACCCACGTTTTCGTGCAAGATCCGACACGGGGATACGCCGTTCATTCGAGATTTATGCTTGAAAAGGCGCAAAGCGTCGATTGTTTCGGCGATTTGCAAATCGAGGACTTCAAGTTGGTTGCATAACGTTTGAAACGACTGCTAAACGGTTATTTGTTTGTAGCGTAGTGCAATTGTCAATCGGTTGCGCAGTGCGATTTATTATAAAATTGTGCGTAAAGCGACATAAGAATCGTTTGCATAAATAAGAATTGCTTAAATAAAAGGTTTACTCGTTGCACTCGTGCGACGTATTAATATAGGGCGGATTTATCCGCCCGTCTTGCTTTTTTTGATTCCGAAACGCAGATTGACATTTGGGAAGTTCGATAGATTGCCAATTTGTCAAAACCGATTTGTTTTTCGGTATTCTAACGCACTATATTGCAAAAATGTGCCGTTAAGTTCGCGTTCTATTTTATCCGTTCGAGAGCGGTGAGGACAAACTGTTTGTTGGTGGGTTTGCCCTTGTTTTCGTCGAGAGTTTCGCCAAATTCCGTATAGAGTACATCCACTTGTCCTCGCAAAAACGCCGCCGAAATTGCGTTTTGAATGTCCTTTTCCACGCTTGCCTTCGAGGCGGCAAAATCCGCCGACAGCGTTTCGTAGCCTTTGTACTTCAAGGGGAGTATATCCTGCCCGTCAAGAGCGTAACAAATGAGTTTTGCAAGCAGTCTGTACCCTTTGAGGTTGGGTTGGAATCCGAGTTTCAAAAGGTATTCTTTGGTTTTGATTTCATTTTCCTTCACAAGCGCATATTAGCATTTTTATCGTCGGTTTATTTGGCAAATTCCTACCAAACGTTACGCAAAATAACTTTTTTTGTCATAACGGCGCTTGCGCTTCATACGCTTTATATATGCGAGGGTCTCTCAGAACGAAGTCGATTATATCCGCTTTGAAAACTTTTGTTTCGGACAATAAAAAGGTTATTATTTGCGCGAGTATTATCTTCGTTTTGGGCATTACCGTCGGCATAATATCGGCGTTTAGGTCGGTTGGCGAGGACGGCTTCGACAGAGTTGCGCGCGCGGATATGGAATTCGGCGCGGTGAAAGTGTTTTTCATCTCTTTGCTTGCGCTTATAGGGTGTTACGCAGTATTTTTGCTTGCAGGAATAAACGACAAAACCGTGTTTTTGATTGTTATACCGTTTTTCGCGCTCGGTTTAGCGACGGGGTGGTACTCGGTTGCGCTGATAGGCAGGTACGAAACGAGCGGACTTGTCAACTTGCTTTTGATTTATCTGCCTTTTTTCCTGTGTGCTTTTTGTTGTTTCGTGCTTTGCGCCACGGTTACGGTTGCGCCCGATTGCGGCTGTAAAAACGGCACACTCAAACCGTCGTTTGTCAACACGTTGAAGATTTTTGCGATAAACGTCGCAATTGCGTTTGTGCTGTTTGTCATCGTCGGTTCCATTTTCAAAGTTATCGTCGTTACGCTGTATTAGCATAATTCAGTGCTTCTAACGGGATTTTTTTGTATTTTGTCAATAACTTAGCCGTATTTTTTTTGAGAATACCGCGCTGCTGTGCATACTTTTCGACTTTTTATACACGCTAACGAAAAGCGAGAGGTGAAAAATGAAAAACTTTAACACAAAATCCGAAAGATACGGCGTTATAAAGGGCGTTTGCGGAATGCTTCTTTGCGTTTTACTTGTGTTTGCATTTATTTTGGCTTCCGTGTTTTCCACAAACATGTCGATATGCGAAGCCGCAACCGACTTCAAAAACGTGGGTAAATCCGCATATATTGCGGACTACGCAACCGGCACGGTGCTTTACGCACGCAACGAAAACGAAAGATTGCCTATTGCCAGTATGGTGAAGATTATGACGTCGCTTCTGACCCTCGAAGCGGTCGAAAGAGGTGATATATCCCTTGACGACGACGTGGAAATAAGTCAAAATTCGGCAAGTATGGGCGGCTCGCAAGTGTTTTTGGACGCAGGCACGACGCATAAGGCAGGAGAACTTCTCAAAACGGTAATCGTCGCTTCGGCAAACGACTCGTGCGTCGCGCTTGCAGAACATATATCGGGCAGCGTCGAAAACTTCGTCGCTAAGATGAATGTGAGGGCAAAGGAACTCGGCATGAACGACACTTCTTTCAAAAACTGTACGGGTTTGCCTGCCGCTGAGAGTTTTTCGAGCGCGAAGGACGTTTCGGTTATGTTCCGCCAACTCGTCAAGCATAAGGAATATTTCGAGTACGCAAAGATTTGGCTCGAGGACTACAAGCACCCCGACGGCAGAACCACGACCATAACCAACACCAACAAACTCGTGCGTTTCTATCAAGGTTGCGACGGCGGCAAAACGGGATTCACGAGCGAGGCGAAATTCTGCCTCTGCGCAACGGCTAAAAAGAGCGATATGCGCGTGGTGGCGGTCGTTATCGGCGCTGATAGTTCAAAAATCAGAAACGCCGCGGTAAGTTCGATGTTCGACTATGCGTTTTCAAACTTTTCAAACGAAATTATGCTCAAATCCGGTGAAAATCTCGACGTAAGGCTCGCCGTTTCGGGCGGCAAGAGCAAGGATATTGCGCTCGGCGTTGAACGCGACGTTGCAAGATTCGTAGCGCGCGACGACAATGCGAAATACGAAATCAAATTCAATTTGCCATCGTCCGTCAAAGCGCCCGTAAGGAGAGGCGACAAGGTCGGCGAAGCGTATCTTCTTAAAGACGGCGTGGTTATCGACAAAGTGGGCGTAGTCGCAAACGAGGACGTGGCAAGACTCAACTTGTTCGACGCAATCGGCGAAATCGCAAAGAACTGGTCAACCGCAAAATAAATCCGCAATCGATAAGACGATATGCAGAGCGCAGAGCAAGTATTTAGTCGAAAGCTGATTAATCGATAACGATTGAAAATCTAAACTTTATTTGTTTTGTCAAACGACAAAATACAGTGAAAACCGCTTATTTCAAGCGGTTTTCGGCGTGTGGGGCGCATTATTTCGATTTGTTTTGACTTTTTTGCGTGCGCGTGTTAATATCTATACGTTATTTATCTTACAAAAGGATTTCGTATGCAAGAGGAAGTTTTGCAATCCGAATCCGTCGAAAACGATTCCGTTTCGCCGTCCGAATCCCAAAGTAATTCGGAATCTGCGGCAAGCGAGCAACTCGTTTCGACGAATCAAAACGCCGCAAATGCGGAGATAATCGAGCCCGAGGCAATCGAGGGCGATTTTGTCGTTGCAAAACCCGAAATAGTCTACCATTTGAGCGACTTTGACGGGCCTATTCCTTTGCTTTACGAACTTATAAAGAGCGCGAAAATCGCAATAGAGGACATCTTTATATCCGAAGTTACGAGCCAGTACGTCGAGATAATCCGCAATACGCCCAAAGAGGAACTCGACTTCGATTATGCTGGCGAGTTTATCACGATGGCGGCTGAACTCGTGTATCTCAAATCCATCCGCACGCTGCCCAAAGACGACGAGGAAATCACCGAGGACGATCCCGAATACGAGCGTCAACTGCTCATCAACAAGATCAAGGAATACGCCTTGCTTGTCGAACAAAGCGACAAGTTGCGCGAAATCGAAACCATCAACCGTTTCTACCGCGCGCCCGTGTTCACTGACAAGGATTATCGCGTCGCGCTCGTCAATTTTTCGCTTCCCAAACTCGTCGAAGCCTTTGCAAGAGTGCTTGCAAACGCCGCTATACACGAGCAGGAGATTATTCCAAAAAAGGTTGTCAAGGACAGATTTTCCGTGCACGAGCAAATGGAAAATATACGCCTTATGATAAGCGTTCGCAAGCAGATGAAGTTTACGGATTTGTTCGAGCCCGACTACGACAAGGGCGACATCGTGACGACGTTCCTTGCGGTACTGGAACTTCTCAAATACGGCAGACTTCGCGCCGAGCAAGAGGACGTTTTCGGCGAAATAACGATATTTGCGATAGAAGGTACGGAAGACGTGCCGATTGACTTCGAGGAGGGTGACGATGGAAAATATTGAAAACGTTGTCGAGGCTATTATTTTTGCAAGCGGTTCGGCGATACAAAAGAGCGACATTTGCGAAAAAGTGCCTGAACTCACCACGCAAAAACTCAATTCTATCATCAAATCTTTGCAAAAACGATACGGCGACAATTCGGGTATCGTGCTTTTGGAATTCAACGGAAAGGTTCAGTTTTCCTCGAATCCGAAGTACGGCGACACCGTTGCGGACGTGCTTACGCCGTTGCGCGAAAAGGAACTTACAAAAACTCTTCTCGAAGTGCTTGCCACAATCGCGTACAAACAGCCGATAACTCGTCTTGAAATCGACGAAATGAGAAGCAACAAAAACTCTGAATACGCTCTCACCGGACTTTTGAAAGCAGGACTTATCGAGGCTGTGGGGAGAAAGGAAACCGTCGGACGACCCCTTCTTTACGGCACCACGGACGAGTTTTTGAAGAAATTTCAAATCGAAAGCATCGACGAATTGCCCGACTACGACGAAGTGCTTGAAAAACTTATGCTTATCAATGCGCCTTCGCAAGAAACGCTTTTCCACAATCGCAGCATTATGGATGAGGACGAAGCGGACAACGAAACGCTTGTTTCGCTTGCCGCTGCCGACGCCGAGGAGGAAGAGGAAGAAATCCCCGAATTTTTGGAAGGCGAACAATTCGAAGTGTTTGATTGACGAAATTCTCTCGGCAATCTAATTGCAAAATATCGAAAATCAATCTCATAAAAAACGGTTTATTTATCGAAAAAGAGCCGTTTTTTTATAGATTTTAATCGTTTTAACCGCTTAACTGCTTTTTTGATTGGATTTATTTATAACTATTTGACGGCTTTTTCAATAACTTCTTTGTTGATATGTTAGGTTTTTCTATCGTTTTTATCTTCTTACATAAAAAGAAAGATAATACGCAAAATAGATTTATGGCGATTGCTGTCCTATTGATTTGCGCGCAAGCGTTGCTAATTGCGCTGATATTTCCCGTAAAACTGTCTTGTACGACGCATTTTTCGCTTGCGAGCGAAGCGGTGAACGTGCAATTCAAATTTGCCGGCATATCTATTGCGAGAATCAAGGTATGCGTGCGAGAGGGGTTGAAAGTGCAAATAAACGGCAAAACGCTCAAAAATTTCGACAACGGCGTAAGCTTGACCCAAATGGGCAAAATCGCGCGTTTCTTGTTTGAAAACGAGATTGTCGATATAAACGGCTTGATTGCGTATGTCGGAGCAAACGACGCAAAAAACGGCGCGATATTGTGCGCGCTCGTGAAGATGTTGCCCGTTTTTGCAAAAACGGTGATTCAGGACGAGAGCAAGGACAGATTCGACGCAGAGTGCGGAATAAGAATAAGGATAAACGCCGTTCAGGTCGCAAAGGCGATTGCAATCGGCAGGGGAAGGTAATATGCAAAGTTTTGAAGAAATATTGCGACAAACCATAGAAAGTTTGAAAAAGTCGGCTGAATTTAACGAGATTGTCGGAAAACCGATTGTGAACGGCGACGGCACGCTTGTTTTGCCTGTGAGCAAAATCAGCGTAGGATTTGTCGCGGGCGGCGCAGACTACGAAAGCGAAAAGAAAGTGAAATCGCCCGTCGGCGTGAGCGGCGGTGGAGTGAGCGTAACTCCGATCGGCTTTCTCGTTTGCGGCGCGCAAAAGAAATTTGTGAGGGTGGACGGCGAAGAAAACAAGTGGCTCGAACTTCTCAAAAGCGTTGCAAACGTTATGAAAAAGGATTGAAAAGAGGGAAGAATATGGACGATTTTTCAAAAAAGGCGGTAGTTGCGGCGATTGCGATTGTATGTTTGACAATCGCAATAATCTCATCGTTTTCGATAGGAAACGTGGTTTATCCCATCAAAAGTATTCTAAGAAACAACCAAAACGAGAATTGTTTTGGCGAAAACATCGGAGAAAATGCACAAAATGCGGCCAACGGCGAAATCTTGCAAACTGTGAAAAAAGGCGCAAGCGGCGCAGTGTGTATCGAGATGTCGTCAAGACGAGTTTTGTACGAGGACGGAAAGGACGAAGCGTGCTACCCTGCAAGTACGACGAAAGTTTTGACTGCGTTGATTGCGCTCGAGAATTTACCTCTCGACAAAATCGTTACGGTTCCCAAGATTGCGGAAGGCGTTGAAGGCTCGTCCATATATCTGAAAGCGGGCGATACGATAACCGTTGAAGATTTGCTTTTCGGGCTTATGCTCAGAAGCGGAAACGACGCCGCCGTTACGATTGCTACGGAAGTTTCGGGCGGTATCGACGAGTTTGCATCTTTAATGAACGAAAAGGCGAAATCGCTCGGCGCAGCCAATTCTCATTTTGTCAATCCGCACGGACTTCACGACGACAATCACTACACGACGGCTTACGATTTGGCACTTATTTGCGCAGCGGCATACGAAAATCCCGATTTCGTGAACATTGTCGGCACAAAACAGAGAAAAATCGAAGTGAGCGGCGAGGCGAGATATATTGCGAACAAAAACAAACTGTTGAAACTTTTCGAGGGCGCAAACGGCGTGAAAACCGGCTTTACCAAAAAGAGCGGCAGATGTCTTGTCGGCGGCGCAAGAAGAGGTGATATGCAACTTATTTCCGTTGTGTTGAATCACGGCGATATGTGGAACGACACGGTTAGAATGCTGAATTTCGGCTTTGATAACTACGAAATGATACCTCTTGACAACGCACTTTTGACAAACGGAAACAATGTTGTAAAAATCAAAGTCAATCAAACCGTAACGCCGAACTGGCAAAACGTCAAATATCCGCTCAAAAAGGACGGCAGCGAAAAACTCGTCGTGGAATTTGTACAATGAAATCGTCTGAAAG
>CAVKTQ010000026.1:0-6982 GCA_963659105.1 Firmicutes bacterium CAG:238 | reverse complement strand
TGTAAAAACGACGTAAGATTTGCGAAAAAACGGCAAAAAATCGGCGCAAAATAAACAAAAATCGCAGTAGAAACGGCAATAAAATCGTTTTTTGAAAAGGTAAACAGCCTTTTCTTTTTTTATGCGCTTTTAATGATTTTGCGCATTTGCTTGCTCTTTTAGTCTTTTTTATGTATACTTTGTTTAATTTATATGCGCTTGCCCTGTGCGAGCGCGTGAGGACTTATGAGAATCAACAAATATCTTGCAGAATGCGGCGTATGTTCTCGTCGTAAGGCGGACGAACTTGTCAAAGAAGGGCGAGTGAGCGTAAACAAAAAGGTCGTCAGAGAAGTCGGAACCGACATAGACGAAACCAAAGACGTAGTCTTTGTTGACGGAAAAAAGGTCGTGAGAGTGACGCACTACGACTATCTTTTGTTTTATAAACCGAAGAATTGCGTGACCACTCTCAACGAGGACAACGACAACAAGAGCGGTCGCAAAAAGACGGATAAAGAACTTGAAGAAATCAAGAATCGAACCGAAAAACTCGCCGCAAAAGGCATTGTCGAGGAAGTTAAGGAACATTCCAAACCTCGCAAAATCATCACCGATTTTATCGGTGACGACTACAAAAACAAGCGTTTGTATCCCGTCGGCAGGCTCGATTACGACAGCGAAGGCTTGCTTCTTTTGACCAACGACGGCGATTTGACATATAAACTTACGCACCCGTCGAGCGAGATTCCAAAAACCTACGTCGTAAAAATAGAAGGCACTATCGATGAAAGCGACCTTGCCGCGCTCAGAAAGGGCGTAACCGTCGACGGCGTAAAGTACGGCAGAAGCAAGGTTAAAATTACGGGCATCGAAAAGGTTAAGGACGCGAAAAAAGCGGTCATCGACCCAAAAGACGCTCTCGCAAGAGAGGCGATCGAGTGCAACGAGGACGCGAGCGGCGTGTTTACTCGCCTCGAAGTTATCATTTTCGAGGGCAAAAACAGAGAGATACGTCGTATGTTCGAGGCAGTCGAAAAGAAAGTCGTATTCCTAAAGCGCGTCGCTATCGGCGAATTGCGCCTCGGCGGTCTTGCAAGAGGTGCGTATCGCCCCTTGAACGAGTCAGAAATTGCATACTTGTATGCAATAACAAATAAAACTCAACAACCGAGCGAAAGGTGAGCGTATGAAAATTCTCATTACAAACGATGACGGCTATTTTGCGCAAGGCATAAAAACTCTTGCCAAAGCGCTTGCAAAAAATCACGACGTGCGCATCGTTGCGCCTATGTCCGAAAGGTCGGGTGCGAGCCATTCGGTGAGTTTTTTCAGCGGAATTACATACGAAAATAAAGGAATTATCGACGATATCCCCACCTTTGCCGTGAGCGGAACGCCGGGTGATTGCGTGCTTTTCGGCGTGAAGTATCTTTTCAAAGACGAGAAAATCGACGCGGTCGTTTCGGGCATAAACACTTGCCTCAACGCAGGAAGCGACATCATTTTTTCGGGCACTTTCGGCGCGGCGCAAGAGGGTACTTTTCAACGCATTCCCTCGCTTGCGGTGTCGCTTAGAACGCACGGCGTTCCCGACTACGAATTCGCGGCGGAATTCACGTCAAACAATCTCGAAAGACTCTTGTCTTTCGCAACCGAGAACGTCACGATAAATCTGAATATTCCGAGCGTCAAAAAAGATAGCATAAAGGGCGTGAAAATCGCTCCTGTCGCATATCAGCCTTACGAGGAAAAGTACGTCAAAAAAGTCGGTGAGGACGGCGTGACGTATTTTTGCGTGGACGGTCACAGAATACCGCACGTCGACGAGGTTGTGGGCGGCGATTGCTATCAACTCGACAACGGCTACATAACCGTCACGCCCGTGCAAATGCTCGCAAACGATATGCCGACTATCGAAAAACTGAAAGAGGCGACGTTCGAGTTATGAGAGTTTGCGTAATCGGCGCAGGTGCGGCAGGTATGACGGCTTCCGTTTTTCTCGCAAGGGAGGGGGCGGACGTTGTCCTTGTCGAAAAAAACGAGAAATTCGGCAAAAAACTCTACATAACGGGAAAGGGCAGGTGCAATCTCACAAACGATTGCGAACTTGCCGACTTGTTTCAGAATATCGTCAGAGGGGAGAAGTTTTTGCGCTCGTCGCTGTACGGATTCACTCCTCAAAACACGATGTCGTTTTTTGAGGATTTGGGCTTGAAACTCGTCGTGGAAAGGGGAAACAGAGTGTTTCCGTTTTCGCAAAAATCGAGCGACGTCATAAAAGCGTTGCAAATCGAGATTGAAAATCTCGGCGTGGACGTAAAACTCGGCGCCGAAGTCAAGCAAATAAAGAAAACAAGCGGCGTATTTTGCGTTGTCACAGCGTGGGAAAACATTCTCTGTGACAAAGTTGTCGTGGCAACTGGCGGAATGAGTTACCCTTCGACCGGTTCGACGGGCGACGGATACGCGTTTGCAAAATCCTTCGGACTTAAAATCGTCGAGCCTCGGCAGGCTCTTGTGCCCGTCATCGTCAAGCAAAACGTGTCGGCGTTGCAGGGGATATCCCTCAAAAACGTCAATCTTTGCGCAACCGACGAAAACGGCGATGAGATTGCGCGCGAGTTTGGCGAAATGCTGTTTACAAACAGAGGATTGTCGGGACCCATTGCGCTTACGATTTCGTCGTACATCAACAGAAAACAGAACGTCGTTTTGTCCCTCGATTTGAAACCCGCTCTTGACGAAAACACACTGGACAGACGAGTTTTGAGGGATTTTGACGAAAGAAAAAATCAAGATATAAAGAATGTCACTCGCGCGCTTCTGCCCGAAAGGCTCAACGCTTACGTTTTGAAATGCGCAGGCATTGCCGAGAGCAAAAAGGTGAACGAAATCACAAAAGAAGAGCGTGCGAAACTTGTCAAAACCATAAAGAATTTGCGCTTTGACGTGCAGTCGCTCGCGCCGTTTACCGAAGCGATAGTGACGTCGGGCGGCGTGGATTTGAAGTGTCTCAAACCTACCTGCGAAAGCAAGGACGTAGAGGGATTGTACTTTGTCGGCGAAACGATAGACGTAGACGCGTTGACGGGCGGATTCAATCTTCAACTTGCGTTTGCGACGGCCGTATGCGCTTCAAGGGATATAATCAAAAAATCCTCTCAATCCGCCTAAAAAAAATGAACAAATGCGGAATCTAACCGCCTAAAATTGTAATTACAAAAGACTTCAAACTCTGAAAAGTCGGAGGAAATATGATAAATATAGCAATAGACGGACCTGCCGGCGCAGGCAAAAGCACAATCGCAAAAGCGGTGGCAAAAGATCTCGGAATCATCTACCTCGATACGGGCGCAATGTACCGAGCAACCGCTTATCTCGCGCTCCAAAACGGTATAGACCCCAAAGACGAACAAAAAGTGTCCGAGATGCTTGAAAACCTCGAAATGGACATCGTCTATCAAAACGGCGATCAACATATAATTGTCAACGGCATAGACGCAACGCCGCACCTTCGCGAGCATTATATGTCCAAAGCCGCAAGCGATATCTCCGCGCTTCCGTGCGTGAGATACAAAATGGTGGATTTGCAACGCGATTTTGCAAGCAAAAACGACGTTGTTTTGGACGGCAGGGATATCGGCACGTTTGTGCTTCCAAACGCAAACTGCAAATTTTTCCTTACAGCTTCTCCCGAGGAGAGAGCGCAACGCAGAATGAAAGACCTCGAAGAAAAGGGCGAAAAAGTTGATTTTCAAACGCTTTTAAGCGACATAATTCAACGAGATTACAACGATTCTCACCGCGCAGTCGCGCCTCTCAAACAAGCCGACGACGCAGACTTTGTGGACACCACGCAAATGAGCATAGACGACGTCGTGGCGCATGTCAAAGAGGTTGTGCATATTAAGACTAAAAACACAAATTCAACCGAACAGAATGCCGAAAAGCCCTCAACGATTATTCCGTCGAGCGAGATGGACAAAAAGACTCTTGCACGAATCAAAACATACTATAAACCCGAAAAAAGTTTTGCCTTCTACAGATTTTTGAGAGTGATTTTGCGCCCGCTGCAAATGCTCGTGTGGCCGACAAAAGTCATTGGCGCGGAAAACGCAAAAAAAGTGAAGGGCGCGCTCTTTACCTGCAACCATTATTCCAAAATGGATTCGATGATTCCTTACTTCGTGCTTTTCAAAAAAGAGGCGCACGCCCTTGCAAAGTACGAGTTGTTCATAAATCCCGTAGCAGGTTGGTTTTTGCACAGAATGGGTGCAATCCCCGTGCGCAGAGGAGAAGCGGACATAGAGTCCGTCAAGCAAGTTTTAAGAGTGCTTAAAGACGGCAAACAACTGCTCATTTTCCCCGAAGGAACGAGAAATAAAGAAGGCACGCAGCACATGGCGGAATTCAAGACGGGTACCGCTCGTTTCGCGATAAAAGCGAAAGTCCCCGTAGTGCCGATGATTTATTATCAAAGCCCCAAAGCGTTCAGAAAGAACTGGCTGTACGTCGGCGAACCGTTCTCGCTCGAGGAGTTTTACGGCGCGCGCACCATTGACGAAAATCACGCCGCAACCGAAGTCATAAAGGAAAAAATGGACGAAACTCGCCGCCTTTGCAACGAGTACGTCGAAAATGCGACCAAGGGCAAAAAGAAAAAATAAAGGTGAAATCGGCGTTTTTGTCGGTTTTAGAGGTGAAAATTGAAAGTTGTCGTCGCTAAGAAAGCAGGATTTTGCAACGGCGTTAAAAAGGCGGTGAACACCGCTGTTTCCCTTGCCGAAAAATACGGAAAAATCTATACTTTGGGCGAACTTGTGCATAACGAACTCGTCACCGAATACCTTTGCGAAAAGGGCGCGTTTTGCCTCAAAATCGAGGATTGCGACAAACTTCAAAAAGGGGATGTCGCGCTCATTCGCGCTCACGGCATAACCAAAGAGTTGGAAGACGAATTGAAAGGGAGAGGAGTGACGATTTTCGACGCGACTTGCCCCGTCGTCAAGCGCAATCAAAAACTTGCCGAGGACAGGGCGAAAGCAGGCGACGACGTCATAATCGTGGGCGACAAAAATCACGACGAAGTGATCGGAGTGGCGTCGTACGCAGGGAAGAACTGCAAGGTGGTTTCGGACGGCGAAACTCTGCCAATCGGCGAAAATCCGACCTCTGTCTTGTTTCAAACCACGATTTTGCCCGAAAAATTTGAAAAAATCGAAGAATTTGCAAAGAATTTTGAAAAAAACCACAATAATTTAGTTGGCATTTTCAATACTATTTGCTATACTACAAAAGAGAAACAGGACGAAGCGCGCGCACTCGCAGAAATGTCGGACGCGGTTTTGGTTCTCGGAAGCCATACAAGCGCAAACACAAGACGTTTGTTCGAGGTGGCAAAAGAGGTCAATCCGAATACGTTTTTCGTCGAAAACGCAAACGACGCTCTGAATCAAACAAAATTTATCAAGGATATTCAAAGTGTATCGATTGTCGCAGGAGCATCCACTCCGCCGTGGTTGATACAGGAGGTAACAAGACTTATGAGTGAAACTCAAAAGAACGCTGTGGAAACAGTCGAAACTGAAGTGAAAAACGAGGCAACACTTCAAGAGCAATCAGTCGCAGAAGAAAAAGAACCCACCACTATGGCGGACCTTTTGAAATCCGCAACTTCCGTCGGCTACACCAATTATAAAGTCGGCAAGCGCATCAAAGGCAAAGTCATCAGCGCCGGCGACAGCGGCATCTACGTCGCAATCGGCGGAAAGAAAGACGGTTTCATTGATAAGAGCGAGGCATCTTTGGACGGCAACTACAATCCTGCCGACTTCAAAGAGGGCGATGAAATTCAAGCAACTATTCTTGCTGTCAACAAAGAGTATGTGTCTTTGTCCAAAAAGGACGTAGACGCAGTGCGTCTTGAAGAAGAGGAAGCGGAAAAGGCTCTTGCTCAAGGCGAATTCTCTTTGACTATGACGGAAGTCGTCAAGGGCGGTTTGAGAGGAAGACTCGGTCAATACACCATCTTCGTTCCCGCAAGCCAAATCAGAATGGGCTATGTCAGCAACCTCGAAGATTACAAAGGCAAAACGCTCCGTTTGACGCTTATGCCTCCGAAGGAAAAAGAAAACACAGAGGCTGAGGGCGAAGAAACCGCTCAAAGCGAAGATAAACCCCAAAAGAAGTCGAGATATCTGTTCGCTTCTCAACGTATCATTCTCGAGAGAGAAAAGAAAGAAAAAGAGGATCTTTTCTGGAACAACATTCACGTTCACGACATCGTGACCGGCAAAGTCAAGAGATTCACGCAATTCGGCGCATTCGTAAACGTTCGCGGTTTCGACTGCCTCGCACACATCTCCGAACTTTCTTGGAACAAGATTACCGATCCTTCCACTGTTCTCACAATCGGCGAAAGCTACGACTTCGTAGTCCTCAAAATGGACAGAGAAACAGGCAAAATCTCTCTCGGTTACAAACAACTTCAAAAGAAACCCTACGAAGTTGCGGCAGAGAAGTTCCCCGTCGGTACGGTCATCAAAGGCAAGGTTGAAAGAATCTTCCCCTACGGCGCGTTCGTATCCATCGACGACGGCGTAGACGGACTCGTTCATGTTTCTCAAATCTCTCACAACTGGATTAAAGACGCAAACGAAGCGTTGACGGTCGGTCAAGAAGTCGAAGCAAAGATCATCGGATTCGACGACAACCGTATCACTCTTTCTATCAAGGAATTGCTTCCCGCACCCGAAGAAACCCAAGTTCAAGAAGGTCAAGAAGAAGCAACCGACGAAGAAAAAGCGGCAAAGAGATCTTCAAGAGTCAAGAAGTTCGAACAAAAAGTCGCAGACGGCGAAAGCAAACGCGAACGTCGCGGCGCAAAGAAGGAATCTTCCAACGAACCCAAAGAATGGGTTTCCGGTAGTTCCTCGGCAACTCTCGGCGATTTGTTTAAGAACCTCAACCTCAACCTCGCAGACGAGGCAGAGGAAGAAGC
>CAVKTQ010000025.1:0-18508 GCA_963659105.1 Firmicutes bacterium CAG:238 | reverse complement strand
TGACTTCGCAGACGGAACACGAGCCGCAAGGCGGCGAGCCTATGAGCGCCGAGCTCGACGATTTGTACGAGAATGCGTGGCATTCCGTTGCGAAGCCGCCACGCAGGCGAAGTGGCATAATAAGAGGATGATACTTTTCTATGCGAGTGCCGTCTGTCTCCCCCGCGAACGGCGATTGCCTATGTAGAGAAATGCCCCCTAACTGAGTGGTGGGAGAAATACCCGAGAGGGAAAGAGGGGGTGCTTCTATTTAGAGTACACGCCGTTCACTCTTGCAGAGGAAGAATTACCCCTGTGAAGAAGCTTTATTTAGAGTACTTGCCTACCCAGTTATTCGCCAACGGCGCATTTTACCATTTGTTGTGGACTTTTTCGGCAAAACCAAGTTCATTATCCAACTCGATTACAGTGCCGTCGTCAAGGACGCACTTGCCCGAGATGTAGCCGAAAACTTGGTGAGGTATCATGCACATGACTTTGAGGTCAAAGGGTTCGTAACGGTCGATGAGAGGATGGAAGGTGCAATCGAGACGTCCGTCGTCGGACACGAATTTCCAGTCCTCCATATAGCGAGGCTCGCCCTCTTTGTCGCCGGGGATGATAAACTCGGTGCGACCGATTTTGTGGGATTTGCCGTTGTAGAAGAACATATCCTCGCTTGCGGCGGTGGTGTCGCCAAAGCCGTAGCCGATGTTCCAACCGAAAGTCGAGCCGTCTTTGAGACGAGTTTGCAAACTGCCCCAGTACCAAGTGTTGTCGTACGTCCATACGCCGCGACCCCAGTCGAGAGTCGCAAGGCTGTCCGCGCCGTCGAATTTGCATTCCTTATCGCCGAGCCAAAAACTGCCTTCCGCCCTCATACAGTTGATTTTTTGGTTGAAATAGAAGTGACCTTTCTTGTTGAACGGCGTTGCGATGACCATGCTTTCTTCGGGAACGTCGGTGATGACGATGTCCCATTTTACGTCCGTGCCGAACTTGTCGGCGTTGGGATATACGCCCGTAAGGTGACGTTTTTCGCCGTCGTTTTCAAACTTCATTTCCACTTTGCCGATTTTGAATGCGCAATCGCCCTTTTCGCTCGTGCGAGGCATATTGAACTTGCCCATCGGGAAAAGGCATATCGCCGAATTCGTGAACTGCGCGGGGGTCACAAAGTCCATAACCGAAAGGCTGAGCGCGCCCACAAAGCCCATGTCGCTGATGGTGAGGCAAAGAGCAAACTCTTTGTTTGAAATATAGTAATAATCCCACTCTTTGAGGCGGGTTTTCTTTGCCGTGACGTTTTCGCGATTGTAGTTGTAAAGCATCTTTTTGGCAAAGCCCGGTTCGGCAATATTGCCTTCTGCGTTCAAAAGATCGGTGGGTTTGGTGATTTCGTTTTGCATAATCTACCCCTATAAATATTTTTGTAAAGTTATTTTAACACACTTATCTCGTCAATTCAATACGCAAAAGAAGCAAATGCGACAAAAAATCAGTCGATTTCGCGGACGTAGGGTTGCGATTCGTAGCCTTTTTTCACCGCAAGACGAGGATTGTAACGTTTAAGCACTGCGTATGTCACGAGCGAGCCGACTACGCACCAACTGCAATCGGTGGGCAAAAATACCGCGCATCCCGCCATCCACGCCTTTGACATTGACATCGCAGTGCCGACGTAGTAGTTGAGCATAAGATACATATAAAACACGCCCACCGTATACACGATTGCAAGCGAGCAGAACGCGCCGAGCAAAAGACGGAAGATATTTAGGCGCGCGTCGTTTTTAAGCCCTCTCGCCACAAATCCGCCCACTGGCGCGGCAATCAAAAATCCGAGAATGTAGCCGAACGTCGGTTGCAAAACGTATGCGAATCCGCCGCCTGCCGAAAATACAGGGATGCCGATAAGACCCATAACGATGTATATCGCAACGCATGCGAACGAGTCGAGTCCGCCCAGCATAAGCGAGGCGAACATGCAGAACGCAAACTGCATGGACACCGGCACGATTCCTATGGGGAATTTGACGAACGCCCCAACGATTATGAGCGCGACAAACACCGC
Organism: Firmicutes bacterium CAG:238; assembly: GCA_963659105.1. Lineage (GTDB taxonomy): Bacteria > Bacillota > Clostridia > Christensenellales > CAG-917 > CAG-475. The sequence goes on along the minus strand of CAVKTQ010000025.1, from coordinate 16,458 downwards.
TATGCGCACTATGCGCAACGTTCTCGACGCGGCGTTTTTGCTCGATTTGGATTGTACTTTTTGCGATTTCACCATTTTATTCTCACTTCGCCCGAATCGAGCGTTTCGATTTGTCCGTCTTCATATTCGACAATAAGTCTGCACTTTCCGTCTATATCGCAAACTTTTGCGGTTTTGTCCTCTTTTTCGACTTTGCATACGGTCACGGTTTTGCCGATAAGCATTGAAAGCCGCCTATACTCGTCCGCTATCCTCTTTTTGCCGAAATTTGCGAGCGATTCGTATATATTGTCGAGGGTTTTGGCGATAATCCTGTTTCCGACGTCGAAAACGCCCTCGCCGACGATTCCGATCCTGTCTTTTACGCTTTGGTCGAATCCGTCCTTCGGCTCGAAAAGGTTTATGCCTATGCCCATAACAACTCTGTCGATTTTTGACGAAACCTCGCTCGCAACCGCCTCGCAGAGAATCCCCACGCATTTTTTGCCGTCCACAAGCACGTCGTTGACCCACTTTATTTGTGCGTTTTTGCCACAAATCTCGCGGATTGCGTTTGCCGTCGCAACGGCGCACAGAGGGGTGATATACGCCGACTTTTCTTCGTCTGCGTCCGCAACCGCGCTGAAATACGCGCCGCAGTCCTTGGGCGAAAAGAATTTGCGCTCGAATCTGCCCCTGCCCCCCGTCTGCTCTCTCGCAACAACGACAAAATTCGACTTTTTGCTTTCCTTTATCTCCTCTTTTGCGGTGAGGTTGGAGGATTTTAGCGTGGCAAAAACCTCGACTTCGAGCGGCGAGGCGAGATATTTGCATATGCCTTTTTTTGTCACGACTTTTTTCATCGAGCAAATTGTAACACGACTTTGCCGCCAAACGGTCGATTTTATAAAATAAATTTTCCTTAAAAACTCGCTCTTGCCGCAAGAAAGACCGCCGCAATAAACGTCGCGCCGAAATTTTTCAAAATTCCGATTCGTTTTTTTGCAATTACGCATACTATGCGTATGAAAGCAAAACCGACAACATGCGCGGCGGCGGTATGCTTTATGCTCGCCTTTTGCGCCACTATAATAATAGGGGGATTAAGCATGCCCGACAATGTTTTTGCAATCGACGAGGAAAACGAGGCGTATAGACTCATCGCGCATTTTTCGACGTACTACGGCGACAGCAAGCAGAACAGAAAGGACAACGTAGCCCTCGCGGCTCGCAAAATAGACGGACTCGTGCTTTATCCCGAAGACGAGTTTTCTTTCAACGACGTTGTGGGAAAACGCACGATTGAAAACGGATTCAAAACCGCATACGTCATTCAGGACGGCGATTTCGTCGAGGGCGTGGGCGGCGGAGTGTGTCAGGTGTCAAGCACCCTCTACAACTGCGCGCTGCTCGCAAATCTCGCAATAACTTGCGTAAGGGCGCACTCTCTGCCCGTAAGTTACGTCGCGCCGAGTTTTGACGCCATGGTGTCGAGCGCAAGCGATTTGAGATTTGTCAACACGCTCTGCGCGCCCGTAACCCTGCGTATGAGCGCAAACGGAAAATACCTCCGCGCCGAAATTTACGGCATAGGCAAATTCGATATAAAACGCAGGTCGATGACGCTCGGCTCGATACCTTTCGAGGTGGAATACCGCGACGACGACACCCTCGAACAAGGCAAAGAGGTCATCGACACCTACGGCAAAGAAGGACTCAAATCGCAGGGCTGGCTCGACTACTACCAAAACGGGAAACTCGCAAAATCCGTGCTTGTGCGCTCCGACAACTACGCGCCCCAAAAACGAATTATTCTCAAAGGAACAAAAACATCACCATTGACAGACGCGCCCTGACGGCGGTATAATTCAATCATCAAAAAAGGAGTGTTTTGGATATGGATTTTGAAAAGACCTATCTGCAATGGCTCGCGTCAAGCGAACTGACGGACGCCGACAAGGCTCGCCTTGCCTCTTTGACGCAAGAAGAAAAGAAGGAAATGTTCTACTGTCCGTTGCAATTCGGCACGGCAGGCATGCGCGGAGTGCTCGATTTGGGAACGAATCGCATGAACGTGTTCACCGTCAAACGCGCAACGCAAGGTCTTGCGCGCTACATAAAAACTTTGGGCGCAAAGGCGATGGAAAGGGGCGTTGTCATCTCCTATGACACTCGTCGTTTTTCGAGCGAATTTGCAATCAAGGTTGCAAAAGTGCTTGCCGCAAACGGCATAAACGCATTCTTGTTCGACGCCGTTCACCCCGTGCCTATGTGCTCGTTTGCAATCCGCCACTTAAACGCGATTGCAGGCGTTATGATCACCGCTTCGCACAATCCCAAAATCTACAACGGCTACAAAGTCTACGGCGAGGACGGAGCGCAGATGTCGCCCGAATCGACAGATAAAGTGGTCGAATTTATCGACAAAACCCCTTATTTCGGCATAAACGAAGTTGACGTCAACCTCACGGCAGACAACATAAAAGGGCTTGACAATCAAAAAGTACACGCACATATCACCGTGATAGGCGGAAGCGTCGACCACGCTTATTACGACACGATAAGCAAACTTTCACTCTCCCCCGAAGCCGTTGACAAGTTCGGCAAAAACGTCAAAATCGTCTACACTCCCGTTCACGGCAGCGGCTATGTGCCCGTCACCAAAATCCTTTCGAGGATGGGCATCACCGTCAACGTCGTCAAGGAACAGGCATGGCCGGACACGGAGTTTTCCACCGTGCGCGTACCCAACCCCGAAGAAGCGGACACTCTGAGGCTCGGCGTCGAACTTGCAGACAAAATCGGCAGCGACGTCGTCATCGGCACCGACCCCGACGCAGACAGAATGGGCATCGCAATCCGCAACGACGAGGGCAAATTCGTCTTGCTCAACGGCAACCAAATCGGCGTGCTTCTTGCAAACTACATCTTCCTTCGCAAAAAAGAAACCGGCACTATGCCCAAAAACGGCGCGCTCGTCAAAACAATCGTCACCACCGAACTCGCTCGCGCGCTTGCAACAAGTTACGGCGTAACCACTTTCGACGTGCTGACAGGCTTCAAGTTTATCGGCGAAAAAATCAAGGAGTGGGAACAAAGCGGCGAATATACCTACCTTTTCGGATTTGAAGAAAGTTACGGCTCATTGGTAGGCACGCACGCACGCGATAAGGACGCAGTCGTAGCAAGCATGATGTTTGCCGAAATGGTGTGCTATTTCGACTCTGTCGGCAAACGCGTTTACGACGTGCTTCAAGACATCTACAAACAATTCGGCTACTACGTCGAAAAGGCGCGCTCGATAACATTCGGCGGTCTTGACGGAATGCAAAAAATGGCTGACATTATGGCGCAAATTCGCTCGACTCGCTTCGAGGAAATCGACGGCACGAAAGTGCTTGCGCAAAGCGACTTCGTAACGCGCAAAAAGACTTATGCGGACGGCAAAGTCGAGGACATCACCCTTCCCAAAACCAACGCTTTTAAGCTTCACCTCGAAAACGGCGACTGGATTTGCGTACGTCCGAGCGGCACTGAACCCAAACTCAAATTCTACGTTGCGACAAGCAAGCCGACCGAGTCCGCCGCCACCGCAAAAGCGGAAGCATATCTCACCTATATGGAAAACTCGGTAAAGTAAACTTTCATATCCCGACGTTTCCGCAAATTAAAAAACGAAAAAAATCAAAAAATCAACATCGAAAAAATCAACGAAAAACCGCCGAAAATCGGCGGTTTTTGATATGCTTTTATTCCCCGTCCCAAATGTATTTTGACAAATCGACGTAGCCGTCCTTGTCCACTTCCACGCCGTCGGCGCGAAGAAGATTTGCCTGAACCTGCGCTCCGCCGAACGCGAATGCGGGCGCACATCTGCCAAGGCGATTGACCACTCTGAAACACGGAATATGCTCGGGGTCGGGGTTGAAATGCAACGCATATCCGACGGCACGCGAAGCGCGGGGCGAACCGCATAAGCACGCGATTTGTCCATACGTCGCAACCTTGCCGTGCGGTATCTTTTTGACTTGTTCGTACACTGCGTCGTAAAAACTCATAATCCTATTATTTGCACAATCAAGCGTTTATATATCTCTTCTATTGCAATAAACGCTCGTTTTTGTCGTCAAATTATATTTCGTTCTTTGAGAAACGCTTCGAGAATCTCGGCGGCGTCACCGCACATTCTTGCGCACGGTCTTGTTTTGTAATACTCGGGAGTGCGCTCGTCGGGCGTGGGATTAGTAGTCGCTCTCGCGCCGAGAATCTCACGACATATTATGGACGTGTTGCGTTCTTTGAAACGGCGAGCAAGTTCTTGTATACGCTTGTAGTGTTCGGCTTTTTGCAACTGCGCGTTCTCTGCCGTCGGGTCGAAATAGCCTTCCAAAAGTCCTTCCACGATGAACATACCGCTCACCGCTCCGCACACTTCCCGAAGCCTTCCCATTCCGCCGCCGAAGGACGAACAGAGGCGCATTGCCTGTTCGCCGTCAAAACCAGTCACGTCCGCAAAGGCTTTGACCACCGCTTGTGCGCAACTGTAACCTGCGATGAAGTTTGATTCTGCTAATTCACGTCTTGTCATAGTCTTGTGTTGTTTTGTGTTTTGGATTTTGATTGAGGTTTTGTATTTTAGTTTTCAATCTCATCGAGGGCGGCTTTGAGTCCGTCAATGCTCAAAATCTCTACGTCGCCGTTGTCTACGGCAAACGCTACGTTTTGGTCCATAGGCAACTTGCCGAGTACTTTGAGGTTGAAGTCCTTTGCCACTTTATCAACCTTGCCCGAACCGAAAATCTCGATATGCTTTCCGCAATCGGGGCATACGACATAACTCATATTTTCGACGACGCCGTAAATGCGGATGTTCATTTTGTTTGCCATTTTCACGGCTTTTTCGACAATCATTGACACGAGGTCTTGCGGCGAGGTGACGATGATTATGCCGTCGAGTTTGATGGACTGGAACACCGTAAGGGGTACGTCGCCCGTTCCCGGAGGCATATCCACAAACATAAAGTCCACGTCGTCCCAAACGACGTCCGTCCAAAACTGCTTGACCATGCCGGCAATGACAGGACCGCGCCATATCACGGGGTCGGTTTCGTCGTCCAAAAGCAAGTTGGACGAAACGATTTTTATGCCCGAATTGCTCAAACGCGGATAAATTCCGTTGGCGTCGCCCTCGACCGTGCCTCTGATTCCGAAAGCGCGAGGTATGGACGGACCGGTGATGTCCGCGTCCAAAATCGCTACGTTTTTGCCCTCTCTTGCCTTGCCGACGGCAAGCAACGACGTGACAAGCGACTTGCCTACGCCGCCCTTTCCGCTGACGACGCCTATAACTTTTTTGACGTCGGAAAGCGGATTTTGCTTTTCAAACGTAATTCTTGACGAGCAGTCCTTTGAGCAAGAACCGCAATCGTGAGTGCAATCGCTCATATATATAACTCCTTCTGCAACCGAAGTCGCCAAACTTTATTTCTATATAATGATACCACTTCCGCGCGGATAATAAAAGACTTTTGCGCATTTTGATTGCAAATGAAAATATTGCGTTTTACGCCCGAAAATCCGAATAAAACGCCGCGAAAATTGCAATAATCCTTGCATAATTCAAAAACAAGGAGAAGCATATGAAACTTCAAGACAGCAAAACCTATCAAAATCTCGCACGCGCCTACGTCGGCGAAACGCAAGCCTACGTCAGATATCAATTTATCGAATACGGCGCGCGCAATCAAGGCTACAACGCACTCGCCGATGCGGTGGACAAAATCGTGTACAACGAATTTAATCACGCAAGACTCTTGTACACCCTCATTCAACAATCGAGCAAGGAGCAAATCGACAACATCGACATCACCGCAGGATATCCGTTCAAGGAAAAATGGAATTTGACGGACAACTTCGCCCTCGCCGCCGAAGACCACGAAACCGAAATCAAATTGTACAAATCCTTTGAAAAAACGGCGCGTTCGGAAGGCTTCGAAAACATCGCAAACACCTTCAAAATGCTTGCGGAAGTCGAAAAACAACACAAAAAAACCTTCGAGGACTTTCACAATCAACTCAAAAACGACGCCCTTTACAAAAAGGACAAACCGACAACATGGCGTTGCGCAGGGTGCGGACACGAATCCACCTCAACCGAAGCGTGGAAAGAATGCCCTCTCTGCAAAGCCGCTCAAGGCTTCGTAATGGTGAAAACGCCTCAATCCCGCGCATAATATAAGATGCGTATAGATTGTTTTGTATTCTCAACCGCAATATTGAAATAAATAATAAGGCAAGTTATTAAATATAAAACTGCGATATTTGAGCGTCAGACAAGGAAACGCACCTCGAACAGCAACCCTAATTTACAGAGCGTAAATGAGTTGATGGTCGAGGTGCGCTGACGAAGTATCACGCCAAATAGCGCAGTTTTACTTATAGCCGCGAAGGGAGACAAAACCAACCTTATCGGCAAAATACTCTTTATACCTTTCCGCATCGGCTTTGGGTACGGGTGTGTAGCCGTGCGCGATGCAACCGTCGTTGTCGTTGTATTTTTGCATAAAATAGCGTGGCGCGCCACTGACGAGATAGGCGATTTTTTGAACGTCGTCGGCGGTGTGGAACTCTTTTATCAAAGTCGTGCGGAACTCGAAATCTATGCCGCTGTCTTTGAGAAGTTGAATGCTGCTGAGGATTTTGCCCATATCGACGTTTTGAACGCCGACGGTTTGCGCGTATTTTTCGGGGCTGTTTTTCACGTCCATTGCGACGTAATCGACGAGTTTGTCGTCGAGCACGGCTTTGAGCACGTCGGGGCGAAGTCCGTTGGTGTCGAGTTTGGTTGCGTAGCCCATACTTCTCACCTTTGCCAAAAAATCGCAGAGGTCGGGTTGAAGCGTAGGTTCGCCTCCCGTCACGCAGACGGCGTCCACGAGCCCTTTGCGCTTTTGAAGGTAATCGAAAACTTCGTTTTCGTCGATTTGTTGCGATTTGACGTCGCCGACGACAAGCGGCGCGTTGTGGCAGAACGGACAGCGGAAATTGCACCCGCCCGTAAACACGGTGCAAGCAATTTTGCCGTCGAAATCGACCATTGAAAATTTTTCGTATCCGCAAAGTATCATGATTATATTTTAGCACGAGTTTGCTGTTTGGCAAATGTTTTGAGCGCACTTTATCGCCGCTCGGCGATATCTTTATCCCGATTAATTGCTTTAGGCACGTTCGCTTTTTTGTCGCTTTGCGTTTCGCCTTGCGCATCGATTGCTTGCATATCCGCCGAAAAAACACAAATTTGGTCGGTATTGAGTATTTACAATCCGACATTTTTACACTATACTATAGTTATCTGCATTATTGTGCGCGCGTGTACGCGCTATTTACGGATATTTTGTAACAGGAGATTATTATGAGTAAAAAGGAAAAATCGGAACCAATACTCGACGAGAAAGGCAGACCGCCTCTCAAACTCGACTATCCGCAGACATTCAAGGTCGGCTTTGCGTTTGCAATCATCATGCTGTTTTGGACGGCGTACGACTTTGTGGTGCCTCTCCTCTTGGAAAACGCATACGGCTTGCCGAGTTGGGCGCGCGGCATAATTATGGGTCTTGACAACCTCTTGTCCCTGTTTATGTTGCCGCTTTTTGGCAAACTCAGCGACAACGCTCACGGCAAACTCGTCAAAAAATGGGGGCGCCGTACGCCGTTTATCGTCATCGGCACGGTTTGCGCGGTGGTGCTTATGGTGTTCGTCCCCGTTGCCACCCTCAAACAACAGGCAAAAGCGGAAGAACTCACCACCCAAATCGAAGCGAAACTCGACAGCGATACGTTTATGCAGCCGCTCCTCGAAGAATGGTACGACAACGCGGTCGCAGGCAAGGAAGGCAGCGCAAACTATTGCGACCTCACCTATCTCAATAACAATAAAGTTTCGAGAGACGACTTTGTGTCATTGCGCTACTACGGCAAGATGACGTCCAAAAAAGCCGTCCTCAATATGCTCGGCGCAACGACGTACTATTATGACGGCAACATCGTCGACGATTTGTCCGCGCAATCGCCGGTCGCAGGCAAGACGTATCAAAACCTCGTCGACAGCAACTCCGCCTACAAGAAATACGTTGCCGCAGGCATGAACAACTATATAAGCAACGAAATCCACGAGCAATGCACAAAGACCGACGCAGGCGTCAAGAGCCTTGTCGTGTATATGATCATTCTTCTGTTGGTGCTTATCGCAATGGCGACTTTCCGCTCCCCTGCGGTTGCGCTTATGCCCGACGTCACGCCCAAGCCCTTGCGCTCGCAAGCAAACGCAATCATCAACCTTTGCGGCGGTATCGGCGGCGCAATAGCGTTCTTGATTTACACGGTGGTTTTGTTCGGTCAACGCCTTGAAAACTACGTCATCATCTTCGGCTCGGTTGCGGCAGGTATGCTCTTGCTTTTGGCAGGATTCCTCGCCCTCGTCAACGAGCGTAAGATGGTTGCAAAATGCCAAGAAATCTGCAAGAAATACGAAATCGACGACTTTGCCGAAGGCGAGAATCCCGAAGCGGAAAAATTTGCCGAGGAACTCATTTGCGAAGGCGACGCAGAATATAACCTCGACAGCAAGCCCGACGGCGAAGCGCAAGAACTCGTCAACGGCGCGACAAAGGAAGACGTCGCTCCCGAAACTCTCGACTTTGCAAAGCAAGTTGTCGAAAATACAAAGAAAAAACATCAATCCCCCAAAGAATGGTGGGGCTCGAAAAACGACCTCGAAAAAGGCAGGCTCAAATCGTTTGCGCTCATTCTTGCCTCGATATTTATGTGGTTTATGGGCTACAATGCGGTTTCGTCCAACCTTTCAATCTATACCACGAAAGCGCTCAACCTCTCGGCAGGCGTCGCGTCCATTATATCGGGCGTTTCGATGGGCATAAGCGCAATCGCATTCATCCCCGTCGGATATATGGCGGCAAAAATCGGCAGAAGAAAATCCATTATGATCGGATTTGCACTCGCAGTCATTTCATTCTTGCTCATCTGCTTTGCCGTTCAACCCAACGACGTTGCGGCTATCCCTGCCGTGCTGTTTGCTCTGTTCTATCTCATCGCAGGCTTCGGCCTTATCATTGCAAACGTCAACACATTCCCGATGGTCACCGAACTATCGACGGCGGAAACGGTCGGTCAATACACCGGTTACTACTACGTCGCAACGATGTCCGCGCAAGCAATCACCCCCGCAATCGGCGGCGCGATTATGGACGCAGGCGGCAACAAGTATTTGTTCCTTTACAGTGCAATCTGCATCGTCATCGCAATAGTGTTGATGTTCTTTGTCAAACACGGCGACAGCAAGCAACTCACCAAAGGCAGAAAACTCACCAAAGAGGAAAAGAAACAAATCAGATTGGATGCACTCGACGCTGATTGAGGCAGAAAAAGAGATAATCTTTCGGACGGCACGTAATAGCGTGTCGTCCTTTTATTTATCTCTTTTTCTGCCTTGCTACCGCGCAGAGAATCTTTGCTCTCAAAATAAGACGGGCAAAAACTCAAGCCGCAGTTTCGCAAGATTATCTGCTTGGTGTTGCGCACTATGTGCGCAAGCGGTTAGTTTTTTACAAAAGTCATGCAAATGCGTGCCTTGCACGCAAGCGGAATATTTGAATTATCCATATGTCATTGTGAGGAACAACGAATGTTGTGCCGTGACAATCAAGCGAAGCGAAATGCGCCTACGGCCGGATTCCCACGCTACGCTCTGAATGACATATGAAATATTCAAATCTTACGCCTTGCGGCTCGTGTTCCGTATGCGAATAAACACATACCGTTAATAAGTGCGCTTCGAATGAGTGTTCATTTATCTGCTTGGTGACGTATTCTTCCTCTACAAGAGTGTAGCGGCGTGTACTTTTAATTAAAATTTCCCCTTTCCTCATGTGTTTGGACTTCGGCGTTTGCAAGGCAATCCGCCTCGTTCGCTTTGGCTACAACACATTCACTGGATGTGTTGTTTAACGCGTCGCGCCCAACCTCCGTTCAAATTTTCCGCTTGCGCACGAAGTGCGTTGCACCAAGCAGATAATTTGGCGAAATTGCGGCGTGAGGTTTTATCCGTGTTTGTACTGATAGCACAAATTCTCTGCGCGGTTAGTGATTGCGAGAACAAGTGCGGTTTTTGACAATCGCCCCTAAAGTTTTCGTTTCTGTTTAGGGGATTCCCACGCTACGCTCTGAATGACGACGTGGGCGATTGACATTGCCGCAACGCCGTTTGAGCAATGGCTCGCCGCCTTGCGGCTCCAATTTCGTCTTCGAAGTCGCACATTCCGTTTATAAGTACGCTTCGAACAAGTTTGCGTTTCGGGTGCGGGTGTCCCCGCCCTCAATTATTAATTATTCATTATTAATTATTAATTAACATAATTGTTTTTCCGTTTACGCTTATCGAAAGCCGCAAACCTTGCGATTCGACTCTCAATACGCCGCCTTCGCAAACTCGCTCGAAAATTAGTTTGTCTGCATCGGGTACGAAATGCGTTTCGCCTTGCAAATACGGTGCAAAAGTGCGGCGCAATTCGCCGAGTTTTCGATAATGCGCAAGCAAATCGTTATCCTCTCTGCCCCACGGATACGTTCCGCGATTGAGCGGGTCTTCATAGCCTTGTTTGCCGACCTCGTCGCCGTAAAACACGCACGGAACACCCGGCAAGGTATACTGCAACGCGCTTGCAAGTTTAAGTCTGCGTTTTGCAAGGTCGTACTGCTCGCAAGAGAGCGTAAAGTCCGCTCTGCCCTTCTTTGAATAAGGCGGTTTTACACCCGAAAGGACGGTTATCGCGCGAGCGGTGTCGTGGCTGTCCACAAGGTTCATAAGAACGTCGAGAGACTGTTTGGGATAATGTTCTAAAATGGTCGTAACATCGGATATAAATGCGTTTTTGTCGCCCGTGAGCGCGTACGCCAAAATCGCTTCCTTGAACGGATAATTCATAACCGAATCGAGTTGCTCGCCCATAAAATAGGGTCGCCACTCGCTGTACGCAATCTTTATCGAAGCGTCTTCCCACACCTCACCGACGACGAGCATATCCTCGCCCTCGCTCTTGATACGCGAGCAAAGTTTGTTTGTAAAATCAATAGGCAATTCGTCCACTACGTCGAGTCGCCAGCCTTTTACTCCTGCTTTCGACCACTTGTCTATAACGCCGTTTTCGCCCAAAATCAAATCGCAAAATCCTTGCGCGCTCTTGTTGACGGTCGGAACGACGGTGCTACCCCACCAGCACGCGTATTCGTCGGGATATTTTGTGAAATAGTACCAGTCGAAGTACGGCGATTGCTTGCTTTGGTATGCGCCCAAGTCGGGGTACGTTCCCTCTTTGTTGAAATATTTGCTGTCCGAACCCGTGTGATTGAACACGCCGTCGAGCATAATTTTTATGCCCTTTTCGTCGGCTTTTTTTACGAGATTTTCAAATTCTTCTTCCGTGCCGAACAGCGGGTCGATTTTCAGATAATCCCCCGTATCGTAACGATGATTCGAGCAAGACTCGAACACGGGCGAAAGGTAAATCAGACTTACGCCGAGCGATTGAAGATAATCGAGTTTGGAGATTATGCCCTCGATATTGCCGCCGAAAAAGTCGTCCGCTCGGTAATCTCCGCCGTCTTCGGCGATGTCGGGACGTTCGTACCAATCGGCGTGCAACCTGCCTCTTTTTGTGAAAGGCTTGTCTCCGACCTTGCAAAATCTGTCGGCAAATATTTGATAGGTTACGCCTTGTTTTGCCCAATTCGGCGTTTTATAGTCGCATTTCGTTACGGTCAACTGCCATTCGGGCAACCAATCTCCTCGAATTGCCGTTCCGTCAAGTCCTCTGCCGAAGAACGCCAAATCGCCGTTTGCAAACTCGCCCTCGAAGCGATACTGCCAAATGCCCCACTCCGAAAGCGCGAAAGAACCGACAAAAAAGTCCTGTCCGTTTTCGCTGTGCGACAGCGGCAATTCGTAACGCAAGGACTCGCCCGCGACTTTGCCACCCTCGCCGAAAACTCGGCGCAGTACGACAAAAACTCGCTTTATGCCAAGCGAGTTTTGGGCGGGGAATGTCATGCGCGTTTCTTGATTCATAACGCTTGCCCCGTACGGCTTTTTGTGAAGCAAAGGATTGTACATACGGTTAATGAATAATGAATAATTATTAATTAATAATTGAGGGCGGGATTCTACCCCGCACCCCGAAACTAATTATTGCGCACGTCGCGCACGTTCGCCGAAATCGGGTACGTCCGTTTTTGCTTTTTGTGCGCGCGTTGTGTGATTTGCTTTATTCAAAAAGTGCGTCAATGAGATGAATAATAAGGAAGCGATGTCCGAACGGCAACCCTAATTTACTTTTCGTAAATGAGTTGACGTTCGGGCGTTGCTGACGAAATTAGTCGCTCAATGACGGACTTTTTGCAAGTTCCAAATGCGAGTTGCGTATTCCTCGACGGACCTGTCGGCTGCAAAGAATCCCGCTTTTGCGATGTTGACAAGCGACATACGATTCCACGTTTCTTTGTCGAGATAGGTGTCGTTTACGCGACGTTGCGCAGCCGAGTAACTGTCAAAGTCCGCAAGAACCATATAACTGTCGGGTTGACCGCCGCGACCCGTCGTGAGCGAGTCCGCGATTTCGCCGAAAGATATGTTGTTTACGCCTTGACGAAGCGTGTCGATGAGGCGTTTGATACGCGGATTGGTTTGATAGTAGTGCGAGGGATTGTAACCTCTGCGCCACAAATCCTCAACTTCGTTTGCGAGCATACCGAAAAGGAAGATATTGCCGTCGCCCACTTCTGAATGGATTTCGACGTTTGCGCCGTCGAGCGTACCGATTGTGAGCGCGCCGTTTATCATAAACTTCATGTTGCCCGTGCCGCTCGCCTCTTTACCCGCAAGAGAGATTTGCTCGCTCACTTCCGCCGCCGGCATAATGATTTCGGCAAGGGATACGCGGTAGTTTTCAAGGAACACGACTTTGAGTTTGCCCTTGACGTCGGGATCGTTGTTGACGAGATCGCCGAGCGCGCATATGAAGCGGATGATTTGCTTTGCCATATAGTACGCGCTTGCCGCTTTCGCGCCGAAAATGAACGTGCGCGGATGAATGTCGAGGTTCGGATTCTCTTTGATTTGCAGATAGAGGTCGAGAATGTTGAGCGCGTTGAGAAGTTGACGTTTGTACTCGTGCAATCTCTTGACCTGTACGTCGAATATGCTGCTCGGATCGACTTCTATGTTGTTGTGTTCGAGGATATATTTTGCAAGGTCTTGCTTGTTTTGAAGTTTGATGTCGGCAAGGCGGTCGAGCACTTGTCTGTCACCCATATACTTTTGCAAGTCTTGCAATTTGTCCGCGTCTTTGAGCCAGCCGTCGCCGATGAGTTCGTTTAATAAACTCGCAAGGCGCGGATTTGCCTGCGCAACCCAACGTCTGTGCGTAATGCCGTTCGTAACGTTGGTGAATTTTTCGGGGTGCATACGGTAGTAATCCGCAAAAACGTCGTTTTTGAGGATGTCGCTATGCAATGCGCTGACGCCGTTTATCGTGTGCGAAGTCGCAAGGCAGAGATTTGCCATTTTGACCTGACCGTTTGCGAGAATGGCGTTGCGGTTGACGACGTCCCAATTGTTGGGATAGTACTCCCACAACTCGCCGCAAAAGCGTTGGTTGATTTCCTGCACGATTTGGTAGATGCGAGGAAGCAGGCTTTGGAAAAGGCTTTGAGGCCACTTTTCGAGCGCTTCCGCCATAACGGTGTGGTTGGTGTAGGAAATTACGTGCGTAGTGATGTCCCAAGCCTGATCCCAACCGTAGCCGTATTCGTCGAGAAGAAGACGCATAAGTTCGGGTATGCAAAGCGTGGGGTGCGTGTCATTGATGTGGATCGCCACTCTGTCGGCAAGGTTGTCGAGGCTGGGATTGAACTTCAAGTGACGGCGCAAAATGGATTGAATGGAAGCCGAAACGAAGAAGTATTGTTGTTTGAGGCGCAAGGATTTGCCTTCGATGTGGTCGTCCGCCGGATAAAGCACTTTGTTGATGGACTCAGCCATAGCCTTTGCCGCGCTCGCCTTGATATATTCGCCCTTGCTGAACATATCCATATCGAAGTCTTGCGGCGCCTGCGACTTCCAAAGTCTCAAACGGTTGACCGCACTCGTGTCATAACCTGATACGTTCATATCGTAAGGCACTGCGTTGACGACGGTGCAATCTCTTTGTGTTACGGTGAGTTTGCCGTCCTGCCAGTTTTGATCGACCACGCCGCCGAACTTGACCTGATAGGTTTCTTCAAGACGGGGATTGAGCCAAACGTCGCCCATTTTGAGCCAATCGTCGGGCTGTTCGAGTTGCCAGCCGTCAACGATGACTTGCTTGAAAATGCCGTAGTCGTAAAGAATGCAGAATCCGTTTGCCGGATAGTCGCAGGACGTGAGCGCGTCCATATACGCGGCGGCAAGTCTGCCGAGTCCGCCGTTTCCGAGACCCGCGTCGGGCTCGAAAGCGTAGATTTCGTCCATCTTTACGCCGAAACTTTCAACGGCTTTGGTCACTTCGTCGGTGATGCCCATATTGAAAAGATGGTTGCGAAGCGACCTGCCGAGCAAAAATTCCATCGACATATAGTAGACTTGTTTTGCGTTCTGCGCGCGGCACTCTTTCTTGAAGTTTACGCGTTCGCTGGTGAGCAAATCGCGAATGACCATACAAGTTGCGCGATAGATTTGCGCTTTGCTTGCGTCTTCGGGTTTTACGCCGAAATAACTCGTTAGAACGCCGGAAATGCTGTTTGTGATTTCCTTTTGCGTAATTTTGAATTTCATATCCTTTCCTTCCTTCCGCTTTCCCCCGGACGAAAGATAATTAGTTTTTATTTTCACAGCCTTGCGGCGTCGCCGCAAAGCGACTTTTTACAGATTTTGATAGATGTCGGCGTACTTTTTGGCACTGACTTCCCAACTGAAATCGGATTTCATATCGTTTTTGACAATCTTGTCCCAGTTGTCCTTGTCGTTGTAGGTTGCGTAAGCGCGCCAGATTGCGTCGAGCATATCGTATGCGTTGTAGGTCTTGAACGTGAAGCCTTTGCCCTCGCCCGTTTCGGGATTGTACGCAGGCACGGTGTCCTTGAGTCCGCCCGTTTCGCGAACGATAGGCACGGAACCGTAACGCATTGCGATGAGTTGCGAAAGTCCGCAAGGCTCGAATTTGGACGGCATGAGGAACATATCGCTCGCGCCGTAAATTTTGCTTGCCAAATCGCTCGAAAACGCAAGAATGGCTCTGAACTTGTTGGGATGGCGCTCCTCGACGGACTTTATCATATTCTCGTACTTCCAGTCGCCCGTGCCGAGAACAACCACCTGAACGTCCGCGCGCATAATATCGTCGATGACCGCACCCACGAGGTCGAGCCCCTTTTGTTCGGTGAGCCTTGTAACCATTGCGATGAGCGGACGATTTTCGTCAAACGGCAAGTTTATCATCTCGCAAAGAGCCTTCTTGTTTTCCGCCTTCTTGACCGCGTAGTTTTTGACGGTGTAAGCCGCAAAAAGTTTCTTGTCGGTCTTGGGGTCGTAAAGCATTTGGTCTATTCCGTTGACGACGCCGTGAAGTTTGTATCTACGGTTTGAAAGTATGCCGTTAAGTCCGTAGGAATAGAACGGGTCGAGAATCTCTTGCGCATACGTTTCGCTGACGGTGGTGACGGCGTTGGAGGATTCGATACCGCCCTTCATATAGTTTACGCAGTCGCCGTTCATAACGAGGGGACGCGCCCATTCGGGCAAACCGAGAATATCGCCTATGAGGCTGTCGCCGTACTTGCCCTGAAACTCGATGTTGTGAATGGTGAACACCGTCTTTATGCATTGATAATCCTCGCTTGCGCGATAGAACACGTCAAGGAATACCGGCGTAAGCGCAGTGTGCCAGTCGTTTGCGTGCAGCACGTCGGGATAAAAGTCGATGAGCGGCAACGCTTCGAGAACGGCTTTTGAGAAGAACGCAAAGCGTTCGCCGTCGTCAAAGTGACCGTAAAGCCCTTTGCGCTTGAAGTAGTACTCGTTGTCCACAAAGTAGTAAGTCACGCCGTCGTAAACCGCTTCGTAAACGCCGCAGTATTGACGACGCCAACTCAAATCGACAAACGTCGAAGCGACAAACTTGAACGAATCGCGATAAGTCTCCTTGATTTCCTCTTTGTAGAAAGGAATGATAACTCTGCAATCGTGACCGAGAGCGTTGAGAGCCTTCGGGAGCGCGCCTGCGACGTCGCCCAATCCGCCCGACCTGACGAACGGCATTGCTTCTGATGCAACAAATAGAATTTTCATAAATATGCCTCTTTTTATATTAGAGTGTGAGATAAACTTTTAATTAAAGCTTCCCCCTTCCTCACGTGTTTCCCCTACCGCCGTTC
>CAVKTQ010000024.1:2787-18703 GCA_963659105.1 Firmicutes bacterium CAG:238 | reverse complement strand
GGCGGCAAAGAACGTCGCCGACCAAATAGGCGAAAACGCATTCGCCGTCAAGTGCAACTGCCTTGACAAAGCGGATATTTTCAGAGCGAAAAACGAAATCGAATATAAGTTCGGCAAGGTCAACTTCCTCATCAACGGCGCAGGCGGCAACAATCCAAAAGCCACCACCGACAACGAAACCATGACCCCCGACCTTCAAGGCGCAAAAGACTTTTTCGCACTCGAAGAAAGCGGACTTAAATTCGTGTTCGACCTCAACATCACCTCGGCGTTTTTGGTGACGCAGGTGTTTGCAAAGGATATGGTCGGCACGGGCGGAAACATCATCAACATCTCGTCGATGAACGCGTTCAGACCTCTCACCAAAATCCCTGCGTACAGCGCGGCAAAGGCAGGCATATCCAACTTTACCGAATGGCTCGCAGTGCATTTTGCGCCTTGCAAAATCCGTTGCAACGCAATCGCTCCGGGATTTTTCGTGACCAATCAAAACAGAGCGTTGCTCTTCAACGAGGACGGCACGCCCACTGCGAGAACGGGCAAAATCCTCAATGCGACGCCTATGAAGAAATTCGGCGAAATAAGCGATCTCATCGGCTGTCTTTTGTGGCTTGCCGACGACAAATCGAGCGGTTTCGTGACAGGCACCGTCATTCCGATTGACGGCGGTTTTTCGGCATACAGCGGAGTCTAAGATGAAAAGCGTAATTCCCGTCGTCGTGATAAACGACGTTAGCGACACCATAAAAACATTGTCCGCTTTGAGAGAGGGCGGCATAAATTGTGCGGAAATCACTTTCCGCACGGCGTGCGCAGAGCAGGCGATAAAAATCGGCGCGAGCGAGTTTCCCGATATGAATATCGGCGCAGGCACGGTCATCAACCGAGAGCAAGCCGAAAGAGCGGTGAAAGCAGGCGCAAAATTTATCGTTTCGCCCGGTTTTTCAGACGAAGTCGCCGAGTTTTGCATCGCAAACGAAGTGCCGTATTATCCCGGTTGCGTAACGCCCACCGAGATTATGCGAGCGTTGTCTTACGGACTTACCGTCGTCAAATTTTTCCCTGCGGGCGTGTACGGCGGTCTCAAAGCGATGAAAGCGCTTGCCGCTCCTTTCACGCAAATCAAGTTTATTCCTACTGGCGGCGTTGACTTGTCAAACCTCAAAGAATATCTCGACTTCGACAAGGTGTACGCCGTCGGCGGCTCCTTTATGATGAAAGGGGATATAGTCAATAATTGCAAGGAGATTGTGAAGATATGCGAGTTGTGACTTTCGGTGAACTTATGTTGAGGCTTGCGCCCGAAAACTATTTGCGTTTCGTGCAAAG
This sequence comes from Firmicutes bacterium CAG:238, assembly GCA_963659105.1. Taxonomy (GTDB): domain Bacteria; phylum Bacillota; class Clostridia; order Christensenellales; family CAG-917; genus CAG-475. The sequence goes on along the minus strand of CAVKTQ010000024.1, from coordinate 17,374 downwards.
CGACAGACTGGAAGCGACCTTCGGCGGCGCGGAAGCAAACGTTGCCGTATCGCTTGCAAACTTCGGCGTTGACGCTTGTTTCGTCACCAAACTTCCTACGCACGAGATAGGACAAAGTGCGGTGAATTCCTTGCGCAAGTTCGGCGTTGACACCTCAAAAATCGTCAGAGGCGGCGACAGAGTGGGAATATACTACTGCGAAAAGGGCGCAAGTCAGCGTCCGAGCAAGGTTATATACGACCGCAAGTATTCCTCGATTGCGACGGCGAGCGAGGACGATTTCGACTGGGACGACATCTTTTCGGGTGCGGACTGGTTTCACTTTACGGGCATAACCCCCGCGCTTTCCGACGATATGGCAAAGATCACGCTCGAAGCGGTCAAGGCGGCAAAGGACAACGGACTCACTGTGTCTTGCGACCTCAACTTCCGCAAGAAACTTTGGACAAGCGAAAAGGCGTGCGCCGTTATGAGCGACATCCTCAAACACGTCGACGTGTGCATCGCAAACGAGGAGGACGCAAAGGACGTTTTCGGAATCGAAGCGGAAAACACGGATATATATTCGGGCAAACTCGACGAAAACGGCTACGTTTCGGTTGCAAAGCAACTCACTGACAGATTCGGTTTCAAGGCGGTCGCAATCACTTTGCGCGAGAGTTTGAGCGCAAGCGACAACAACTGGTCGGGCATGCTGTACGTTGCAAATCGTCCGTTCTTCGGCAAGAAATATCATATGCACATCGTTGACAGAGTGGGCGGCGGCGACAGTTTCGGCGCAGGGCTTATTTACGCTCTTTCGAGCGACTTCGGAGCGCAGGACGCAATCGAGTTTGCGGTTGCGGCAAGTTGCCTTAAACACTCTATCGAGGGCGACTACAATATGATAACCAAAGACGAAGTGCTTGCTCTTGCAAGAGGAAACGCAAGCGGCAGGGTGCAAAGATAGTCGTAAATCTAAACGAATATAAAACGAAACGCGATTGTGAAAAACAGTAAATCGCGGATCGAAACGAAAATAAAACGAGAGGTTAAAAATATGGGCAAAATCACTATATCGGGGTTTTATGACGAGATAAACGCCGGTTTATCCAAGCAAATTGCGGTTTTGCATGAACTCGGCGAACATTATATGTGTCCGAGAAACATCGACGGAAAGAATATCGCCGACTACACTTTCGAGGAATTCGAAAAGGACGTTTATCCCACTCTCAAAAAAGAGGGAATCAAATTTTCGTCCATAGGCTCGCCGATAGGAAAGGTCGGAATCGACGACGAGGAAGGCTTTGCAAAACAGAAGAAACAACTTGCCGAACTTGTGAAAATCGCACAACTTATGCAGTGCGAATATATCCGCATTTTCTCCTTCTTTTACGGCGACAAAAAGCCAGAAGATTGCAGTGCGAAAGTCATATCGAGGCTCAAAGAATTGCTTGCGATCGTCAAAGGCAGCGGCGTGAAACTCATGCACGAAAACGAGAAGAAAATTTACGGCGACGTGCCGTCGAGAGTGCTTGAAATTTACAATGCCATCAACGACGAGGACTTCGTGTTGTGCTTTGACGCAAGCAACTACATCCAATGCGACGTCAATCCCAAAGAGGCTTTCGATACGCTCAAAGACCTCGTGGTATATTATCACATCAAGGATTGCTCGACCTACAAGGTCGAAGTGCCTGTGGGAACGGGCGAAGGACATTACGAATACATCATCGGTCAACTCAAAGCGCGCGGCTACGAAGGCTTTATGACTCTCGAACCGCACACCTTCAAGTACGCCGTTATGAAACCGCTCGTATACTTTGTGCCGTTCGTCAAGTTCGCAATGAAGGACTATTTCAAAGCCTTCCGCCTCATCGACAAGAAGATGGGCAGAAACTATTTTGCGTGCGCGTCGAGGAAGACTGTTTTCCTCTGGCAATACAACAACCTTAAAAAATTGATTTCGGAGGCGAAATAATGGATAAAAAAGAAGTCAGATACGGCATTGTCGGCATAGGCAAGCAAGGCACGCTGTACACCAAGATTCTCACAAAACTCAACGGACTTGTGAAGGGCGCGCGCCTCGTCGCCGTTTGCGACATTTCACCCGAAAGACGCAAGTACGCCGAGGAAAACTTCAAAGGCGTAAAGGTGTTTGACAACTATCAGGATATGTTCAAATCGGGGCTTATCGACGTCGTTATGGTGGAAACGCCTCACTATTTCCATCCGCAAATCGCAATCGACGCGATGAAAGCAGGCTTGAACGTGCTTTGCGACAAACCGGCAGGCGTGTACACAAAGCAAGTGCGCGAAATGATTGACGAATCCAAAAAACATCCCGAATTGCTATTCGGAATGATGTTCAATCAACGCACAAATCCGCTTTACATCAAGGCAAAAGAGATTATCGACAGCGGCAAACTCGGCAAACTTACGAGAATCGTTTGGATCATCACCAACTGGTATCGTCCGCGCGCATACTACGCGCAAGGCGGCTGGCGCGGTACGTGGTGGGGTGAAGGCGGCGGCGTGCTGCTCAATCAATGTCCTCACCAACTCGACTTGTTCACTTGGCTTGCGGGACTTCCCGTGTCCGTTACGGCAACCGCTTCCACGGTGGGTCGCAACATAAGCGTCGAAAACGACGTGACGGCATACTGCAAGTTTGCAAACGGCGCAACGGGCGTGTTTATCACCTCGACCCACGACGCACCGGGTACGAATCGTCTCGAAATCACGGGCGAGGGCGGCAAAATCGTCATCGAAAACGGCAAACTCGTGTTCACGCAAAACGAGGAACTCGAACCCGTATTTTCCGAGCATAACACCGTGTTTATGGGCAAGCCCAAGACAAAAACGTACAAGTATCGCGGCGTAGGACACTATCTCAACTTCACGAAGTATCCGCCGCAACACATCGGAATCATCAAGAATTACACCGATTATCTGCTCAAAAAGACGGACAAATTTATTGCGCCGGGCGAGCAAGGCATAATCGGGTTGACCTTCTCGAATGCCATACACCTTGCGAGTTGGACTCACAAGGAAGTGCAAATTCCGTTTGACGAGGATTTGTACATTGAGGAACTTGAAAAGCGCAAACTCGAAGAGAGCAAAAATCTTCACTGAGGCAACGGCAATACGCAATTTTTGCGTATTGCCGAGAGCCTCGCTCGATTTATTGCTCTGCTAACCGCGCAAGCCCTCTTTGCTCTCCAAATAAGACGGGTAAAAACTCAAACCGCAATTCCGCGCGAGTGCTTGCTTGGTGAAAGCGTGCTTTGCACGCATGCGGAAGTTTTGAATCTTTCATATGCCATTCTGAGGGAACGGAGTGACCGTGAGAATCAAGCGTAGCGAAATGCGGCTTCGCCTTGATTCCTACGTCGCAACGATGTTGCTCCTCTGAATGACAAGCGGAAAACAAAAATTCAAATATTCCGCAACCCAAACGGAGTTTGGATATCATCGTGCGATATGCACGATATCATCACAAAGTGATATCACCGCCGCAGGCGATATCATTAATAACTGAAAATAGGGTGGGCTCTGCCCACACCCGAATTTATAACAAAAACAATAAATTTATAGGGGTAATTATGTCTGATACGCAAAACGTCGCGCAAGCGACAGAACAAAGTTTCATCTCGCGCACAAGCGGACTCAAAACCAAAGACTACATCGGCTACGCCATGGGCGACACCGCATGCTGTCTTGTTTTCGGTCTTGTCACGTCGCTGTTGCAGAAATTCTACACGGATATTTTCCACCTCGAACCGCTGTTCATTATGCTTATGTTCATCGGCGCGAGAATCTGGGACGCCATCAACGACCCGATTATGGGCAGAATCTGCGACAGTATCAAACTCTCGAAGTGGGGCAGATATCGTCCTTGGTTCCTGTGGGCGTCAATACCGCTTGTCGCTTCGTCGATATTGATGTTTGTCAAGTGGCCGGGGCTCACCTATGACGTGAATCCCGTCGGAACTTGCATTTACGCAACCGTGACGTACGTTATGTTCGGTATGAGTTACACGATGCTCCAAATTCCCTACGGCGGACTTGCTTCGGTTGTCACCACCGACGAGAAAGAGCGCACAAAACTTTCCGTTTTCCGTTCTATCGGCGCAGGTATCGGCGGCACGCCCGTAATTTTGATTTCGTCCTTTGCATACGCAAAACGCCTTGCGGACGCGGACTGGACGGGCGCAACCAAAACCGTAGGCGACCAAGTTTACGCCGTCGGCGAAAACGGCAAAATCCTCACGGATATGCAGTATACGCCCGTTATTATCGGCGTTGTGGTGCTTTCGCTTGCATGCTTTGCAATGCTCATTATGGCGTTTGCGTTCAACAAGGAAAGAGTTGTCGCAACTCCGAAGGAAAAGCAAAAAGGCGAGGGCAAAACCATCATCAAAAACTTGTTTAGCAACAGAGCGTTTTTGGCGGTCAGCGTGGCAAGTATGCTCTTGCTCGCAGGACAAATGTTCACGCAAAGCTTCTATCTGTACCTGTTTGACGACTTGTTCGGCGCAAACTGGATGAACATCGTGTCCACAATCTGCACATACGCGCCTATGGCGATATTCATGTTCGTCACGCCGAAGATGGTTCGCAAATTCGGCAAAAAGGAAATCTGCGGCGTTGGTATGATTATCGCGGCGGCTGCAAACCTTTGTATGTTCGCTCTTCGCGGCGTGGACCTCGACGTGAGAATGTATCTGTTCTTGGTGCTGTGCTTCGTCAGCGGCAGCGGAATGACCTTCATCGTTTTGCAGGTGTGGTCAATGGCGACCGACGCTATCGACGACATCGAAGTCAAGACGGGCAGACGCGACGACGGCACGGCGTATGCGTTCTTTATGTTCTTCAGAAAGATAGGTCAGGTTATCTCGGCGGTTGCGGTCAACGGCGCGCTTTTGGGCATGCACTACAACACCGCAAAGGGCGCAAAACAAACCCTTGAAAACCTCAACACGATGTACGATCTCGCAACAATAATTCCAGCCGTTCTGTTCGGACTTATGGCGATCGTGCTTCTCGTTTGGTATCCGCTTTCGAAGAAGAAAGTTGCGGATCTTCAAATTGCAAAAGAAGAGCATCTCAAAAATCAATTCGAGAGCAACTCGATTGCAATCGACAATACGCAAGGCATCGAAACTCTCGGCGAATCGGTTGCCGAAGCAGAGGAAGAAGCGGAAGAATCGCGCGAAACGGAAAATGCCGCAATCGACGAAAAAACGCCTCAAAACGAAGATAACGACGTCAAAAGCGAGGAATAAAGTATGAAATACGGCGTTCAACTGTTTTCGCTGAGGAAATATCTCAAGGACGAGCAAGGGTATGAAAACGCCTTTGCTCTGTGCAGAGATATGGGCGCGCAAGTCGTTCAACTTTCGGGCGGAAAACCCGTAGACGCGAAGTTTCTTGCAAATCTTGTCAAGAAGTACGATATGCCGATTTGCATTTCGCACGACAAATTCGACCGTCTTGAAAACGACCTCGACGCGCTTGTCGCCGAGCATAAAACCTACGGATGCAACAATCTCGGCATAGGCATGATGCCCAAAAAGTTCCGCACGGGGAAAATCGAGGATTTGCAAAAATTCGTTGACTTTTTGAATACGACTTGCGAGAAACTTGCCGAAGAGGGTATGACGATATCCTATCACAATCACTGGTTCGAGTTCGACAAAATCGACGGCAAGACCGTTTACGACTATCTCATCGAAAACACCGACAAGCGAGTTATGTTCATTCCCGACACGTTCTGGATGGCGTTTGCGGGCAAGGACGTTTGCGAGTATCTCGACAAACTCAACGGCAGAGTGAACACGCTTCACCTCAAAGACTACAAGCACAAGATTTTCAGAGCAATCGGCAAAGGCACGCTCGATTTCAAAACGATATTGAAAAAAGCGGAAGAATGCGGCGTGCAAAACGCCGTCGTGGAACTCGACTTGTCGCCGAATCCTATCAAGAGTATGAAGTTCTCGATGAAAACCTTAAAGGAGATTACAAGTGGAAACTAAAACCGTCAATACGCCTTGCGGAAACGTCATAGGCGAAGTCACCGATTACGGCGCGAGATTTCGCGGCGTGAGATACGCCGTTGCAAAGCGGTTTGAAAAACCCGTGCTTGTCACAAAGTTCGACGGCGACCAAAACGCAGTCGAGCAGGGCGTATGCTGTCCGCAAATGCGCGCGTATTGGAACGAGGAACACAGATTCTATTATCAGGAATTCCGCAAAGGCAAATCCTTCACATATAGCGAGGATTGCTTGATTTTGGACGTATATCAGCCCAAAAACGCCGACAAATGCCCGGTCATCGTGTTCATTCACGGCGGAAGTTTCACGGGCGGTAGCATAAACGAAATGCAATTCGACGGCTCGGCGTACACAAAACGAGGCGTCGTGTTTGTCGCCATAAACTATCGTCTCAACGTTTTCGGTTTTTACGCCGACAAAACGCACGTCAAAGGCAATCTCGGGCTGCTCGACCAATGCACGGCGATAGAGTGGGTGAGAAACAATATCTCGGCTTTCGGCGGCGATCCCGACAATATCACGCTTATGGGGCAGAGCGCAGGGGCAATGAGCATACAGACGCTCATATGCTCGGATATGCTAAAAGGCAAGATAAAGGGCGCGGTTATGCTTTCGGGCGGTGGAAAACGCGGCGCGATGTTGCCGATTTCCAATCCCAACGCAAAGTACTGGACAAAACTCATAAAGGCGAGCGGCGCAAAGGATTTCGACGAGTTCAAAACGCTCGATACAAAGACGGTGTGGACGACGTGGAAAACCAAATATCCGCTCGGCAAGGCTCTTTGCACCAAACCCGTCATCGACGGCGAACTTGTCAAAGATAAGCGTTATGACACAGACGTACCCATCGTGTTCGGCACTGTCAAAAAGGATTTGCTTCCGCCCGTACTCAATCATATGGCGAGAGCGTTTGCAAGAGGACAAAAGCGGAAGAACGCGCCTTGCTACGTCTTTTCGCTCGAACGCCTCTTGCCGCCCGACAATGCGTCTTTCCACTCTTGCGACCTTTGGTACGTTCTCGGCTCGCTGGGTAAATCCTTGCGCCCGTTTGAAAAAGCGGACTACGATTTGTCCGACGAAATCGTGGACAGGATGGCAAACTTCGCTCGCACTCAAAACCCGAATATAAGCGGAAAAGAGAAGTGGAACATTTATTCTTCAAAGAAAGATATTTTGGTCTTTGAATAATCCATCGATTGCAAAATCCGATATGAAAACAAAACGGCGGTGAAAAACAAAAAGTAGATACCTGAAAAGATAGATGCCAAAAGAAACACCGCAAAAGGTAAAAGCAAATGCGACGGAATTTCCGTCGCATTTGCTTATGTTTTTTTTGATTGTTATTGATTGTTATTGATTGGTTTTTGACGTTTTTCGATGCGTTTTCAATGCTCGAATTGCGAGTTGTAGAGATTCGCGTAGAATCCGCCCTGTTCGAGAAGTTCGTCGTGAGTGCCTTTTTCGATGACGTTGCCCTTGTTCATAACGAGGATAACGTCGGCGTTCTTGATTGTTGACAGGCGGTGAGCGACGATGAAGGACGTCTTGTTTTGCATAAGTTTTTCAAACGCTTGCTGAATCTTGATTTCGGTGCGAGTGTCGATTGAACTCGTCGCTTCGTCGAGGATGAGCATAGGCGGATGAGTAAGCATAACTCTTGCGATGCAGAGAAGTTGCTTTTGACCTTGCGAGATATTGCCACCGTCGTCGTCGAGAATTGTGTCGTAGCCGTTTTCGAGGTGAGTGACGAAGTTGTGGATATGCGCCGCTTTTGCCGCTTCGACGATTTCCTCTTCGGTTGCGGACGGATTGCCGTAGGCAATGTTTTCTCGCACGGTGCCTTTTTTGAGCCAAGTGTCTTGCAACACCATGCCGTAACTCAATCTAAGCGACTTTCTCGTGACTTGAGTTATATCCTTGCCCTCGATTTCGATTTTGCCGCTGTCGGGATCGTAGAAGCGCATAAGAAGGTTTATGAGGGTGGTTTTGCCGCAGCCGGTAGGTCCGACGATAGCCACTCGCTGTCCGCTCTTGACGTTGAGCGAGAAGCCTTGAATGAGCGGTTTGTCCTGAACGTAGGAGAAGTACACGTTGTCGATGTTTATGTTTCCGTTTGCGTCGGTCAAGTCCTCGAAGCCCTCGTCGGAAGATTGATTTTGCGCTTCCAAGAGGTCGAAAACTCTGCTTGCCGCGGCGGTTGCGCCCTGAAGTTCTGTGACGACGCCCGTGATTTCGTTAAACGGCTTCGTGTACTGCGTGGCGTAGGAAAGCACGCAGGAGAGCGCGCCGACGGAAAGTGCGCCGATTCCCGGCACGACGCCGCCTTTTATAACCAAATACACGCCCAAAACGCACACGACGACGTATATGACGTTGTTGACGAATCTTGTGCAGGGATTGACCATTGCCGAGTAGAACGCGGCGTTTTGTCCCCACACTTTCAAATCGCCGTTGATTGCCGCAAATCTGTCCTCCGCGCGTTTTTCATAGCCGAACAGTTTGACGACGCGTTGATTCGAAAGCATTTCGGTGACGAGCCCCGAAAGTTCGCCGCGCTTTTTTGCCTGCATGGCGAACATATTGTGGCAGCCTTTTGCGATGAAGTACGCAACAAACAGCGACAGAGGAGTGAGGCACACCACCACGAGCGCAATGAGCCAGTTGTACCAAAGCATAAACGCAAGCGTGCCGATTATCGTCACTATACCGTTGAAAAGTTGCGAGAAGCCTTGAATAAGACCGTCTGAAATTTGGTCTACGTCGTTGCCCACTCTCGACATAAGGTCGCCGTGCGAGTTGGAGTCGACGTATGAAAGCGGCACGTCGTTGAGTTTTGCGTACGCGCTCGAACGTAGGTCGCGGATAGTGCGGAAAGAAGCGAAGTTTATGCACAGCGACGCAAGGTATTGAAACACGAACACGCAAGCGATAAGACCTGCCAAAATGCCTGCGTTTTTGAGGATTACGCCAAAGTCAACGTTGTTTTCGCCTATGATGTAGTCCACCGTTTTGCCGATTACGACGGGCGCAAGCAGGGTGGCGGCGATTTGAAGGGCGGAAAGCACGAGCGCAAGTATAATGACAGGCACATACGGGCGCGCGTATTTAAGCAACTTTTTGATTGCCGCAAAGTCGGTTTTGTTTTTTTGCACGGTATTCGAGGAAGTCTTTTTCATTTTGTTTCTTCCTCCTTGTTTTGAGAAAGGCATATTTCTTTATACACGTCGCAGGACTTTATGAGTTCGTCGTGAGTGCCGATTCCCACGATTTTGCCCTCGTCGAGAACGACGATTATGTCGCAGTATTTAATGCTCGTTGCGCGTTGGGAAACGACAACCGTCGTAAGTCCTTTTTCAAGGCGCAAATGGGACAAAGCCTTGCGAAGTTTCGCATCGGTCGCAAAGTCGAGAGCGGAAGAGGAGTCGTCCAAAATGAGGATATCGGGATTGGAAACCAACGCTCTCGCGATTGTAAGACGTTGACGTTGACCGCCTGAAAGGTTCTTTCCGCCTTGCGAAATCTTCGTGTCCAAACCCTCTTTCAAAGCGTTTACGAATTCGGCGGATTGCGACGTTTCGAGGGCGTTTTTTATGTCGTCGTCGGTTGCGTTTTCGTTTGCCCAAAGCAGGTTGTCTTTTACGCTTCCTTCAAACAGAACCGCCTTTTGCGGCGCAACGCCGAAGATTTGGCGCAGTTGCGCGTTGGTGTAATTTTTGACGTTTTCGCCGTAGATTTTCACCTCGCCCGACGTTGCGTCGTACAGCCTCGACATGAGCGAAACAAGAGTGGTTTTGCCGCTGCCAGTGCCGCCCAAAATGCCCACGCTGTCGCCTTTTTGCACGGTTAGATTCACGTTTTTGAGGAACGGCTCGCCGTTTTGAGCGTATGCGAACGAAACGTCGTTCATCTCGATTGCCGGTGCGGATTCGTCCATAATCGCGCCGCTTCCTTCCTGCATGGAGGACGTGACGTCAAACACCTCGTTTATTCTCGCCGCCGAAGCCGAAGCCTTCGTGAATGTCACAAGCAAGTTTGCAAACACGATGAGCGCGTTGAGGATTTGGGTCATATAGTTGACAAGCGCGATAATCTCGCCTTGCGTGAGGTTGCCCATATACACGCTCTTGCCGCCGAAATACAAAATCGCGATGACGGCGAGGTTGAGCACCGAATAGGTGAGAGGATTGAGGAGCGCGCTCACCGCGCCGACCTTTATCGATGTTTGCGAAAGGGATTGCGCGGCGTTGTCGAAAATTTGCTTTTCTCTCTCTTCCGCTCCGAACGCCCTTACCACTCTCGCACCCGAAAGATTCTCTTTTGTGAGCCTCGACACGTCGTCGAGTTTGGATTGCACGTCCTTGTACTTGGGCATCGTCGTGAGCATAATTATTGCAAGAAGCACGGCAATCACAAGCGCAGCCGCCACGAAAATCAAAGAGAGTTTGAGGTCGATGAGCATTGCCATGACGATTGCGCCCACTGCGATGAAGGGAGCGCGAAGCACGAGGCGAATGAACATAGCGACCGCTTGTTGCGCCTGATTGACGTCGGACGTAAGCCGAGTTATGAGCGACGTGGTGGAAAACTTGTCGAGTTCCGTGTAGGAAAACGTGTTTATGTGCGAGTAGAGGTCTCTGCGAAGGTTCGTGCCGAATCCGAGGGAAGCGCGAGATGCGAAATACTGCGCCGTAAGCGAGAACGCAAGCCCGAACACGCCGAGCGCGAGTATAATGAGTCCGCCGTAAATCAAGCCCGAAAAATCGCCGTTTTTGCCCATCGGGATGGCGTTGTCGATAATCCAGGCGACCACGACGGGCGTGAAGAGTTCAAACACCGCTTCGATGAGTTTGAAAAGAGGTCCGAACACGGTTTTGAGCCGATAACCTTTGAGGTATTTGAGAAGTTTTAGCATCTTTTTATTATTGCCTTAGTTTATTTGAATATAAATTTTAGCATAGATTGCATTCAATCGCAAGCGCACGGATATACAACATCCCGTCAAAACGTATAAAAAAACGTTTTGCGAGAACATTTTTCGCATTTTGTAGCGTTGCGCAAAAAAACGAGTGCTTGTTGAGCGCCGCATATTGACTTTTTTAATGTAAATTATTATAATAATTTGTATAAAAATTTCAGAGGTGGCAGAATGAGCAGCATTTGGCACGACGTTGACCCCCAACGTATCACACCCACGGACTTCCTTGCTTGCATAGAAATCTCCAAAGGCAGCAAAAATAAATACGAACTCGACAAAGCGACGGGTTCGCTGATTCTGGACAGAGTTTTGTATACGTCCACGCACTATCCGGCAAACTACGGCTTTATCCCTCGCACATACAGCGAGGACAACGATCCGCTCGACGTTTTGGTGCTTTGTTCGGAGCCTATCGTTCCGCTTGCGCTCGTCAGATGCTATCCCATCGGCGTTATGATGATGCAAGACAGCGGCGAGATGGACTACAAAATTATCGCAATTCCGTTCAAAGACCCCACTTGGAACACTTACAAGGAAATCGAGGAACTGCCTGCGCACATTATGGAAGAAATGTCGCACTTTTTCAGAGTTTACAAACAACTCGAAGGCAAACAAACCACCGTTTTTCAAGTCAAAAACAGAGAGTTTGCCGAACTTATCATCAAGGATAATCTCGAATCTTACAAAAAGAAATTCAACGTCAAATGACATTTTGCCTTCGGGCAACAAGGTGAATAAAATATGAAATACGATTGTATCGTCATAGGTGGCGGTATTGTGGGTTGCGCCGTGCTTGACAGACTTGCTCGTCGCAATCTCAAAGTTTTGCTTTTGGAAAAGCAGGACGACGTCGCCTCGTTTTCGACAAGAGCCAACAGCGGAATCGTACACGCAGGTTATGACTGCGAGCCGAATACGTTAAAGGCTCTGCTTAACGTAAAGGGAAACGCGCTCGTATGGCGCGACGCGGAAGAACTCGACGTTCCGCACCTAAAATGCGGCTCTATCGTGGTTGCTACAAAAGAGCAGTACGACGGCATTTTGAAACTCGAACAGAAGGCAAAAGCCAACGGCGTTCAAACGGAGGTTTGGGATAGACGACAGACCCTTGCTTTCGAGCCGCATATCTCGGACGATATAGAGTATTCGCTCTATGCGCCGAGCGCAGGCGTTGTTTCGCCCTATCAACTTTGCATAGCGTATGCCGATAGAGCCGTTCTCAACGGCGCGCAAATCTTGCTCGAAAGAGAAGTCGTCGCAATTGAGGATAAAGACGGCGAGTATACGGTCAAGACAAACGACGGCGAATACGTCGCAAAATACGTCGTCAACTGCGCGGGCGCACACGGTGCGCATATAAACGATCTTGTAGGCGCAGAGCATTACGACACGACTTACAGACGAGGCGATTATTTCGTGCTCGACAACACGGAAAGGAAAAACGTAAACACCGTCATTTTCCAACTTCCCACTGCGCTCGGCAAGGGCGTACTCGTTTCGCCGACGGCTGACGGAAACGTTATATACGGACCCACCGCAATCGATACGACGGACGACGACGATACGGCTTCATCCCTCGATTCCCTCGACCTTTTGAGACGCAGCGTTCCGCTCTCTTATAAGTGCCCTGCGTATGGCAAGTGCATAAGAGTGTATTCGGGGCTTCGCACCATAATAGGTCACGACTTCGTCATAGGCGAGTCTAAACTCAAAAAGAATTTCGTTATGGCAATAGGCATTTGCTCGCCGGGGCTTACCTCTGCGCCTGCCATTGCGGAGTATATAGACGAACAAATCGCAAATATGTCAAATGCGCCTCTCAAAGACGAGTACGTCACAGTTATGCCGAGGCATAAGAGATTGCTCGAACTTGGCGAGGACGAACTCAATTCGCTCATAAAGGACAATGATGCGTGGGGAAGAATCGTTTGCCGTTGCGAAAAGGTTACGGAAGCGGAAATCGTGGAAGCAATCCATTCGCCGCTTCAAGCGTATACGGTGGACGCCGTCAAACGCCGCACGAGAGCGGGTATGGGCAGATGCCAAGGCGGCTTCTGCGGTCCGAGAGTTATGGAAATCATATCGAGGGAACTCGATATCCCTCTCGACAAAGTCAGAAAAGGCGGCGGCGAAGATTCTCAAATCGCCGTATGCAGAGTGAAGGAGGTGCAAAGATGAGCGCGCTTTCATACGACGTTGTTATCATAGGCGGCGGTCCTGCCGGTATGGCGGCGGCTCTCGCCTCTCGCAAACAGGGCGCAAAAACGCTCATTCTCGAGCGTGACGTGCGTCTTGGCGGCATACTCAATCAGTGCATACACCAAGGCTTCGGACTTCATTACTTCGGCGAGGAAATGACGGGACCAGAATATGCGGACAGATTCCGCAAAACGGTCGAAGCGGAAGATATCGACGTTATGCTCGAAAGCATGGTGCTTTCCCTTGACGAAAACAAGGAAGTTTGCGTGCTTTCCCCAAAGCAAGGATATTGCAAAATAAAGGCTGGCGCAATCGTGCTTGCAATGGGTTGCAGAGAACGCACCGCAGGAGCAATCGCGCTTCCCGGCACTCGCCCGGCAGGCATTTACACCGCAGGTATGGCGCAAAAGATTTGCAACCTCGACGGCTATCTCGTGGGCAAGGACGTCGTCATTCTCGGAAGCGGCGACATCGGACTTATTATGGCGCGCCGTATGACCACCGAGGGCGCAAACGTCAAACTCGTGCTTGAACTTATGCCGTATTCGAGCGGACTTAAGCGCAACATCGTTCAGTGCCTTGACGACTACAATATTCCCATCAAGTACAGCCATACAATCACGAGAGTGGAAGGCAAGCCGCGCATGACGGGGCTTTGGTACGCTCCCGTAGGCGCGGACAGAAAACCCGACCTTTCAAAAGAGGAGTACGTTGCGTGCGACACGCTCTTGCTGTCCGTCGGGCTTATCCCCGAAAACGATTTGCTCAGCGGCACAAGCGTCGAGATGAGCACAATCACCAACGGCGCAATCGTTGACGAAAACAGGATGACAAGCGTCGAGGGCATATTTTCTTGCGGAAACGTCCTTCACGTCCACGACCTTGTGGACAACGTATCCCACGAGGCGGAAACGGCAGGCGAGTGCGCGGCGAAATATGCTTTGGGTAAATACGAAAAACTCGGCGAAAGAGTCAACGTCGTCGCAAAAGACGGCGTAAGATACGCGCTTCCGCAAATCCTCAACAAGGGCGAGGGAAAAGTGCAAATCTTTTTCAGAGTGGGCGACGTGTACAAAAACTGCAAACTTATCGTAGAAAGCGACAAAAGCGTGCTTGCAAGCAAAAAGTGTATGGTGCTTGCCCCGGGTGAAATGGGCAACGTGATTATAGACAAATCCGCCGTTTCGGGCGACGTCGTCGTGAGGTTGGAAAAATGAATACAATTTGCATAATGTGCCCTATGGGCTGTCCGCTTACAATTGAAGAAACAAACGGCGAAGTCGTTGTTTCGGGCAACACCTGCAAGCGAGGAGCGATGTACGGAAAAGAGGAATACACGCATCCAAAAAGATGCGTAACGACGCTTGTGGAGATGAA
>CAVKTQ010000024.1:0-2722 GCA_963659105.1 Firmicutes bacterium CAG:238 | reverse complement strand
GATGAAGTCGGGCGGCGTTGCTTCCTGCAAAACGTCAACCGCCGTTCCCAAAGAGCGTATCTTCGACGTTGTGAACTTTATCGGCAAACTGAAAGTTTCCGACGATGTAAAAATCGGCGATACGGTTGCGAAAGACGTTCTCGGCTTGGGAGCGGACGTGGTTATCACAGGAAGAAAATAATATCTCAAAACGGACTTTTTGCGTGACATACATCGGTGTAAAGTCCGTTTTTTGAGTATAGTCGGCTTTATATGTCGATTCGATTTTTGCAAATATCGGCGGCAAAATGCAACAAAAGAAGAAATTATGAGGATAAAAGGAAGACGCTTATTTAATTACAGACCTATTCTGTTTTTCGCTCTGACCCTTGTCTTCGGCATAATCGTTGCCGAAGCGTGCAGCGGTCTTGGCGTGTGGGCGTTCGTTTTGCTTTCGATTGTTTTTCTTTTGTCGTTTTCGCTTGTCGTCGCGTTCAGAAAGTCGAGAAAATTCTTTTATATTCCGCTCGCGCTCATCGTCGGCTTTGTCGCGATGTCCGCAACAAATATGCAATATAATTCGGTCGAATTGAATAATTATTCGGGCGAGATAACCGCAAAAGTCAACAGCGAGATTGTTTACAGCGGCAAATATTACTCCTTCGACGCCGCCGATATTTACGTTGACGGAGAGAAGGTCGGGTATGAAGCGAGAGTGTACGCTTATCTCGACGATTTGAATTTTAGCGTCGGCGACACAGTAGTTTTGACGGGCAAATTGCGCTATTACTCGCACGAAAAATTCGACAACTATTATCCTCGCAAAATATCGAGCGGTCAACGCTACACCATAACCGCTTATTCGGCGTACAGCGTTTCGGGCGGCAAATTGAGTTTTCCCGACAATCTGCAAGTGCGCATAAAGAAAATATTGCGCCAAAACCTCGACGACAAAACCGCTTCTATCGTTCAAGCGTTGGTGCTCGGCGACAAATCGGGCATAGATTCCGACATGTACGACGACATCAAATCAAGCGGACTGGCTCACGTCCTTGCGGTCAGCGGTCTGCACGTTTCGACGCTCGCCACCGCAATTTATTTTCTCCTCAAAAAGTTGAAAGTCAATCCAAAAGCAAGTTTCGGCATAGTGCTTGTCGCAACGTTTTTCTATTCGATGCTATGCTCGTTCACGGCTTCGTCGCTTCGCGCGGTGATTATGAGCGGCGTGTATATGTTCTCGTCTGCGTTTTCAAAGAAGAAAGACGACGTGTCGTCCATATCTCTCGCCGCAATCGTAATTTTGATTATTCGCCCCGCCGACTTGTTCGACATCGGATTTCTGCTTTCCTTCGCATCAGTGTTCGGCATATTTATTTTCAACAGACCGTTTGAAAGAGCAGGGCTCAAACTCGTCGAAAAGATAAGTCCAAAACACAAAATAGGCACGAATTTCGCAAAAGTCTGCGCCTTATCGTTTGCGACAAACCTGTTTACATATCCGCTCGTTGCCTACTTTTTCGGCGAAGTGCCGACATTGTTCGTGTTGTCCAATTTTTTGATTCTTCCGTACATAATGGCGTTTTTCGTCATATCGCTCATTCTTGTCGCGCTCGCCACGATAACGGGCTTCGGCGGACTCGTTCTGCCGCTCAAATATCTGCTCGTGCCGTTCAGATTGTTCGTCGGACTTGTGGGCAGCGTAAGTTTTTCGACGGTAGCCGTATCTGCGGACATAATCGCGGTCGTTGCGCTCATCGTGCTTATGGTGTTTGTTTCGAGATTCGTATTCCTCGACAGAGTGAAGAAAACGAGAGGAGCCTGCCTCATACTTTGCGCCGCAATGTTTTTGCGTTCGTTGCTCGTCGTTTTTGCCTAAGCCGCTTTCGCTTATTTTCGATTTGCGCAGAAACTGCGCTTTTGCAAAATACGGCTGAAAAAAGATATTTTCCGCTCGGTTTTCGCTTGTTTTTTTTTCGGTTTTCGCTTGCCTTTTGCTTGTCTTTTTTTCGGTTTTCGCTTGTCTTTGCTTGTCATTTTGTTCGGGTTTGCTTGTCTTCTTGCTTGTTTTTGCACGTTTTTATATTGTTTTTCTCTGTTTTTTCTGCTTTTTTTCGTCGTATTTGCATGTTTTTTGCATATCCTAATAACGTAAAAACGCAGTATTTTTCCGCATTTTTCGCTCTTTTTGACGACAAAAAGGGGGATTTGGCGGAAAAAAAGAAAAAGGTATTGCGCTTGCGCGCGTTGTGTGTTAAGATATTTATGTTTATAAAACTCTGATAAGGGAGTGGAAATTATGCCAGACATCACACTCGGTCCGCTTGACGGAACCGCCGCATTGATCGTCATCGCCGTTGCAATCGTTGCAGCGCTTGCTATCGTTGCCGTTTTTTTGGTCAACATCATCAAAGCCGTTAAGGAACGCAACGACCAAAAAGAAGACCAAGCCGAAAACGAATTTTTTGCCGAATACGGCGTCACCGGCGAGGAATTGCGCCTCAACCAAAAAATCGCTCAAAAACGTCAGGAATTGTTCGGACTTATGCGTAAAAGAAAAGGCAAAGCCGCAAAAACCGACGAGCCTGCCGACGAATCGGTTGTTCGAGACGAGCCTGTCGTGACCGAAGAGCAGATTCCCGAATCCGCCGAAGAGCAGATTCCCGAACCTGTCGTTCAAGAGGAAGTCAAGGAGGAAGCACCCGTCGAAGAAGCGGTTAAGGAAGAGCCCGTCAAGGAAGAGGTC
>CAVKTQ010000023.1:0-19043 GCA_963659105.1 Firmicutes bacterium CAG:238 | reverse complement strand
AAAGATGTTTTGGTTGAACACGGGTTGCTCTACTTCCGCTTGTTGCTCCTCTTCTTTTTCGTCGTCTTCGACATTGGACGCCGCTTGCGAAAGCGCGGTTGCAAAGGATTTGGGCGGTTGAGGCGCGCTGCTTCTTGCAGGCGCAAGGTTTCTGTCCACAAATCCGGTTGCGATAATAGTGATTTCGATGTCTTTCTTGTCGGGAACGAACGCCGTGCCGAGAATGATGTTTGCGCTTGGGTCTACGACTTGTTTTACGATGTCGCACGCTTCGGTGACTTCGCCCAAAAGCATATCGTCGCCGCCGGTGATGTTGACGATGATACCGGTTGCGCCCTCGATGTCCGTTTCGAGAAGCGGACTGAACACTGCGCCGCGCACTGCTTCGATAACTCTCTTTTCACCCTTTCCGTAACCAATGCCCATATGAGCAAGACCTTTGTTGGAAAGAATCGTGCGAACGTCGGCAAAGTCGAGGTTGATAAGTTCGGGATTCGCAATGACGTCGCTCACGCCCTGAACGCCTTGACGAAGCACGTCGTCCGCGATTTCGAACGCGCGTTTGAAGGAGATGTTCTTGTCAAGCACTTCGATGAGTTTTTGGTTGGGGATAACAAGCAGCGTATCCACGAAGTTTTTGAGGTTTTTGATGCCCTCTTCGGCGTTTTTCATACGTTGCGCACCCTCGAAGTTGAACGGTTTGGTGACAACTGCGACGGTGAGAATGTTCATGGATTTTGCAATCTCTGCGATGACCGGAGCAGCGCCCGTACCCGTGCCACCGCCCATACCTGCGGTGATAAACAAGAGGTCGATGTCTTTGAGAGCGGCTTTGATACGCTCGCGAGATTCCTCTGCGGCTTTTCTGCCGATTTCGGGGTCGGAGCCTGCGCCCAAACCGCCCGTCATATTCGCGCCGAGTTGAATTTTGCAATGCGGAGGAACGAGAGACATATTGAGCGCTTGCATATCCGTGTTCATAACCACGAAACTTGCGCTCTTGATGCCTGCCCTGATCATATTGTTGACGGCGTTGTTTCCGCCACCGCCCACGCCGACGACGACGATATTCGCCTTGCCGGGTTTCTTTTGAGAAACGGGTTGGAACTGTTCGTGAGTTTCTTGCGGTTCAATATCTTCTGCGGGTTGTTGAACATCCTCTTGCACGGTTTCTTCCGCTTGCACGGTTTCATCTTCCTCTTGGGAAGTTTCCTCGCTCGGCGTCCAACCGAATTTTTCAAAATCTATCATTTTTTACCTCCGTTGAATAACTTTTTTATAAACGCTCCGAAGTCGAACTTCGACAGATTGTCCGCCATAACGAGGAGCGACGCTTTGGAGCAGTCGTCGGGTTTGACGAATCCGGGAAGTTTGGGAGTGATGATTTCAATGTTTTTTCCGAGTTGTTCGCTCAGATACTTCTTTGCGCCGCGCATAGAGGCAACGCCCTCGCCCGTGAGGTATACGGGCATATACGACGGTGCGTCCTCCTCGACGCTTTTGAGGATGTCGCCGATGACGTCGGCAAACACGTCGAGCCTGTTCTTTGCGATCTCGCAAGCGTCTTGCGCGTAAACCGCGTTTTCGCCGTCGCTGACAAGCACCGCTTCGTCGCTGTAATTGAGATTGAGGTCGACGAGGCGTTTTGCCTCTTCCGCCATATCGAAAGGCACGTCCAAAGCCTCGAAAATGTCCGCGCAAATGTGTGCGCCGCCCATAGAAAACGACTTCATATCGAGGATTCCGTCGCCCTTTGCAATGCTTACGGACGAGGACAAATATCCGATGTCGATGAGCATATACACGTTGTCGCGCTGTTCCTTCTCAAGCAAAGCCATACACTCCGCCCAGCAGGTGGCGACGTATCTGACGTCGGTGAATCCGAGTTCGTTTGCGACGGTGTCGAACATCTCGACGAAGGCTCTTTCGCAAAGCATATAACTCACGCAAGCCTCGACTTGCTGAGCGTCCATATCCCTCACGTCGTTGTATATTTTGTCTTGTCCGTCAACGGCAAAATAGATTGCCGAAGTGTTGATGGTCAAATACTTGCTTTGGTCGAAATCGTCGCCCTTTTTGAGAAGATAGGAAATGTCGTCGTCGACGACTCTGCGTTGTCTGTCCAGCCTCACCGAAACTTCTTTGGTGACGACGGTGACAAATTCGGCAGGTACGCCGATAAAAAGACGTTTGGTGCGAGAGTCCGCATTCTTCATCGCTTCCAGAAGCACTTCTTTTGCGATTTGCACGGTTTCCTTGCCGTCGAACCACTCGCCGTTTTCGTAGCCCTGATGTTGTTTTTCGACAACAGACTTAATGCCGAAAACGCTCTGCGCCCTCTTTGAGCCTACAATTGCGCTCACAAGGCGAGAGTTTACGTCCAAAACGGCTATGTCTTTTGTGAAAATCGAACCCATATTCGTCCTCTTTTTCTAAAAAACACGCTATCGCGCGTATTATTTATAATATAATTATATTAAAAATACTAAATGTGTCAACGGATTTTTATCAAATTTTTGCAGAATTTGCCTATTTTTTGTCGTTACAGGCGTTTTATCGTAAAAATAGGCGCGGTTATCTGTCTTTTGTGCGCCTGACGTAGCCGCCGAGCGTGAAGAACATATCCTCGATATTCTCGTAACCTCTGTCTATGTATTCCAGTCCGCATACCTCGCTTTCTCCCGATATTTTGAGTGCGGCGATACAAAGAGCCGCACCCCCTCGCAAGTCGCTCGCACTCATCTGTCCGCCGCTTATCATATACGGCGAATCGGATTTGCCGCAACCCTCGATAATCGCGGTGTTGTCGGTTATCTTTATTCTCGCGCCGAGTTTTGCAAGTTCTCGCGCGTGGGCGAAGCGGTTTTCGAAAACGGTTTCGTCGATTACGCTCACGCCGTCCGAAAAGCAAGCCGCGCTCAAAAGTTGCGGTTGCATATCGGTGGGAAACAGCGGATAAGGCGCGGTCGATACGCGCGCCGCGTGCATGCGCCCGTTTGAGCGCACGCGAAGATAGTTTTCGTCGCCCTCGATTTTGCAGTCCTTGTTTTGAAGCACGTTTATCACCGTTCCCAAATGCTTTTTGTTTGCGCCGTATATCTGCACGTTGCCGCCGCATACCGCCGTCGCGCAAAGCAAAGTTCCGGCAACGATTCTGTCGCCTACGGGCGTAAACTTCGCGCCCGAGAGTTCCTTTACTCCCTCTATTTCTATAACCGACGTACCCTCGCCGCGTATGCGCGCGCCCATTGCGCGCAAGCACTCGACAAGCGAAACGATTTCGGGTTCCCTCGCGCAATTCACGAGCGTGGTCCTTCCCTTTGCCAAAGCCGCGCACATAAGCAAATTTTCCGTTGCGCCGACGGACGGATATTTCATAAGAATTTTCGCACCTATAAGATTCGTCGCCCTGCACTTTATGCCGCTTTGGTCGACGGTTATTTCCGCACCCATTTTTTTAAGTCCGTCAAGGTGAATATCAAGAGGTCTGCTCCCTATGTCGCAACCGCCCGGAAGCGATGTTTCTACCTCGCCGACAGTCGCCAAAAGCGCGCCGAGCATAAACATCGACGAGCGCATATCCTTGCAAAGTTCGTCGTTCACGCGCGACGTGCGCGCCTGCCCTCGCACTATTATGCGCCTACCGTCGCGCGCGACTTCCGCACCCAATGCGGCGAGCATTTTCGTCATCGCATCGACGTCGGTTATGTAGGGACAGTTTTCCACAATCAAGTCCTCTTTGGTCAATAGTCCTGCGGCGAGTATGGGCAAAACCGCGTTCTTTGCCGCGTGAACTTCGTATGCGCCGAGAAGTTGATTGCCACCGATAATTTTTAAGTGTTGATCTGACATAATTCCTCACATTTTGACGTTTGGTCGCGTTATAATTTCGCAAACGAATTCGGTTGAAGATAGGGCGCGGAATTTTTGGCTATACTCTGCAATACGCCCACCGCGCACATGTACGCCACGAGCGAACTTCCCCCTGCGCTCATAAACGGCAACGGAAGTCCCGTCGGCGGTATCGCGCCGCATACCACCGCCATATTGAGCATTGTCTGTATGCTCGTCACCGCCGTTATGCCGAGCGCGAGATAGCAAGAATATCTGTCCGACGCCTCTCTTGCGATTTTCAGACCTCGCTTTGCGAATACGAAAAACAAAATCATAATCGCCGCTATGCCGAATATGCCCGTTTCCTCGCCCACTATCGACAAGATGAAATCGCTTTCCGCAAAAGGCAAAAACAGATACTTTTGCCTCGATTGAAACAATCCTACGCCGAAAAGTCCGCCGCTTGAAAGCGCATAGTAGGATTGAATGAGTTGATAGCCTTCTTCAAGAGGCGATTGCCACGGGTCGAGAAACGCCAAAAGCCGTTGCATACGGTAGGGTTCGACGAGTATGAGCGCAACCGCGCCGAGCAGAATCGGCACAATCAAAAACGCAAGATGTTTTATCCTCGCGCCGCTTGCAAACAACATCGCAAACACCACCGCCACCACGCACATCGTTATGGACATATTGGGTTCGAGCATGATAAGCACGCACACCGCGCCGCCCAAAAACAAGACGAAAAGCACGTTGACAAACTTTTTCATATCCGCTTCGCTTGCGAATCTCGCAATCGCCATAACCATAAAAAATTTTGCGTATTCGCTGGGTTGTATGGTGAAAAATCCGAGATTGAGCCACCTCTTGGCGCCGTAACTTTCAACGCCCAACACGGGGAGAAAAACCATACCGAGAAGCGCAAGCCCGACAAGATACAACAGCGGCGAAATCTTTTTGATGGTCGAGGATTTGACGTTTGACAAAAGCACGCTCGAAAATACGCCGATAATCAATGCGACCGCCTGAGTTTTGACATAGTGAAAAGCGTCGCCCGTCTGCACTTTTGCCGAGTAGCAAGAAGCGGAATATATGAACAAAAGCCCCAAAATGCCGAGCAATATCGCGACTATCGAAAGAACGCAATCCCCTCTGCCGTTTCCGATAAAGGAAAGCGACGGCATTTGCTCCGCCTTGCCGAGCCTAACGTATGCGCGTTTCTCTCGTGAGCGAGCGTATGCGCGAGGCGTGCGCAAAGCGCGCGCCCGCTCGCGCGTTTTTTCGCCTGCGTGCCTATCCGTGCGCGCGCCACCGCTCGTATGTGCGCTTGCGCTCGGGTATGTGCGCTCGCTTGCGCTCACGTTGTGCGAGCGCGTGTGAAAAGCGTTTGCGCGGTTCATCTTTTCGAGAGATAATTCGCTATCTGCGAATCGAATTTTTCCGCTCGTTCCTCAAAGTTTTCGTACAAATCGAAACTCTTGCTCGCAGGCGAGAAAAGTATGCTTTCGCATTTGAGTTCTTTTGCCGCCTCGAATGCTTCGGATATCGCGCTTTCGAGCGTATTGCAAACTCGCACGTCGTCAAAGCCGCATGTTTTTGCCGCTCTATATATTACGTCTGCGTTTTCGCCCTGCGCCGTGACCGCTTTGACGTTGCTCGGCAAGTGTGAAAACAAGTACGCAAAGTCCTCTTCGCCCTTTTGTCCGCCGAGCATAAGCACGCACTCGCCCACGCTCGAACATGCGCTGAGGCAAGCTGACACGTTGGTGGATTTGCTGTCGTTGTAGACGTACACGCCCTCGGCAATCGCTATGAGTTGTCTGCGATAATGCGGACGTTTGAAGTCCGAGAGCGCGGAAGCCGTACAGAACGCCGACACGCCCTTTACCATGCACACTGCAACCGCCGCGAGTACATTTTGAAGTTCGTCGCCCTTGAAGTCGATTTCCTCGACGGGTATAATCGGATTGCCTCTGAAACATACGAATCCAGACGAAATATACGCGCCGCTCGGCTCGGTATGCTCAATCGAAAACGGCACCTTTCGAGATATCGCTTCGAAAACGACGCTTGCGACTTCTTCGTCGTCTGCGTTGAACACGAGATAGTCGCTCTCGCTCTGCGCGCGGAAGATATTCGCCTTTGCGTTTATGTAGTTTTTCATCGTCGCGTGACGGGTCAAATGGTCGGGTTTTATGTTGAGCAAAACGGCAATGTCGGGCGAGAATCCCACGCTGTTTTCGAGTTGGTAACTGCTCGCTTCGATGACCGCCGTTTCGGTTGCGTCGAGTTTGTCGGCAATCGAGGAAAACGGCACGCCTATATTGCCTACGGCGTGCGAGTGTATCCCCGCCCTTTTGAGGATGTGGTCTACAAGAAGCGTGGTTGTGGTTTTGCCGTTGGTTCCCGTGATTGCGATTTGCTCTGCGACGCATACGCTCGAGGCGAGATTCAACTCGCTCGTGACGGTTTTATTTTCGAGCCGAGCGTCCAAAAGGAAATCCTTGTGCGGATTTACGCCCGGACTTAGCACGATCATATCGGCGTCTTTGAATACGCCAATGCTGCTTGTCGCTCTCTCGCGCATCGGGTCGTCGTCGTAAACAATCGCCCTCGCGCCCTTTTCTCTCAACAATTCGTATGCGGAAATACCGCTCGCTCCCGCGCCGTACACCACGACGTTTCTGCCGACAAGTTTCATATTGCCCTCGCAAATATCAGCGTCAGCGCGCCCCCTACCATACTCGCCACAAAGTATATCGTCACGATTTTAGCCTCGTGGTAGCCTTTCATCTCCAAGTGGTGGTGAAAGGGCGCCATGAGAAAAATGCGTTTCTTTGTGAGTTTGTAGTGAAGCACCTGCAATATAACTGATATGCCCGATAGGACGTACATTATGCCCGATGTGACGATTAAAAGCGGATTTTTCGAAAAAATCGCGACTGTTGCGCACGCCGCACCCAAAGCGAGCGAGCCTGTGTCGCCCATCATTATCTTTGCCGGGAATCCGTTGAACACCAAATATCCGAGCAATCCGCCCAATATAGATACGCAAAAAACGCAAAGGGACAGAATCTCTTTTGCGTAATCGCCGTCGCCGCCCTTTATCGCGTCGTCGTAGACAAAGTACAAAAGCATGCCAAACCACAAAAAGTACGCGACCGACGAATACCCTGCAAGTCCGTCCAGTCCGTCGGTGAGATTCACGCAGTTTGTAGTCGCAACGTAGGCAAGCATGACAAAAGGAATTATCCCCCAATTCATATTCGGAGTATAGGTCGTAAACGGCAAATTTATCGCCGCGCCGATGTCGTTTGAAGCGTACACGAACCAACCCGCCGCAAAACTGAGTCCGAGTTGCCCGATTATCTTCTGATATGGCTTCAAACCGAGATTGCGAGCGTAGCGGATTTTTATGAAATCGTCGAGGAATCCAAGCACGCAAAAACCGAACGTGATTGCTGCCGCCACAAGCGAAAATCGCTGAAATTCCACGAGCGAAAACACGAGCGTCGGAAGCAAAAATATAAATCCGCCCATAGTGGGCGTTCCGCTCTTGTACTCGTGCTGTTTGACGTAGCCGAGAACGGTTTGCTTGGCTTTTAGTTTGCTCATAAGTTTTATGACGAGCGGCGCAACCGAAAGCGAGAGTGCGACAGACGCTATAAAATACAACAAAATCTTTACGAGTGCGCTCACCTTGCGTACCTCGCAATCATATCGAAATCGCTGTACGGAATCTTTTTACCCTTTATTTCGAGATAGTTTTCGTTGCCCTTGCCGGCAAGCACGAGGGTGTCGCCCTCTTCCATTTCCGAGAGCGCGAATCTGACCGCTTCGGGTCTGTCGACGATACACTTTACGTCCTTTATCGTCACGCCCCACTCGATTTGTTTGATTATGTCGAAAGCGTCCTCGCTTCGAGGATTGTCGCTCGTCAAAATTATATAATCGCTGTATTTCGAGGCGATTTTGCCCATTGCCGCGCGCTTGGTTTTGTCACGCTCGCCGCCGCAACCGAACAAGGTTATGAGCCTCGATTTGGTGATCGTTCTCGCCGTGGACAAAAGGTTCTTCAAGCCCTCGGGCGTATGCGCGAAATCGACGATTATCGTGCCTTTTTCTGTGTGTAAAACGGAAAATCTGCCCTTTACCGCCTTGATTTTCCTCACCGCATGCATTATGGTTTCGCCGTCTATGCCGAGTTCTTTGGCAACGCTCATCGCGCCCAAAAGATTGTATACGTTAAACTCGCCGAAAAGCGAGGATTTGACGTCGATTATCTCGTCGTCGAGATTGGCGACAAATCTCACGCCGTCTATGTCCTCGACGACGTTCACCGCAAAGCAGTCGGCAGGATTGTACAAACCGTAACTTACGGTTTTTATATCCTTTCTTCCCTCCAGCCTCGACAAAAGTATGCGACCGCTCTCGTCGTCTACGTTGATTATCGCCGTCTTTGCGTTGCCGTTTTCGAAATAGGACATTTTTACGCTTTGGTAGTTTGAAAAATCCTTGAAATAGTCGAGATGATCCTGCGATACGTTCGTCAAAATCGCAACGTCCGCTTTCAAATCGCCGAGTTTTTCCAGATATATGGCGTGCGCGCTGACTTCGGCAATCACAACTTCCACGCCCCTCGTGCGCATTTTGAAAAAAAGTTCGTTGAGTTCGTAAGGGTCGGGCGTGGTGAGACTCTGCCCCGCCTTTTCGCCGAGAATGTAGTGACCTTCCGTGCCGATAAGCCCCGTTTTCACGCCTGCGAAAGTCAGAACGGAATCTATATAATGCGCCGTCGAGGTTTTGCCGTTCGTCCCCACGACCGCCACGAATTTCATACCTTCCATAGGGCGCAAAAAACGGTTCTGACACACTTGCGCGTACGCTTTGCGCGCGTCGGCTACGAGGACGTATTTTCCGCTCTCTGGTTCTTTTTGTGTGAGTGCGACAAAGTCGCAATTTATCTCGCCAAGATGGTTGTTGCCGTCGTCGTTCACGCCCTCGAGACATACGAACAAATCGCCGTCCTCAACCGTTCTCGAATGGATTTTTATCTCTTTTATTTCTGCGTTCAAATCCGCGTTCGTCTTTTGAATTTCTACGCCGTAAAGCAAGTTGTCAAGTTTCATAAGTTGCGTCCTCCAAGGGTTGATACACTCATAATAATGAGTGTAGAAAACATTATCAACCCAACCGCAATCTTAGACAAAAACGGAAAATCTTTTCGCTTTATTCTGTCAGCAAAAGCACGGCGTTTCGCTTGTCCACCCTCACGCCCGCAAGCGGATATTGCCCCGTAACGACGTTGCCATCTCCGTCCGTTTCGCAGTACAATCCGAGTTTTGCAAGTTGATTTTTCGCTTCGTTTACGCTCATACCCTCGAAGGACGGAAGGATAAATTCCTCGCCGATAATCTCTTTTTCCTCGCCCGTATACTCGGGCTCGATTCCGAGATACGCGAATATGCTCTCGAATATGTCGCCCACCATAGGCGCGGCAACGAGCGAGCCGTAATACATATACCCTTTCGGCTCGTCCACGATGAAAAGCACGCCGTAGTTTGCGCCCTCGCTCGCAGAAAATCCGAGAAATGACGAGATATATTTGCCTCTTGCAATCTGACCGTTTTCGTACTTTTGCGCCGTACCCGTTTTGCCGAGTATCTTATATCCCGGAACATATGCGCCCTTGCCGCTTCCCGTGGTGACGACGCGTTGCAAAAGTTCGCGCATAGTGTTCGACGTGGATTCGGATATCACGCGCTCGCCGCCGAGCAGCGAGTAACTCGCAACCGTTTGCGAATTTGACTTGACCTCGCTCATAACGTGCGGCGTAACCTTGATTCCGCCGTTTATCACGCTCGACGTTGCAGCCAAAAGCCCTATCGGCGTAACCGCAACCGCCTGCCCGAAGCCTATGCGAGCAAGGTCTACGTTTTTTACGAGGTTTCTGTCAATAAATATGCCGCTCGTCTCCCCCGTCATATCCACGCCCGTTTTTTTGGTCAGACCGAAAGCGGACAGATAGTCGTAAAACGAGTTCGTTCCCATTCGCAAAGCGCATTCCATAAACACGCAGTTGCAACTGCTCTCCACCCCTTGTCCGAAATCGATCGAGCCGTGACCTTTGGCTTTCCAGCACCTGATTTTCTTGCCGTCCACCACTTTCGAGCCGGCGCAATAGAATCTGTCGCTCGTGCGCACTTTGCCCGAATCGAGCGCGGCGGCAGATGTAAGAATTTTGAACGTAGACCCCGGTTCGTATACCGTTGAAATTATGCGGCTTTTCGAACTTTCGAACAGCAACGTCAAATCGTCGCGCGGCACGTTGTTTAAGTCGAAAGACGGATATTCGCAAAGCGCGGCAATTCCGCCGCTCGAATAGTCCATAACTATGCAGGCAACGCCTTTGGGATTGAATTTCGCGACCGCGTCGCGCACCGCGCCTTCCACTATACTTTGTATGCCTGCGTCGAGCGTTGTCTTTACGTCAAGTCCTGCAACCGCAGGCAAATAGTAGCCCGATTCCTTGTCGAGCGACCGTCCCACAAGGTCGGTTTCCGTCAAAATTTTGCCATTTACGCCCGTAAGATATTTGTCGTAGTAGGCTTCCAGTCCCGTCTGTCCGAATCCGTCGCTCGAACAAAAACCCAGCACCTGCGTCATAAAATCGCCGTATGGATAATAACGATAGTTATCCTCCGAATAGTAGATTCCTTTCAGCCCCGATTCGTATATTCTGTTGAGTTGCTCTTTTGTGACTTTCGTTGCGACGGTAACTTCGCTCGTACGCTTCGAAATCTTTTCGAGAGTGCCGTTGTACGGATAGCCGAACACTTCGCACAATAAATTCGCAACCGCCTCTTTGTCGGGCGTGTTGCTCGGGCGAACGTACAGATTGTATCTCGTTGACGTCGAGGCAAGCACTTTTCCGTTTTTGTCGAGGATCTGCCCTCTCGGAGCGTCGGTAGGCACGTCTCGAAGCCACTGATCCACCGCTTTCACCTGCAAGGATCCGCCATCGACCACTATCACCGCAAACATTTTTGCGAATATTGCCGCAAACAAAAAGACCATCAGCAATAATATTGCCGACAGCCTTTTTGTTGGATTATAAAGAAGATTGGGTTTTGTATGTTTTTTTGATTTAGACGCGAACTTCATATTGAGAATCTATTGCAAAAGATTCCGTATTATTCGCTTCTTGGCTCGCTTTTATTTGCGAAGTGGGCGTAACCGCCTTGCCTTGATTGATTTTGGTTGCGTTCACGATGATGAGCGACGCAACGAGCGCGATGACGGCAAGATATACGCCGAGTATGATTTTGCCTTTGGTGTTGAGGCGACCGCGCTGTCTTTGTTCGCTGACGTTTTGAGTTTTTTGAGCCTTGCGAGCAAAAAGTCCCGTGCGCTGAACCGCTTGTTGAGCGTTGTCCTCGAATACGGGCGTGTTGCTCATATCGGTGTGGGCAAGTCTTGCGTAAAGTTCTTGATCGCTCGCTCTGTCTGTGTCCTGAGCCGTAAACTCGTAAAAACCTTGACGAGCGGGAGCGGCTTGACAAACTTGCGGCTGAGCATATTGCGCTTGATCGTAAGTTTGAACGGGCGCTTGCTCTTGATATTGAACGGGCGCGTATTGCGCTCTTTGTTGCAAATTGTCGTAGAAGGGATATTCTCTTTGTTGGTATTCGACGGCTTGCGGCGCGACATAGGGACGCGACGCTTCGTAATCTCTCACACTTTCTGTCGAACGAACTTCTCTTGCAGGTGCCATATCGAAATTATAGCGCGTGTTTTGAACGGGTTGCGCTTGCGCATATTGATTTGCGCGCGAAGTCTTGAAGTCTTCGTATGAAGGAAAACTCTCAACGCTGCCGTTTGTGACTTCTCTTGTGTTTCTACCCAACAATTCGTCTAATGTGATTGCCATATCATACCCCTTTTTAGATTATCGATTTTCTTTTTTTAACCCTGATAGAATATCGATTTTCCCTTCTCTATAATTTTCTTGTTTTTTATCTTTTTGTATGTTTTTCTTTGTTGCTTTTATCGTGCTACACTCTCTCGACGATTCTCAGTTTCGCACTTTGCGAGCGCGAGTTGTTTTTCATCTCTGCCTCGCTTGCGACAATCGGCTTTTTGTTGATGAGTTCGACTTCCTTTACCTTTCCGCATACGCAGACCGGAAAGTCGGGCGGACAAGTGCAAGAGAGATTGAGTTCTCTAAACGCCGATTTGACGATTCTGTCTTCGAGAGAATGAAAGGTGATAACCGCCATTCTACCGCCCTTTTTCAGACGTCGCGCCATTTGGGTGATCGCTTCGTCCAAAGCGTTGAGTTCGCCGTTCACAGCAATGCGTATCGCTTGAAACGTTCTCTTTGCAGGATGTCCGAATTTCCATCTCGTCTTTGCGGGATAACTGTCTTCAACTATCTTTGCAAGTTCGAGCGTCGTTTCGATCGGTTTTTCCTTTCTTCTTGCGACGATGTTTTTTGCAATCGTTCTTGCAAGTTTCTCTTCGCCGTAGTCAAAGAGGATATTTGCGATTTCTCTTTCGTCGTATCCGTTCACGACGTCGTAGGCGGTGAGAGGTTGCTCTCTGTCCATACGCATATCGAGCGGTGCGTCTTTCATATAACTGAATCCTCTTTCGGCATTGTCCAGTTGATAACTGCTTACGCCGAGGTCGAGCAGGATTCCGTCAAC
This sequence comes from Firmicutes bacterium CAG:238, assembly GCA_963659105.1. GTDB lineage: Bacteria > Bacillota > Clostridia > Christensenellales > CAG-917 > CAG-475. The sequence continues at coordinate 6,504 of CAVKTQ010000023.1, read as the reverse complement.
CTCGCCAATCCCGAGCGAATCGAGTTCGGACATGAGGTTCTTGTAGTCGTCGTGTACAAAAGTGACTTTGTCTTTGTACGGCGCGAGCCTTTCGGATGCGGCTTTCAGTGCGTCGCTGTCGCGATCCACCGCAACGAGCCTTCCGCCCTCGCCGAGCCTCTTGACGATTTCAATCGAGTGTCCCGCGCCTCCGACCGTGCCGTCGACGTAGATTCCGTCGCTCCTGATTTTCAGTCCGTCGAGACATTCGTTCAACATCACGGGAACGTGTGCAAATTCCATTTTCACACCCCGTACTTTTTGAGGTCCTGAATCATCTTGTCGATCTTGCTCGGATCGAGTACGCCGTATCTTGCGTTCCAAGCCTCTGCCGGCCAAACTTCGAGGTAGGTTGCCTTGCCGACAAAAACCATTTCCTTGTCGATGCCGAATTTCTCTTTGATGTTTTTGTCGAGAGAAACTCTGCCCTGCGCGTCCTCTTCGAGAGGTCCGCTGAACGAGAACACCGTCGATGTAAATTCGTCCGCGTCCGACGTGTACGGATTTTGGTTGATGAAAGGTGCGAACATTTCCTCGAATCTTTCTTCGGGAACGATGTACAAACAACCGTTTTTGCCCGGGAGGTAATATGGGTTCGAGCCAAGCCCTTCGCGGAACTTGACGGGAATCCTGAACCTATTTCTCTCGTCGAGTTGATGACGAGCGTTTCCAAGCATAAATTTCGGCATTTGTTTTTCCTTTTTTGAGGGCACTTCACCCTTTACGCTTGTTATTGTATAACAATATGAAACGCTTGTCAATAGATATTTTCCAATTTTGACCCAAAATTTTTTTAGTATTTAGAGGGCATATAGAATCATATGCAATTTTATTTATGTTTACAAGTAAACCATATACAAAACGAGATTTCCACCGTATAATCGTTTGCCCAAAAGTCCTCTTTTCAGTGAGTTTTGCCCTAAAATACGCAAAAAAATTTTATAACTTTTCACTCGACTCAACGCCTTCTATCCCCTAATTTCGACCCGAATTTACAAGATTTTTGTCACTATCTTCCACTCTTCGAGCCGAAAAACGTTACGCTTTCAACAAAAAATTTCATTTCGCATATATTGTGGCAAATATAAAAGGAGGTAAAAAGATGTCTTTTTGCAACAACAACTCTACAATAGACAGATGTCCCGGGAACATCAACGGCAATCCGATGAACGGCTTGTGTGAAAAAGTTTGCATTCAGACCACCAAAATCTTCGACGCCTGCATGATGCAGACAAGCATAGATTCAACGGTGGCGCTCACGAACGTTTCGCCTGCAAACCCCACGCTTCCGCTCACCTTCGTCAGCGGCTCGTCAACCTCGTCGGTCGGCACAATCACCGCCCTCACGATAACCCCGATTGCCGACAGAGCGGGACTTTCAAGAGTAACCGCAACGGTTTCGATACCCGTTCAAATCGCCTACACCGACGCAAACGGCGTTGCCGGCACGGGTACAAGCACCGTGAGTATCGCCCAAGACGTCGTGATGTGCGTGCCGTCGGGCAGCGTAATTTCGCCCGTCGTTGCGACGACAGTCAATATGGCTTCGCCCAGAGGTACTTATGTGAGCGACTACACGTTCTCGATAACCTGTTGCGTTACGGTCATTCTCAGCGTGCAAGCGCCCGTAAATCTTCTCGTGCCGTCCTACGGCTACTGCAAGATTCCTCCCTGCACGGAATTCAGCCAAGACGCTTGTCAAGGCGTGTTCGATTTGCCCCTGTTTCCGTCCTGACGAACAAGAGCAATCGAACGCACGATTCGATAATATCGAATCGCAAAAGGGCGCAGACAAAAGTCCGCGCCTTTTCAAATGCCGTCGTCAAATTTCAAAAACTTCTCACATTCCGCATGCATTCTCGACTTGACGCTCGATATTCCGTTTTATCCTATCGCAATTTGTCGCACCTCGCTTCTTAACGCATTTTTCAATTCCTATTTTCCGATTTTACGTCAATAATTGATAAATAATAATTTATATGTTATATTATCCATATGAAAGTTTTTGCAATAAGCGATTTACATCTATCCTCCGCCGTCGAAAAGCCTATGGACATTTTCGGCGACGGCTGGCAAAACCACTTCGCAAAAATCAGCGAGGATTGGGAAGAAAAGGTTGCCGACGGCGACCTTGTTTTGCTTGGCGGCGATATGTCGTGGGGATTGACGCTCGAACAGGCAAAGCCCGACTATGACGAAATTGCAAAACTCAAAGGCAAAAAGTACGTCGTAAAGGGCAATCACGACTATTATTGGAGTTCACTCGGCAAAATGCGTTCGGCATTCCCCACTTTCAACTTTATCCAAAACAACGCCTATAGAGCGGAGTCGGAAAGCAATCCGCAAAAAGCGGTTGTCATCGCAGGCTCGCGAGGTTGGAATATTCCGCAAAAAGATACGTCGGAAGCGGATTTGAAAATTTACAAAAGAGAATTGATACGCCTCGAACTTTCTTTGTCCTATGCAAAAAAAATGCAGCAAGAGGGCGACATTCTCATCGCAATGCTGCACTATCCGCCGTTCGAAGCGACTTATCAGGACACCGAAGTCACCGCTCTTCTTGAAAAATACAACGCGAACGTCGTGCTGTACGGACACTTGCACGGCAAGAGCGCAAGGGTAACTCCCACTCTCAAAAAACACGGCATAACCTACATTTTGACATCCTGCGACCTTGTCGACAACAAACTGATAGAAGTGTGCGAAATATAAGAAAATAGCCGTAATTTTGAATAAAGTATTCTAAAATTCGTTGATTTTTAGAGTAAAAGTTGATAAAATGGTTGATAAATTATAAAAATAACGTTTGCAAAATATTGTTTGCAAGCATTATTTTCTTTAGGGTGTGGGGCAACGCCCCACCCGCAATTATTAATTATTAATTATTAATTATCAATTTGCTTGGCATTTGCAAGCAGCATGTCTATTCTTGCAAGCACGCCTTCCTTGCCCGTTTTTGCAGAAGCCGACGTGACGAGAATATCCTTTGTACCCACGCAGAGCGCTGTTGCAATGACGCTCAGACACTTTTGTTGTTGCGCCTTCGAGAGTTTGTCCGCCTTCGTTGCGATAATCGTAAACGGAATATTGTACGAGTACAAATAGTTGATGAGCATTTTGTCGTCGTCCGTGGGTTCGTGGCGCATATCGACAAGCACGAAAACGTTTATAAGACGATTGCTCGTGCGCAGATAGTTTTCGATAAGTCCGCCCCACTTTTGCTTTTCCTGCTTGTTTACTTTCGCATAGCCGTACCCCGGAAGGTCGACGAAATAATATTCGCCGTTGTTTATCTCGAAATAATTGAGCAAACGAGTTCTACCGGGTTCTTGCGAGGTCTTGGCGAGTTTGTTTTGGTTCACCATAAAATTGATAAACGAGGACTTGCCGACGTTGGATTTGCCGGCAATCGCGATTTCAGGCACGCCGTAGTCGGGCGTCTTGCTCGCGTCTGCGACGGACGTTACGAATTTTGCTTGTTTTATCATCTTTTGCACCTGTTATTCTCTGTCGTTTTTAACGTCGTTTCCAACGCAAAACTATAAAAATAGCGCATTAGATGCGCTATTTCAGTTTGTTATGCGATACAATCCGTCGTCTTTTCAATTTGTTTTCTCACCACGATAGGCTTTTCCGTCTTGTCGATGGAAGCCTTTGTGACGATGACTTTTTCAATATCTTTTTCGGACGGAATCTCAAACATAAGCTCAAGCAGCACGTCTTCCAAAATGGCTCTCAATCCTCTTGCGCCCGTGTTGAGTTGAATTGCCTTTGCCGCAACCGCTCTCAATGCGTCGTCCTCGAATTCGAGCGTAACGCCGTCGATTGCAAATTGGTATTTGTATTGCTTTACAAGCGCGTTCTTCGGCTCGGAAAGGATTTTCACGAGTGCGTCTTCGTCAAGCGCGTTCAAGCCCACTACGATAGGCACACGCCCCACAAATTCGGGGATAAGACCGTATTTGATGAGGTCGGCAGGTTGCAAAGCCTTGATAAGTTCGTCATAGCGATAATCGACGGTGCCCTTTACGGCAGAACCGAAGCCGAGTTTGGAATTGTCCTTTCTTTGGTCGATAATCTTGTCCAAATCGACGAATGCGCCGCCGCAGAGGAACAGAATATTCGTCGTATCGAGTTGATAGCACTCTTGGTTGGGATGCTTTCTTCCGCCTTGAGGAGGAACGTTTGCAATCGTACCTTCGATAATTTTGAGCAATGCCTGTTGCACGCCTTCACCGCTTACGTCGCGCGTAATGGACACGTTTTCGCCTTTCTTTGCGATTTTGTCGATTTCGTCGATGTACACGATGCCGATTTCGGCACGCTTCAAATCGCCGTTTGCCGATTGAATGAGTTTCAAAAGGATGTTTTCGACGTCCTCGCCAACATAACCTGCTTCGGTGAGCGTCGTTGCGTCAGCAACCGCAAAAGGTACGTTGAGGATTTGCGCAAGCGTCTTTGCAAGCAAAGTCTTACCCGAACCCGTAGGGCCGAGCAAAAGCACGTTGCTCTTTTCGATTACCACGTCGTCGTTGGACTTGGAGCGAATTTGATTTATGCGCTTGTAGTGATTGTACACGGCAACGGACAACACGCGTTTTGCGCTGTCCTGGCCGATGATGTATTCGTCGAGTTTCTCTTTAATCTCTTTGGGCGTATAAAGACTCATGCCGTCGCCTGCGGCTTTTTCGTCTTTTCCGAGCAAATAGACGCACTCGTCTATACATTCGTTGCAGATATTTATGCCGTTGGGACCGCTGATGATTTTTTCAACCTCGCTTGCGCCCCTGCCGCAAAAACTGCAATGTTGTTCTTTATGATAGTTTTCCATATACTTGATTATACTCCTTGTTTGGCAGATTTCTGCCTGCTTCGTGAGCGTCGGCAAACGAGGCGTATTCTCTCGTCGCTATTTTTGCTCTTACTTTCTCGAATAGAAGATTTTGTCCACGAGACCGTATTTTTCCGCTTCTTCGGCGTTCATATAGAAGTCGCGGTCGGTGTCAACCTCGATTTTGGAAAGAGGTTGCGATGTGTTTTGAGCAAGAATATCGTTGATGCGCTTTTTGGTTTTTAGGATTTCGTTTGCCTGAATCGCGATATCGCTCGCCTGACCTTGCGCACCGCCGAGCGGTTGATGAATCATAATTTTTGCATTCGGCAAAGAGAATCTCTTTCCTTTTGCGCCCGAGGAAAGCAAGAACGCGCCCATCGAAGCCGCCATACCGATACAAATCGTGGATACGTCGCACTTGATGTAGTTCATCGTGTCGTAGATTGCAAAACCTGCGGAAACCGAGCCGCCGGGGCTGTTGATATAAAGACTGATGTCCTTTGTGGAATCCTTGCCTTCGAGATATATGAGTTGCGCGACGACGAGGTCGGCAACGTTATCGTCGATTTCACCTGTGAGGAAGATGATTCTGTCTTCGAGCAAGCGAGAGTAAATGTCGTAGGAGCGTTCGCCTCTGCCTGTTTGCTCGACAACCATAGGTATAAGTTGATTTTTGATGTTCATTATATCCTCCGTTCGCCGCGATATACGGATATTTTCGAGCCGATTTTCGCGACGGATTTACGCTTTTGCGAAATTTCGGGTGTTAGATACCGCAAAAGCCGATTTTATGCGCTTTCCGCCTGCGATCGGCAAGCGGAAAGCCTGATTGTTTTTTTGGTGCAGCGGCACTCTTATTCTACACAAAATATCAAACGATTATTCTGCGTCGGTTGCCGATTTTGCTGTCTTTTTGGTTGTTTTTTTGGCAGCAGGCTTCTTTTCCTCGGATTTTGCGTCATCGCTCTTGACTTCCGCTTCGCCTTCTCCGTCCGCTTTCTTCGAGGATTTCTTTGCGGCAACGTTCTCTTTGACGAGGAAGCCGAGCAATTTCTCGTTCATAATGGAGTTTACGATATAGTCGATTTGCTCTTTGTGCAAGGTCTTCTTGAATTCCTCGACGGTTTGAGAGGAATCGCTTGCGAACTTCTCGATTTTTTCGTCGATTTCCTTGTCCTCGATTTTGAGATCTTCCGCCTTGATGAGCGCTTCCATAACAAGACGTACCTTGACGGTCTTTTGCGCTTGATCCTTGTATTGATCCTCGAGTTGCTCTCTTGTCATATTGAGATATTTGAGATAATCGTCGAGTTTCAAGCCTTGATACATAAGACGATATTCGAATTCGTGAACCATATCCTCCGCTTCGTGGTCGATCATTGCTTGCGGAATTTCAACTGTGGACGCGTCGACGATCTTCTCTACGATTTCGTCTTCGAGGTCGCGCTCCGCCTTCTCTTCGGCTTCTTTTGTGAGGTTTGCCTTGACGTCCGCTTTGTACTCCGCAAGAGTGTTGAATTCGGAAACTTCTTTCACGAATTCGTCGTCGATTGCGGGAAGTTCTTTGACCTTGACCGCTTTAACCGTGCATTCGAACACCGCTTCTTTGCCTGCGAGTTGCTCTGCTTGGT
>CAVKTQ010000022.1:18538-19180 GCA_963659105.1 Firmicutes bacterium CAG:238 | reverse complement strand
TATTAATTATTAATTATTAATTATTAATTATTAATTATTAAAAAGCGCACAACTCGATGTTGCGCGCTTTGACTTCAAAAAACTGTGCACCGACTTCGATAATCGACACCGAAGCGGAAACGGTGTAGGCGGCTCCTCCAAAGTTTCCCCGTGGCACACGCCAACGCCTGTTTAGTGCTGCTGCGGTCAAGCTCTGACACGGTTCGCAGTATGACATTGCACGGGACCTTGCTATCAACGCTCCTTGCACCGTGCAGCCAACCATATCAAAGACCTCGGACGGCGTTCGACACTACTATTGCGGATTGTAGTTTACAGGGCACCGCAAGCTCCCCGTCTAGCACAGCATGATTATTATAACATCTGTATGCTCATTTTGCAACAAGAAAAACACATCTGATTTGACATAAAAAAATCGCCGTTTTCCGACGATTTTTGCGCTTGTTATGCGCCTTTTTAAGCTGATTTTTTCGATTTGCAACGCTTGTTTGTATGATTTGCGTTGTTTGTCTGTTTGTTTTGTTGTTTGATTGTCTGCGATGTATTCGCTTTTTCTATCAATCGTTTGATTTTACTTTATATCGCGTTTTTCAAACGTAAAGTAACCTATAAGCGTTGAAGCGGCGGTGTACACGACGGGCA
>CAVKTQ010000022.1:12375-18528 GCA_963659105.1 Firmicutes bacterium CAG:238 | reverse complement strand
GGCATAACCGTTGCCGCGACGATTTGAGCAGTCGAAAGTTTGTCTGCGCTTGCGGAAATGTTCATCTGTTGCAAGGGGAGGAAAATCGTCCAATCGAGTTTTGTGCCGCCTGCGTCGCTGATGCTCAACACGGTTTCGATGACGCTCACGATTATCCTCAAAAGCAGATACGCCGCGATGCTCGTTGCAATTGACGTTCCGCTCGAGCGGCAAAGGAAGTTTATCATCACAAAAAGCGAAACGCTTGCGATACCTGCAAGAATTTGCAGTGCGAAATTGCGCATAAGTATGCCGAATTTTGCGCTTGTAAATCCGCCCGGACTTCCGCTGATTGCATAGAAAATTCCGCTGACAAGCAGAGCGAAGCAGACATAAAGCACGAAAAGGCAAACGAGCGAGAGCCATTTTGAGAAATAAGTGTTTGCGCGCTTTGTGCCTCTTGCCGTCGTGAGCGCGATATATCCGCAGGAAAAGTCCTTGCCGATAAAGATGCAGGCAACGATTGCAATGAAAAGTTCCACATTGGCAATGGACGACGAGCCGTAAAGCAAGTTGATGATCAAAGAATTCATAAACTGCATCGTGCCGTCCATTTCGGGGGCGTCGGCAGCCTGACCTTCGACGACCTTTATGCCAATCCAATAAATGGCGAAGGTGACGAAGATGAGCGTGAACATAACTATAAATGAAATCCAGACGCTTTTGAGTTTTTTCAATCTGTAAAAATCGCTCGTCAAGGTCAATGCAAAGGAATTATTGTTCATTTTTGATACCTCCCATAAGCGAAATGAAGGTGGATTCCAAATCACCTTGGCAAGAGTTGATGCTCAAAACCGACACGTTTGCGTCGCTGAACATCTTTGCGACTTGCGGAATGTCTTTTGAAAGGTCGTAGAGCGCGATTGTGTTGTAGGGGAGAATCTCGAAGTCGTGCGCGTGATAGTTTTCGACAACGACGTTGAGAGCGATTTTCAAATCGTCCACGACAACTTTGATATAGGGTCTGCAAAGTTCGTCAAGGTCGCTTTGGCGCATTTCCTTGACGAGTTTGCCGCCTTCGATGACGCCGTAACAAGTTGCGAGTTTTTGAAGTTCGGCAAGCAAGTGAGAGGAAATGAGGATTGTCACGCCGTCTTCCTTGTTGAGACGTTGCAAAAGTTCTCTGACTTCGAAGATTCCCGTCGGATCGAGACCGTTGACGGGTTCGTCGAGAATGAGGACGCTCGGATCGCCGATCAAGGCGATTGCGATTGCAAGACGTTGCTTCATACCGAGCGAATAGTTCTTGACTTTTGTGGGGTTGTTGGGATCGAGTCCGACTTTGTGAAGAATGCTTTTTAGTTGTTCCTCTCCTGTGACCCCGAGCGAATATCCCATAGATTTCATATTTTCAAGAGCAGTGAGGTGAGTGGACAGCGCGGGGGAATCCACAATCGAGCCCACTTTTTTACGCTCGTACGCGAGCGCGTCCTCGCTTGACGCACCGTTGATTTTGACTTCGCCGCTCGATTGTTTTGCAAGACCCAAAAGGATCCTGATGAGCGTCGTCTTGCCTGCGCCGTTTCTGCCGACAAGCCCGTAAATGTCGCCTTCTCGAACGCTGATGCTTACATCGTCGAGAACGACTTTGTTTTTGCCGTATTTTTTTGTCAAATGCGACGTTTCGAAAACGTTCATTTTGTACCTCTGATGTTTTGATGTATATTGATTATATCCCATATTGCGTTTTTGTGTCTATTTTTTTAACATAAGGATAAAAACATTAATCGGTTTTTAATAAAAAATCGGCATTAAATCGCTAATATACGAATCGTGTATAGATAATGCAAAACACATATCGTGTTGCGAATATTTACTAAAACTAATTTATACGGCAAAAATCGATGTAAAATTGCTTATAATCGAGCGGATTTCACACGGATTGTATTTTCGACAACACGAAACGTGTTGCAGAATGGTTTGAGCGATAAAAGGGATTGTGTTGGAAAAAAAGAAAAAGCACGCCGACGCGTGCAAAAATGTGGAGCGGGCGATGAGAATCGAACTCACGACTAAAGCTTGGGAAGCTTTCGTTTTGCCATTAAACTACGCCCGCACTCGATTCGATTTTGATTGTACCATTCATTAAGATTTTGTCAATCGTTTTGGCGACATTGCGGCAAAACGGTTGCGTTTTGCATTCGGTTATATTATACTTGAAAAATCTATTATATTTACACTGAGGCAAATATGTACAAACCTGTTGAAACAAATCTCAATTTCGTTGACCGAGAAAAAGAAGTTCTCGACTTTTGGAAGCAAGAGAACATTTTTGAAAAGAGCGTCAAAAAGAACGAGGGCAATCCCGAATTCAGTTTTTACGACGGTCCTCCGACCGCAAACGGCAAGCCGCACATCGGTCACATTCTCACTCGCGTTATGAAGGACATCATCCCTCGTTACAAAACGATGAAGGGATATCATGTCTTGCGCAAAGCGGGCTGGGACACTCACGGTCTGCCCGTCGAACTCGAAGTGGAAAAGCAACTCGGCATCGACGGTAAGCAAGAAATTGAAAAATACGGCATCGAGCCTTTTATAAAGAAATGCAAGGAATCGGTGTGGAAGTACACCGACGAGTGGCAGAAAATGTCCGACCGTATAGGGTATTGGGCGGATATGAAAAACCCCTACGTCACTTACGACAACAACTACATCGAGTCTGTTTGGTGGGCAATCAAGCAAATGTCGGACAAGGGACTTATCTACAAAGGCTACAAAATCGTGCCTTATTGCCCTCGTTGCGGAACGGCTCTTTCCTCTCACGAAGTGGCGCAAGGCTACAAGGACGTCGAGGAAACTTCCGTATTCGTTAAATTTAAGGTAAAAGGCGAAGAAAACACCTATTTCCTTGCTTGGACGACCACTCCTTGGACGCTTCCGTCAAACGTCGCTCTTTGTATGAACGCAAAAGAGGACTACGTCAAGATTAAGGTTGGCGACGAATTCTTTATTCTTGCGGACGCGCTCGTTGCGTCGATATTCAAGGACGAATCGGAATACGTCAAAGTAGACACAAAGAAAGGCTCCGATTACGAATACGTCGAGTACGAGCCGCTTTTCGATTATGATACGGGTGCGAAAGAGAAGGCATATTACGTCACAAACGACTCATATGTCACTCTCACCGACGGCACCGGCATCGTTCACATCGCGCCGGCATTCGGCGAGGACGACAGCAAGGTCGGCAAAAAATACAATCTGCCTTTTGTGCAGATGGTTGACGACAGAGGCAGATTCAAGGACGCCGTATACGACTTCAAAGGATTGTTCTGCAAGGACGCCGACAAATATATCATCGAAAAACTCAAAGGCGAAAACAAACTTTTCAAGACTTTGAGATTCACGCACAGTTATCCGTTCTGCTGGCGTTGCGACACGCCTCTTCTTTACTACGCTCGCTCGAGTTGGTTTGTAAAGATGACCGCGGTCAAAGAGCAGTTGCTCGCCTCAAACAACTCGGTAAACTGGATGCCGGACACCATCAAAAACGGCAGAATGGGCAACTTCCTCGAAAACGTCATCGATTGGGGTATTTCTCGTGAAAGATACTGGGGAACGCCTCTTCCCATTTGGGTTTGCAACAAGTGCGGAAAGGTGCATGTCATCGGTTCTCGCGAGGAATTGCGCGAAAAAGCGCACCTCGATCACGACGTGGAGTTGCATCGCCCCTACATCGACGAAGTGAAGTGGGAGTGCGAGTGCGGCGGCGAGATGGTTCGCACGCCCGAAGTGTTGGACTGCTGGTTCGATTCGGGTTCCATGCCCTTTGCGCAGTGGCACTATCCGTTTGAAAACAAGGAGATTTTCGAGAAAGTTTTCCCTGCGGACTTCATTTCCGAAGCGGTCGATCAGACGAGAGGCTGGTTCTACACGCTTCTTGCGGTCAGCACCGTGCTTTTCGGTTGCTCGCCGTTCAAAAACTGCATCGTACTCGGTCACGTCAACGACAAGGACGGCGTGAAGATGTCAAAGCACAAGGGCAACGTCGTAGACCCGTGGACAGTGCTTGACAAGCAGGGCGCGGATGCTACGAGATGGTATTTCTACACCACGAGCGCGCCGTGGCTTCCCTCGAGATTCCACGCAGACGCTGTGAGCGAATCCCAACGTAAGTTTATGGGTACGCTTTGGAACACCTACGCTTTCTTCGTCCTCTATGCCGAAATCGATAAATTCAATCCTGCGGAGCATAAACTCGAAGACCAAAAGCTCACGATTATGGACAGATGGATTCTTTCCTGCCTCAACTCGCTCATTAAGACGGTAGACGAGGGATTGGATCAATACAAAATCACCGAAACTTCGCGCGCTATTGCGGAATTTGTGGACAACCTTTCCAACTGGTACGTCCGTCGTTCGCGCGAGCGTTTCTGGGGCAGCGAGATGTCAAAGAGCAAGGAAGCGGCGTATACGACCCTTTATACCGTGCTTTCGACGCTCTCCAAAATCCTTGCGCCGTACACTCCGTTTATGGCGGAATGTATGTATCGCAACCTCGTTTGCAACTTCTATGCGGACGCACCCGAAAGCGTACACCTTTGCTCTTTCCCGGTTGCGGACGAGAAGTATATCGATGAGGAACTCGAAAACGGTATGGGCGACGTTCTCAAACTCGTCGTGCTCGGCAGAGCGGCGAGAAATGCGTCCAACCTCAAAAACAGACAACCGCTTTCAAAACTCTTCTACAACGGCAGATACGAACTTTCAAACGACCTCAAAGAACTCGTAGAGAACGAACTCAACGTCAAGTCGGTTGAAGTCTCGGGCGACAGCAACGTGTTTGTAAGTTACGATTTGAAGCCGCAACTTCGCACTCTCGGACCGAAATACGGCAGTCTGCTCGGCAAAATCAAAGAGGTTTTGCAGGCTCGCGCAAACGAAATCGTGTCGCAAATCAAGTCGCACGGTCTGTTCAAAGCGGACGTTGACGGCAGAGAAGTCGAACTGTCAAAGGACGATTTGCTCATAAGTATGAAGAACAAGGAAGGCTATTCGAGCGAAAGCGACGGCGAAACCACCGTAGTTTTGGATACGCAACTCACAGACGACCTCATTTTCGAGGGAGCGGAACGTGAAATCGTGTCCAAGATTCAGACGATGAGAAAGGAAGCGGGCTTCGAAGTGACCGACCATATCGTCGTAGGCTACAAGGCGGAAGGCGTTGCGCTCAAAGTGTTCGAGAAGGCTGACTTCCTCTCCGACGTACTTGCAGACAAAATCACGACCACAATCGACGGTTATGCAAAAGACTGCGACATCAACGGCGACAACGTTACGATTTCGGTGAAGAAAATCTGATGAAAATTGCACCCGATTGGAAAGAATACAAGGTTATCGCCACGGGCGACGGCGAAAAACTCGAAAAGTGGGGGAATATCACGCTTTTGCGCCCCGATCCGCAAGTAATCTGGCACGCAAAAACGCCGCTTGCGAGTTATAAAGACGTGGACGCGGTGTACGAACGCTCTCGCACCGGGGGCGGTATGTGGAAATTCAAGCGCAACGTTCCGTCCGAGTTTACGCTTTCGTGGCGTGATTTGACCTTTTCGCTCAAACTTATGGGGTTTAAGCATACGGGGCTTTTCCCCGAACAGGCGGTCAATTGGGACAGAATGATGAAACTCATCTCCGAATCTGGTCGCGAAATATCCGTGCTTAACCTTTTCGGCTACACGGGCGCGGCTTCCGTCGCTTGTCTCAAAGCAGGCGCAAAGGTATGCCACGTCGACAGCGCGAAAGCAATGGTCGAGCGTGCGGGCGAAAACGTGCGTTTGAGCGGTCTCGACAATTCGGGGATGAGATATATCATCGACGATTGCTTCAAATTTTGCCAAAGAGAAATCCGCAGAGGCAGAAAGTACGACGCAATCATTCTCGATCCGCCGAGTTTCGGCAGAGGTCCCAACGGCGAGAAGTGGAAGATAGAGGAGGGAATATCCGAACTTTGCGAACTCGTTGCGAGTTTGCTCTCGGACGATCCGCTGTTTGTTTGCCTAAATTCCTACACGACGGGATTGCAACCGACGGTTATGGCAAATATCTTGAAACTCACTTTGCCGAGCAGTGCGCAAATAGACGCCGACGAAATCGGACTTGCCACCGAAGAAGGAC
>CAVKTQ010000022.1:11106-12312 GCA_963659105.1 Firmicutes bacterium CAG:238 | reverse complement strand
GACTTGTTCTGCCGCAAGGTTGCACGGCGTTTGCGACGTTCGCAAAATAAAAAAATACCGTTAGATACTCGGTTTTCGGCGGTATTTAAGAAAATATCCGTCGGAATCGCAACGATGAAACACAATCGAAAATCGACATACAGGACACAATTATGACTTATCAAGACCTCAAAATCGTATACGAGGACAATCACGTTTTGGTTGTCGTCAAGCCTTACGACGTTCCCGTGCAAGCCGACGAGAGCGGCGACGCGGATATGCTCACTATGCTCAAACAGTACCTTGTGGAAAAGTACAACAAACCCGGCGACGCATATCTCGGACTCGTGCATAGGCTCGACAGACCCACGGGCGGCGTTATGGTGTTTGCAAAAACCTCGAAAGCCGCTTCGAGACTTTGCCAAGCAATCCGCGACGGCGGTGTGGAAAAGAGATATTTGGCAATCGTCGAAGGCGCGCCGAGATACAGCGCGGACAAACTCACTTGCTATCTCAAAAAATTCCCCGATACCAACACGGTCAAAGTGGTGCCGGCACTCTCGGAAGGCGCAAAATACGCCGAACTCGACTACAAGGTTTTGAGCAAAAAGACGGACGTGAGTTTGCTTATGGTCAACCTCGTCACGGGGCGCGGACATCAAATCAGAGTGCAACTTGCAAATATGGGCAACCCGATTGTCGGCGACAAGAGATACGGCAACGGCTCTCAAACGAAATTTCCCCTTTGCCTTTGGGCGACCGAACTTCGCTTTGCGCATCCCGTAAGCGGCAAAGAAATGGTGTTTAGGGTCTATCCGCCCGAAGTCGCGCCGTGGACTTTGTTCGATATGGACGCATTTTTGAATATCACAATCAAAAATTGCTATTGATTGTAAAAACAAAACAGCCTAATTTTTGCAAACATTTGCAAAGACACAATTAAATTTATCCGATTTAAGTTGCAAATTGCAGGGCAATCGGAAAGAAAGAACGCCGTCAAACGACGGCGTTTTGCATAAGTTTTAAGTTGATAATTCAAGTTTGACGATGTTTGTTTTGTAAGTTGGTTCGATGTTTTTAAGTTGTTGTTTTAGGTCGATTTGTTGTTGCCGTTTTTCGATTTTTTTGCAGAAATTTCGAGTTGCGGAATTGTTGAAACGCAATTCGTATCTATTGTTTTTTTGCAAAAACGCTTTGTTTTTACTACCGTTTTTCGATATTTGCAAC
>CAVKTQ010000022.1:3332-11096 GCA_963659105.1 Firmicutes bacterium CAG:238 | reverse complement strand
AACTTTTTCTTAAATTGTTTTGGGGTTTTACATATTCTTTGCGACAAAATATTTGTCGTTTTGAAGTCGCTTGTATATTGACGAGATGTATTTGTCGTTTGCAAAATCATTTTGCAGCGCGCTTTCATCGTAGCCGAGAGAGGATAAGATTTGCGCAAACTCGGCTTCTGCGTTTTCCAGCCGCCTGAACGTCGTGCGCATTGCGATGTTGCGTGCTTTCGAGATTTCTTCGAACGTAAGTTTGCGGAACATTCTGTCGACAAGTATCTCGCGCGATTTGTCTTTCATTTGGTTGAGCGACATGGTGATTAGATATCGCAGATTGACGATTTTGCGCTTTTCGTCGGTGAGCGAGATGATTTCACCTATTAATTGCTCGTTGCTTACACCCATTTTGAGATGTTTGCTTTGAAAACTCGATTTTACTCGACTTTCGATGCCGAAGTTAAGTTCTTTTACGATTTTCGGTAAAAGGACATAAGCAACAAGCACCGTGTTGCACCAATTTTTTTTCATTGTTTTCCCTCCGGAATTGTTGGAAATTCGAATCCCTGTGGCTACACAATACAAAAGGGAAATGCAAAAAGTCAATATTTTATGTCATTTTTTACGAATTTTTATTTGATTTATTTTTTTTACAGCAAAAATCCCAAAACAAAGGCAACCACCATACTTATCGCGCATTGCGTGGCTTTCTTTAGGAGAAGTTCCCAAAAGCCGACGCCGCATTTTGAAAGAAACGTGTAGTTTTGCAAAGTTATCGACAATCCGCCTAGCGAAACCGCGCCCGTGCAGAGCGTAACGCCGAGTCGTAGATTTTGACATTTGGAGCATTCGATGCTCGCCCTCGTCATTTCGATGAGGGAATATATCGCTGACAACACGGGTTCGCTTGCTCCGTTGAGATAGGACAGTGCGTTTCGGATTCCGACAAGTTCGAGAGTGTCGACAATCATTCCGCAAATGACGATATATCCGCCTACGTAAAGCATATTTATCGTCGCTTTGGATATCGCTCGCGACAAAAGTCCGTCAACGTCGCTTTGCGAGGAAAAAGCGGAAACGTCTTTGTCGTCGTCCTTCTTTTTTCGATATATCAAGCCGTTTACGATTGCGCCGAGATAGTGCGCGACGAGTACGATGAGACCGACTTTTCGATTTGCGAAAATCGCGCCGCCTATCGTGCCTATCATAAAAACAGGCCCCGACGTCGAGCAGAACGAACACGCGCATTTTGCGTCTTTTTGCGAGATTACGCCTGCGCTGTACAACTCGTATATAGTGCTTGCGCCGACGGGGTAGCCGCACAGCATACTCAAAAACAAGACGTATGCGCTCTCTTTTGGCGCGTTGTACATAAGTTTGACGCCTTTTGCGCCTGCTTTGGATATCGTACCGACCGCGCCCATATACGTCAAAAGCAATGAGCAAAAATAAAAAGGGAACAAAGAGGGAAGCACGCTCGAGGCAAACAAACTCAAACCTCGCCTTGCCGAATCGAGATAGTAGTCGGGTTTTGCGAGCATTAACGCCATAAATGCGATTACGGCAACGCAGGCAAAAACTTTCGGAATTTGCGCCTTTTTGACTTTGTGCATACAAAATCATATTCTTTTAAAAAGCAAAATATTGCCTTACAAACAATGTTTTATCAACTAAAATGTTTTAACAAAAAAAATCGTGCCGTGGGACACGACGATATTGCACTGCGTGCAGTTATATTTGCGCTGTGCGCAAGTTATATTGTCCTTGCGGACAACGATATTGCGGCAAAGCCGCAGTTAAGGAATATTCAAATATTTTTCAGTCTAATTAAGTTGCTTTTGCGATGATTTTTGCTTAGTAGCAAAGTTTTTGAATTTTTGCGGCTTTTTCGTCGAGGTCGACGAGGGGACGAACGGGGCAATCCTTTTCGCAATCGCTGTGCTTGAAGAAAAAATAGCCGTCAGATTGTGCCAAAAGCGCGAACAATGCTTTCTTTTTCGATGGTTTGAACGCCAAAGCGGTGCAATAGGGCGGTTGCTCGTTTGCAAGATTGATGAGGTCCTTTGTAAGCCCCAAAGTCGCGCTTGCGGCGATTCGCTTTATGGTCGAGCGGGTGTAGCGTTTGCTCGTCAGCCCCAAAAACTCGTCCATATTGTTGAACGAGGATTGCGAAATGCGATTTTCCATACCCTCGCTGATGTTGGCGATTTCCTTGAGTTGAGAAGCGTTCATCGCTTTCATCGCGTAGGTTGAAATGACGTTGTATTTGTCGATATTTGCGTGCGTCGAAAGGTCTACAAAGGACGGAACAAACGCAGAAACGTCGGCATTTTGTGCGATTAGATTGCGGATTTTTGTGGATGACATAAATTTTTTGTCATCGTCGGGCTTTCGCTCGACCGAGTGGAACCGAACCTTGCCTGCGTATGCCGCACCGGCTTTCATATACTCGACCGCAAGAATGTTGTTGGGGGATTTGAGCATATTGGACACGTCGGGGCGAATTTGGTCGAGAGCGAGAGTTCTCGATTTTGCGACCGAATAGCCTTCGCTCAAATAGCCTTTGAGAAGATTCGACATATCTTTCGATTCGCTTCTCATAAACTCCGCAGCCATATTCAAATCCTCGATTTCGTCGCTTTCCGTGCCGAAAGAGAGGGTGTATTCGCCAAGCATTGACAGCGTTTTGAGCGCGCCTTCGGCAAATCCTTTTGCGGTCGAAAGGGAATATACGGTGGGAAGTTCCAGCACCAAATCCGCGCCTGCCTGAATCGCCCAGTTTGCGCGAGTGTAGCGGTCGGCTATGCACAAATCGCCGTGTTGCGTGAAGGACGAACTCATAACAACCACAAGCGCGTCCGCATCGGTTTCGCGCTTTGCTTTTTTGAGTTGTTTGAGATGTCCGTTGTGAAACGGATTATATTCTGCGATTACGGCGGTTATTTTCAAAATAAATCCTCATATTGTTGATTTTTGTTTTCTAATTAATTATAATTATATCTAAAAATAAAACATTTGCAATCAATTGCAACAGTTTAGGAGAAGTTAGATATGAATTTCGTAAAAAAATTGTTTAAGCGCGCACACAGATTGCACAAAACAATAGCACTCGCAGAAGGCGACGATATCCGCGTAGCGCAAGCGGCTCAAATGCTTACGCATGACGATATTTGCAAGGTTGTTCTCATCGGCAACGAAGAAGAAATCAAAGCAAAATTCCCCGAAATCGACTTCACTGGTATTTCTTTCGACGATCCCAAGACGAGCGAACACAGAGCGGAGTATGCAAACACTCTTTACGAACTTCGCAAAGCGAAGGGCATGACCGAAGAGCAAGCCTTGAACATCGTCACAAACAACAATATGTTCTATGCTTGCGTTGCTCTCAAACGCGGCGATGTAGACGGCGTCGTGGGCGGCGCGGTGTTTAGTTCGGCAGACGTATCCAGAGCGGCTTTCCAAGTCATCAAAGCGGCACCCGGCATCAGTTCCGTGTCCAGTTGCTTCGTTATGGTTCCGCCCAAGAGTTTCAAATACGCAAAATATCCTGCATATATTTTCTCGGATTGCGCGGTTATTCCGTATCCGACAAGCGACCAACTTGCAGACATAGCGGTTGCGGCTGCAGACAGCGCGCGCAAAATAGTGCGTGAAGAGCCGAAAGTCGCAATGCTTTCGTTCTCCACTCACGGCAGTGCGAAAGGCGAATCCATCGACAGAATTCACGCCGCTTACGAAAAGGTCAAAGCGGAACATCCCGACATCCTCATCGACGCGGAACTTCAACTCGACGCGTCTTTGGTTGACAGCGTGGCAAAGCAAAAAGCAGGCGACAGTTCCGTCGCAGGTCAAGCGAACGTTCTCGTTTTCCCCAACCTCGACGCAGGCAACATCGGCTACAAGATTGCTCAACGCTTCGGCAACTGTATGGCAATCGGACCCATCATGCAAGGTCTTGCTCTGCCCGTAAACGATTTGAGCAGAGGTTGCGTTGCAGAAGACATCGCGGCAGTTGCGGCAATCACCGCGCTTCAATCCGTAAAAGGCTAATAGAGGTAAAATTATGAAAATTCTCGTTATCAACGCAGGCAGTTCGTCGCTCAAATATCAACTTATCGACATGGACACCGAGCAAGCGGTTCTCAAAGGAATCTGCGAGCGCATCACGTTCAAGGGCGGTGAGTTGACCCAAAAGACGGCGGACGGCAAGGTGCTTAACGTCAAGCAGGATATGAAAGACCACACCGCGGCAATCGAACTCGTGCTAAAAGCGATGGTCGATCCGAAGTACGGCGCAATCAAATCCACCGACGAAATCAGCGCGGTGGGGCACAGAGTGCTTCACAGCGGCGAGGACTTCAAGAGTTCGGTTGTCATCGACGACGAAGTTATACGCATCTGCGAAAAGAATGCCGAACTCGGACCTCTCCATATGCCCGGCAACATCGCGTGCATAAAGAGTTGCAGAGAAGTTATGCCCGGCGTGCCTATGGTTGCGGTTTTCGACACGACTTTCCACAGCACTATGCCCGCAAAAGCGTATATGTACGGCATTCCGTACTCCGTATACGACAAGTACAAAGTGAGAAAATACGGCTTCCACGGCACTTCGCACAAATTCGTCAGCGAGGAAACAATCAAACTTCTCGGCAAAAAGGACAGCAAAATCATCGTATGCCACCTCGGCAACGGCTCGTCTATCTCTGCGGTGAAGGACGGCAAATGCCTCGACACGTCTATGGGCTTTACGCCCCTTGAAGGACTTGTTATGGGTACGCGCTCGGGCGACATCGATCCTGCGGCGAGCGAATATATCCGCGCAAAACTCGGCTTGACCCCCGAAGAACTCGTGCAGTACCTCAACAAAAAGTGCGGTATGCTCGGCGTGAGCGAATTGAGTTCGGATATGCGCGACCTCGAAAAAGGCATCAACGAAGGCAATGAAAAAGCAAAACTCGCAGTCGAAGTTGCCGCATATCGCATAAAGAAGTATATCGGTTCTTACGCCGCAACTCTCAACGGCGTCGACGCAATCGTTTTCACGGGCGGCATCGGCGAGCATAGCGACCTTATGCGCAGACTCGTTATGGAAGATATGGAATATCTCGGCGTAGATTTCGACTTTGAGGCAAACAAGGAGCATTCCGACGGCATTCGCGTCCTCTCCAAGCCCGACAGCAAAGTCAAAGTGTTCATTCTTCCCACAAACGAAGAATTGTCTATCGCAAGAGAAACAAAGACTCTCGCGCTGTAAAAAGCAAGTAAAAACGCATTTTCGGGCATTTCGAGCGCAAATTGCGCCAAAACGTCCGAATATGCAAAATAATTGAGAACAAAGTCGCGCAACTTTCAAAAAGCGTTTGACAACCATTGTCAGATTTTATATAATCATAACACTGTGTATCAGATGTTGTGAAAATGTTGGAGGTAATAAGATGGCAGTACCTAAAAATAAAGTTTCGAAATCCAAAACGAATTCCCGTTTTGCAAACTGGAAAGTCAAGGCTCCCGGCCTCACCGAGTGCCCTCAATGCCACGAACTGATCAAGAGCCACCAAGTATGCCCGAAATGCGGATACTATGATGGTGAGCAAGTCGTTCAAAAAAAGAGCGAAAAATAATTTAAGCGCACTATTTGGCGAAAAACTTCGTCAGGCGCAGTTTGCCTCGAAACCGTGTACGCCTATGTACACTGGGTCTCGATTCAAACTGTGCCTTTCTTGTTTTTCATCCAAATATCGCACTTAAATACAAATCCATGCCGAAAGCGTGGCTCTTTCTAGTTCTTAATCCAAATATTGCGCTTAAATACACCCGCACAAATTTTTATAACTTTCCCCAAATCCACTTTAAATTATAATAACAACAAATATCCGTAACTCATAAATTCATTATTTTCTTGTATTCCGTTCAAGTTCTTGTTATAATAATCACATCAATATACTATAGGTGATTTATGAAAATCATTGTTGACGCTATGGGCGGCGATAATGCGCCTTTGCAAATCGTTTTGGGTGCGGTTGACGCTCTCAATCAGGACAAAAATCTCAAAGTAGTGCTTGTAGGCGATCAAAACGCTATCGAGCAATCTCTATGCGAGTGTAAAGAATACGACAAGAGTAGGTTGGATATTATCGACGCAAAAGACGTGATAACCAACGACGATACGCCCACGACCGCGATAAGAACGAAGAAAGAGAGTTCTTTGGTCAAGGCGTTCGACGCGCTTATGCACGACGACGAGGCGGGCGGATTTGTTTCTGCAGGCTCGACTGGTGCGGTGCTTGTGGGCGCATATCTCAAAGTCGGTCGCATAAAGGGCGTAACTCGTCCCGCGCTTGCGCCCGTGCTTCCCACGCTCAAAGGCAACGGCGTAGTGCTTTGCGACTGCGGCGCAAACGTAGATTGCAAGAGTGTAAATCTCGTCCATTTTGCCATTATGGCAAGCGCATACGCAACCGCAATGCTCGGCGTAAAAAATCCGAGAGTAGGGCTTCTCAACAACGGCGTTGAGGAACACAAGGGCAACGAACTCACCCAAGAAGCGTACAAATTGCTTGCGCAAACGGAAGGTATCAATTTTGTCGGCAACTGCGAAGCGCGCGATATTTTGAGCGGCGATTTCGACGTGGTGGTTTCGGACGGATTCAACGGCAACATCGCTCTCAAATCCGCAGAAGGCACGGCAAACACAATGCTTTCGCTCATAAAAGAGGGGGTATATTCGGGCGGATTGCGCACCAAACTCGGCGCGCTTATGCTCAAACCCGTCTTTGCGAAAGTCAAAAAGAAAATGGACTACAACGCACACGGCGGCGCGTGCTTCCTCGGCGTAAAGAAAGTCGTCGTAAAGTCGCACGGCGCGTCAAAGGCAAAATCCGTCACGGCAAGCATATTGCAGGCAAAATCCCTTGCCGAAAGCAAGATTTGCGACAAAATCGCAAGCGGTATGAGCGTACTCGACAAGCCCGAAACCGCCGAAAACTAATCGGATATTTGCCGAAAACAAGAAAAAACAACCGAAAAACAAGCGTAAATCGCTTAAATTTATACGGAAAATTACCTAAACAATAATAAAAAAATAACAACTGCATTTTGTAATAAGAATGGAAGATAAAGACATAAAAAAAATAGAAAAAATCGTCGGATATACGTTCAAGGACAAGTCGTTGCTTCAACGTGCGCTTACGCACGGTTCGGCTTCCAAAAACGCGCTTGAAAACTATCAGTCGTTGGAGTTTCTGGGGGATAGTATTCTCGACTTTATCGTTGCTAAACGTCTTATGGAAATCAATCCGAATGCGCACGAGGGCGCGCTTACGAGAATCCGCGCAACAATCGTGTCCAAAGAACCGCTCGCAGAGGAAGTCAAGAAACTCGGACTTGAAAACTATCTTATAGTAGGCAAGGGCGAAAACGTCGCGTATATAAGTTCGCAACCCAAAATTATGTCAGACTTGTTCGAGTCTATGATTGCGGCAATTTATCTCGACAGCAAAAGTATAGACATTGCAGAGAGGTTTATTCTTTCAAAACTTGCGGATTTGTTCAACGGCAAATGCAAACATTTCGGCGAGGATGATTTTAAGAGCCGCCTCAACGAATTTGCGTCGAGAAACGACGTTTCGGTGTCGTATAGCGAAGTCGAACGCACGGGTCCTGCGCACAATCCGACTTTCGTCGTCGAAGTGAAAATCAACACTTTCACGGCGGGCGTTGGCAAGGGCAAGAGCAAGAGGGAAGCCGAGCAAAACGCCGCAAAAGTCGCTCTCGAAAGCG
>CAVKTQ010000022.1:0-3322 GCA_963659105.1 Firmicutes bacterium CAG:238 | reverse complement strand
GTAAATTGTTAAAAATTCACTTCGAAATTAAAGTAAAACGCCGTGTTTTCAAAAATAAGAGGCGAAAAAACAAAAATGTTTCACAAAAAGTCACAAACGCTGTTTGTGACTTTTTCGATATTCTAATCTCTTAAAATATAAAAAATTCGAAAATTTGAGTTCGATGTTTCACGGACGGTGTGAAACTTGTGTGAAACATAAGAAAAACCGCTTGAAAAAGCCGCTTCCTTATGTTACTATATATAAGTATTAAAATAAGGTTAGGTATACGATTTTGTTAAATTTCGTCAAAATCGAGGCGAGAGGCTTCAAGTCTTTTGCGGATAAAATCGAAATCCCTTTTCAAGAGGGCGTAACGGCGATTATCGGTCCGAACGGATGCGGTAAGTCGAACGTTGCCGACGCTATCCGTTGGACTTTGGGCGAACAGAGCGCAAAATCTCTGCGCGGCAAAAATATGCAAGACGTCATATTTGCCGGCACGGAAAAGCGCAAAAGTATGTCCTATTGCGAAGTTTCCCTCGTTTTCAACAACTCCGATCAGCATATCTTCCCGACTATGCCGTTTGAAGAAGTGGTTATCACGAGAAAACTCGATCGCAGCGGTTTGAGCGAGTACTACATAAACCACAACCGCGTGCGTATGCGCGACATTATCTCGCTTTTCCACGACACAGGTATCGGCAAGGAAGGTTATTCGATCATAGGTCAGGGCAGAGTTTCGGAAATTATGTCCGCAAAACCGGGCGACCGCCGTCAGATTTTCGAAGAAGCGGCAGGCATTTCCAAATTCCGTGCGCAACGCACGGAAGCCGAGAGAAAACTCGAAAAAACCGCCGTCAATCTCGAAACGGCAAATCAGGTTATCGACGAAATCCAAAAGCAGATAAATCCGCTCAAAAAGCAAGCCGAAACCGCCGAAAAATACTTTGCTCTCAAAGACGACCTAAAAAAGAACGAAGTCAATCTTTACATCTACAATTACGAGAACAACCAGAGCATAAAGCAGAAGATTTACGACCGTTTGGCGGCGAGCGAAAAAGACCTTAAAGTCAAGGAAATGCAACTCAACGAGTGCATAAAGAAATACGACGATTGCATACGGGAATCCGCAGGCATCGACCGCCTCTACGACGAGAGCAACAGCGAACTTCTCGCGCTCAAAGTGGACGCGGCGAAACTCGAAGGCGCGGCAGGCATTTTGCAAGAGAAAATCAAGCATATTCAAGGCGAAATCGCACGTCTTAACAGCGAATTGCAGTCCATAGACGGTCAACTCACCGTGTCGGGTCAACTCATTCAAAAGGCGGAAGAAAAGAAAGAAGCCGAGTTCGAGATATACCTTCAAACGAGCAGAGAATCGGAGGCTTTGCAACAAAAGTACGCTTCGCTTTCAAAATCGCTCGCAGGCGCGGAAACAGACCTCGAAGCGCGCAACATCGACTACGTCAAAGCAATCGAAGATTTGGGCGCGCTCAAATCCAACCTTTCGGGATTCATTGCCGAAAAGGGCATAAACGACGAGAGAGCAAAGACGCTTTTGTCGCTTGTAAATCAGCAAAAGGCACGTCTTGACGAGGAACTTACCAACCTTGCCATTTACGACGGAAAAGTCAAGTCCACGAAGGAACGTATGCGCGCGCTTATGAGCGAGTACAACGAGGCTTTGTCCACCAAACTCGAAAATCAAGAGGCGATTCAAAGTTACGCAGAGGACATCGTCACCCTCAACTCCAAACTCGGTCTTGCGCAAGGCAATCTCAACCTTTTGACGTCCATAAAGAACGAATATTCGGGTTATCAGGACGCCGTCAAACGCCTTATGCAAGACAGCAAGCACGACCCCGTGATAGGCTCGAAAATATGGGGCGTTTTGGCGGAAGTCATCACCGTTCCTAGCGACTTCGAGGCGGCAATCGAATACGCTTTGGGCGGTGCGATGCAAAACGTGCTTGTTGAAACCGAGCGCGACGCAAGCGACCTCATCAACTACTTGAAACAAAAAGGTTACGGACGCGTTACGTTCAGACCTTTGACCTCTTGCCGTCCTCGTCCGCTTACGAGCGAAAACAGGGGCGTACTCAACGAACCGGGTTGCTACGGACTAGCGAGCGACCTCATCAAGTACGACAAGAAATTCGACGGATTCGTGCAAACGCTTTTGGGCGGTACGGTGGTCGTAAACAACATCGACAACGCAATCCGAATCTTCAAAAAATATAATCAATCCATAAAAATCGTGACGCTCGACGGCGAAATCTTCTCGCGCGGCGGCGAAATTACGGGCGGTTCGAGAAGGTCGCAAACGCAAGGTTTACTCGCTCAGGAAAAGAAAATCGAACAAGCGCAAGTGAATCTCGAAAAAATCAAGAACAATATCGCGCTTCTCAACAATCAACGCGCCGAACGCGAGCAGGAACTCAAAGATTTGTCGGATAGAATCGAGCAACTCAATCAAGAGATAAGCGAACTTCGCATCGAAAACGGTCTCAACGAGGACAAGTCCAAACAAGCCTACGAAGTTACGCAATCCTTGCAAGAGGAAATTTCCAAAAACGCCGAAGAATACGAAGTCGTAAAGGCGAGAATCAAGGAACTCGACGAAAAAATCAGTTCTATCGACGAACTCGAAAAGGTCGTTGCCGAAAAGAAAGAAGAATATACTTCTATGCTTGAAAGTTCAAAGAACGTCAGCAGCGAGCAAAAGAGCGAAAGAGAAGTGATGGCAGAGCAAGTGACTGAAATTCGAGTTAAACTTGCAGGTCACAAGAGCATTTTGGACGCTTGCGATCAGGATTTGTTCCGCTATAGACGCGAAAGAGAAACCCTCGAAGACGAGAAACTCGACGTTATTGCGGCTTTGAAACTCGAACAACAAAATCTTGACAACATCACAAATGCGCCCGAGAAGACTACGTTCTCCAAAGAAGATGAGGCTCGAATCGCCGCTCTCGAATCGCAAATCGCGGATCTAAGCACGAGAAAGCGCACCATATCCGACGAAATCGTATCCCTCGACCAAGAAAAAACTCGTATTACCGACGAGAGAATGGCGGTCAACGAAAAGAAAGTGCGCGATGAGAATATGCTCGAAAACGTGGACATCGAAATGCGCACGCAACAACAACATATCCTCGAAGAATACGATTTGACGTACGCAAGCGCGGTTGAGTTCAAAGACCCCGAATTTAAGGCGTACGGTGCGCTGACGGTCATATCCGACCTCAAAAAGTCCATAAACCGACTCGGCGACGTCAACCCGCTCGCGCTTCAAACCCTCAAAGAAACAGAGGAAAGATTGCAAGAGCAAACAACCTATCGC
>CAVKTQ010000021.1:0-19520 GCA_963659105.1 Firmicutes bacterium CAG:238 | reverse complement strand
AAGCAAGGCTCTCGGCAATACGCACACTTGCGTGTTGCCGTTGCCTCGGCGATGAAAAAAAAGAAACAGCGTGCCGTCAGGCACGCCACCAAGCAGATAATTTGGCGAAACTGCGGTTTGAGTCTTTATCCGTGTTTGAACGGATAGCGCAAATTCTCTGCGCGGTTAGAAAAGCAATAAATCAAGCAAGGCTCTCGGCAATACGCACACTTGCGTGTTGCCGTTGCCTCGGCGATGATTTTTGCTTAATTAAGACAATCTTTATGTTCCGTTTAGTTCATTTTTAATTGACAGTCGTATTATATCATCGCAATCAAGGATTGCCCGACATTTGAAACATATATCAAGGAGAAGTTATTATGAAAAAAACATTAGTATCGGTTTTGGCACTCGTACTTGTAGTTTCTCTTTCACTCGTTGCGTTTGTAGCGTGCAACGACAAAGACAACGACCAAGACGCAAAAGTTTCCAACACTGAAGTTCTCGGCACGACGGTGGCTGTGTTGGCTTCAAACGCCGCAAGCAGTGCGTCCGTTGCGGCAGAGGATGACGCAGACGTCAACTTCAAAGCAGGCGTAAACCTCACGGTCGGTGACAACAATCAACTCACATACGGCTCGGAAATGGTTGCAACCGGCATCGCAAAGACTGTCAAACCTATGATTCAAACATTGGTTGACAAAGTGGACGACGTTCTCGGCGAAAACGGCGTAAAGGTCGAAAAAGTCGATTCCGACGATGCGGAATACACCGAAAAGTACGCAATCACCATCACTTACGTTGACGAAGAAAGCGGCGAACAATCCACTCGTTCTCTCGCACTCTACGTCAAACTTTCCGAAGGCGCAGAAATCGAAGGCAAAACCAACTACACCTTTGACGCAAAAGTTATGTGGGTAGGCGCAGACGGCAAAGAAACCCAAGTTGCTGCATTCGGCGGCAGTGCGGACTTTGACAAGGCAAAAGACGCAATGGTATTCACGCTCGGCGCAAACGCAGGCGAAACCGATGCGGCAAACGCATTTGCAAACGTCAAAGCATACGCAACCGCACAAGGCACCGTCAAGATCGAGATGGGCGCAGGCGCAGGCGTAAGTGAAGTCGCGGGCGCAAACGCAAACCTTTCCGTTGAAATCGGCAAACTCGCAGACGGCAAATACGGCGCAGTCGTAACCGCACAAGGCGACGCAAGCGTCAACGGCATACCGGTTGTCGGCAACGTCGGCGTAAACTTTGTCGCAACCATCAACGTCTATGCAAACAGCCAAGACAACGCAGGTGAATTTGCTCTCAGCGGCAACGTCGAAGCAACCGTAACCGCAATGAACGTAACCTACAAGGGAACGGCAGACCTCACCGGCAAAGCAGTCTATGACGCAGACGAAGACGAAGCGGTCATAGGACTCAACGGTGTCATCAACTTCACGCAAGTTAACGACAGCAACAAGTGACAAACAAAATCGCTTGATTCGAAATGACAAACAAAAAGCGCGGTTTGCAATGCAAGCCGTGCTTTTTTGTTTGATAAATGCAAATTATGTCATCGAATATTGTTGTCAAGGAGTTTGCGGATTTTTTTCTTTGCGGAATAAATGGTATTGTCCACTTTTTTGCGTTCGAGACCCAACTCGTTGGCAATTTCGGCGTAACTCATACATTCAAGATGCAGTTTCAAAACGTCGAGTTCGGTGGGCGTGAGCAAGGAGGAAATCGCGTCGAAAAGCAAAGTCGACGTCTCGTTTTCGATAAATATGCTTTCGGGGTTTGCCTCTTGCAATTCGCTTCTCAATTCGCTCGAATCGAGGGTGACTTCACAGTTTGCCGCTTCGGATTTTCGGACTGCGTCCACGATTGCGTTTCGTATGCAGCGCGAGGCGTAGGTTTTGAAACTTGCTCCGCCGTTTTGGTCGTAGGTGTGGATTGCGCGTATCAGGGCGAGCATGCCGAAACTCGACAAATCGTCAACGTCGTATGCGCCGGCAACGCCGAAGGAGCGAGCAATGGATTTTGCAAGATTCAGGTATGCCAAAGCGACGGAATTTTCCGCTTCCAAATCGCCTTGTTGCGCCTTTTTTATGAGTTGTAATTCTTGCTCTTTATCCATACGTTTTCTCTAATCTTATTCTACTGGTGTTGTTATGCACTCAAATACAATCCTTCACTGCATAGGGGGGGGATTCTTCCTCTACAAGAATGTAGCGTCGTGTACTTTAAATCACACATCACCCCTTCCCTTCGGGCTTTCCCCTATTGCTCAAACGAACGTCATTTCTCTGCAAGATTGCACATCGTTCGCAAGAGGGGAAGTCGGCACTCACATAGATAGGGACATTTCTCTCATTATGCCACTGCGCTTTGTGCGCTAGCTTCGCACCCAAACGGCGCAGTCGCTTGTACTGTTCGTCAAGTTCGGCGCTCATAGGCTCGCCGCCTTGCGACTCGTGTTCCGTCTGCGAATAAGTGCAATTTAAACAAAAGCTAACGTCTTTGTCTTATGGTTTCGTAAAGCACTACGCCTGCCGCAACCGAAGCGTTGAGCGAGTTGACTTTTCCGTACTGCGGAATGGTGAGAGTATCGTCGCAAAGTTCTTTTGTGAGGCGGTGAATGCCCTCGCCCTCGCTGCCTATCACAAGTGCGATGTTTCCCGTCAAATTTGCGTCTTTGGGGGCTTTACCGTCAAAATCCGTCGCATAAACCCACACATTCTGCTCTTTGAGCCATCTTATCGCGTCGTTGACGTTGGTGACTTTTGCAATGAGCATATGCTCGGTTGCGCCGCATGCGACCTTGACCACGGTGTCGTTTACACTCACGCTTCTATGCTTGGGAATGACGATTCCGTGTGCGCCGAAACATTCCGCGCTTCTGATGATTGCGCCGAGGTTGTGGGGGTCGGTGATGCCGTCGAGTATGACCAAAAGAAGGTCCTCGCCCTTGTCTTTTGCAAGGTTCAAAATGTCCTCGACGTCGCAGTAGGAAAAGTCGGTGACCGCCGCGACTATGCCTTGGTGGTTGCCGCCGTTTGCGAGTTTGTCGAGCATATTTTTGTCAACGTAACTCACAACCGTGCGCGCCTCTTTCGCGAGTTTGAGAACGCGCGAGAGCATAGGGTCGAATTCGCCTTTCTGCACATAAATTTTGTCCACCGTTTTGCCTGCGAGATAGGCTTCTCTGACGGGGTTTCGTCCGTAAATATACATATCTTTGTCCTGCTTTTATTCTTTAATATTATCCTCGAAGCACGCCTTCAAAAATTCGTTTAGGCGCTTTGTGTTGCCCGTTAGGTAAAGGTAGCCGAGCACCGCTTCGAATCCGCTTGCGCGCCTGTACTCGCTCATTTCGGCGTGTTTCGCGCTCGTCTGAATTTTGCAATTTCTCGCCCTGCGGAAGATATCCTGCTCGTCCTCGTTAAAGAGCGGAAGCAGTTTTTCGGCTTCGGCTGCTTGCGACACCGCCTTTACCACCTTTATGACCTCGTGATGAAGCGCGCCTGTCTTTTGAGTGGAACCGATTGTCACTTTCGTGCGAGTGTAAAGGGACTGTACGGCGTCGCCGACAAAGGCGAGAGCCATAGGGTGAAGCGCAAGCGCTTCCTGTTTGGATACGGGTGTATCGAGCGAAAAAATCGAGTTGTCTGTCATAAAGTGAATTGTATCACAATATTTTGCAAATCGCAACGCCAAACGCTGCGTTATTGACAATAAGGAACGTATAGAATAAAATATAACCATAAAACAGCCTTTTGCGCGCGGCGTATCGTGCGCGTATAGTGTGCTCGCCGAAGATTTTATTCGAATCTTCAAAGGGCAAATCCGAGGAATTATGGACAAAAAGATATTGAAAGTCACGCTGTTGGCGCTCGTTGCGATATTGCTTTCGACAAGTCTGGTTGCTTGCGGACTTTTCAATGCGCAAAAAGAGATAAAAGCCGTCGATATCGTCGTGACGAGCGGTCTTGAAAAAGGACAAAACGAGGGCGAATATATCGTATATCTCGGCGATACTATGCGGCTTGGCGTAAACTGGCACAACAAGCGCGTATCTTCGGCGGACGTCGAGTGGCACGAGATAGCAGACGGCAAAGACTCTATTGTCGAGGGCGCGAACGGCAAGACGTATTCGCGCACTTTTTCAAAGTCCGATTTGGGCAAAAAATTCGAGTATTACGTCGTTGTCAATCAGTCTGTCGAGTCGGCAAAAATCTCTGTCGAGGTGCAGTATGTTCTCACCGACCCGACGATAAGCGCAAATCTCCCCGTGGTGGACGGCGTTGTCCAGCAAAACCTTTTGGACGGCGCGCAAGACGTGACGTTGAGCGCGAGTTGGAATGCCGATTTGATTCCCGACGACAAGACCATATCCGTCGCTTGGTACGTTGACGGCACAAAACAGTCTGAAACGAGCGCAACGTTCACGTTCGACGCGTCGAGCGTGACGGACGAGTGCGAAATCAAGGTCAAAGTCGTTTTGTCGGACGGAAAACTATCGACGAGCGCGGAACTTACGCTTGCTTTTGTCGAGAAATTCGCGCTTGTAGAGGAATTGAAAATAAACGCCGATTCCACTCTCTTAAACGTCGGACAAAACACATACTACTTCAAGACAGCCGCCGACCAAAACAAAGTTAAGTCTTTTTCGACTTCGCTTTCGCCTTGGAACGCAAACGGAAACGCGGCTTGCGAGTGGACGCTTGCAAATTCGGCTGGTACGAGCGTTGTGGAAAAGAGCAAGCGCAGCGCGGATATATCTCTCTCATACGGCAAAAACGTGATTAAAGCGACGGTGCAGAACGTCGAAAGCAGACAAATCATCGTCTATGCGCTCGACTACGAGTATGACGATTTGCCAAAGGACATAAAGAACAACATCGAAAACTCTTTCTTTTGGCTCGGCAACTATTATGACGGTTACATTTCCACGCAAGACGACCTCAACGCGTTTATGGGCTACGTCATATCCTTGCACAAAAAGGACGTTGAGTACACAATGTATCTTGAAAAGAACGACTGGTGCGATCTCGACAAGTTCGCCGACAAGTGTTCCGTAGCGGTTGACGAGGGATGCGACGAATCGGGCAACTTTTCGTACAGCGCGGCCGTAAGCGGTTCGATAGGCTCGGTGACGTTCAAGGACTCAACGACGTTCGGCATACCGACAGAGGCGTTCGAGCCGAAGGCGAAAAGCGAGCAGATAGTGGGATATTTGAGATATTCCGAGCAATCCTCAGAGCGCGACAAACTGCCTATTGACAAGAAAACCGAAAGCGTGAAAGTGTCAAATTCAAACGACCTCTACCGCGCCGTGTCTTGTGGACAAAAACCGATTTTTGCGGAGGACGAGAGCGGAATCGCGCTCAAAAAACTTTACGATGAAGCGCGCGACGTCCTCACCACGTACGTTTCCGACGATATGTCCGACTACGAAAAAGTCGCCGTCATTTACGACTGGATTGTAAACGTCGTGGATTACGACTACGCCGTTGCGCAATCGCAAGCCTCCGATACGAGCAAATACAACGCTTTTTACCTCGAAGGCGTGTTCAACGACCACCGCGCCGTTTGCGACGGCAAATCCAAAGCGTTCGCTCTGCTTTGCGGAATGGAAGGCATAAAAGCCATACGCATAACGGGGTATGCAAGTCAAAACCTAAAAGACCTTGATCTTTCATCGAAAAAGGTATTGGCAAGCATAGGTCACGCTTGGAACAAGGTGCTTATCGACGCAAACGACGACGGAATCAAGGAATGGTACGTCGTCGATACGACTTGGGGCGACGCAAGAGCCGACAACGAGGGCGCAAGCGGCGGCATATACGAATATCTCAACTACGCCTACTTCCTCAAAACCGACGAGGATATAAAGGACACGCATATCGCAAAAACCTACAATCCGGTTGCAAACACCGCCGTCAACGTCTACAAAAAGACGGTGATAAAGGTGGGCGGCATAAGTTTCGATTTGTACGTCGAGTCGCGTGCGGAACTCGATATGATTGTAG
This sequence comes from Firmicutes bacterium CAG:238, assembly GCA_963659105.1. GTDB lineage: Bacteria > Bacillota > Clostridia > Christensenellales > CAG-917 > CAG-475. Next base: position 13,521 of record CAVKTQ010000021.1, on the reverse strand, counting down.
CATACAGCGAGGAAAAAGGCGGAATGCCTTTGCCCGTCTACATCGCATCGGGAATCAAGGGCATCGGTTACGGCGCGTTGCCTATTGTCGAAAATCAGTACGTCATATTTGCAAGAACGTAAAACAGTGTAAAGTGTTTTAAAAGCATATAAAACCGCCTCAAACGAGGCGGTTTTTTTGAATATTCCGCAACTGCGGCAACGCCGCAATATCACTGCACGAACGGGCAATATCACTGTGCCGTAGGCACAATTTCTCGCACGCTTTGCGTGCATAGCACGCTGTTGCGGAGTATTTGAAATCGATTCTTCCGCTTGTCATTCAGAGGAGCAACATCGTTGCGACGTAGGAATCAAGGCGACAGCCGCATTTCGCTACGCTTGATTCTCACGGTCACTCCTTTCCCTCAGAATGACATATGGATGATTTGAGTCTTCCGCAACTGCGGCAACGCCGCAATATCACTGCACGAACGGGCAATATCACTGTGCCGTAGGCACAATTTCTCGCACGCTTTGCGTGCATATAACCGCACGCAGGTGCGTGCGTGCGCTATTAAAGATATGCCCGCAACGCCTTTATGTTTTTGTCGTAAACTTTCATAAGGTCTTTTGCAAGGTCGGGAACGTCAACGCCGTCGCGGTTGAGTTCGTTGATGCATTTTTGCACGCTTTCGATGCCCATATTGTAGCCGTCGATAAGCATACTCGCAAGGTGCGAACACGAACTGTTTATGCCCGCGTTCATCTTCACGCCCGCTTTGAGCATCATACGTTGCATAGGGTTGGTTTGCGCGTCTTCGAGTTCCTTTTCGCTCAATTCGGATTTTGCTTTTTGATAAAACTCTTCCATCGTTTCTTTTTGCGAAAGCACGAGGTTTTTCATTTTTTCGCAGTCGATATAGCCGATGATGTTGTCGACTGATTGCGCGCCCATAGCGGTGTTGCGTACGATTTCTCTATAAATTTTCATAAGGTTCTCCTTTTATTTTCGATGTTTTGCGGCTCCGATTATTTGTTTGAAAACAGTTTGTCGAGCCATTCTTTCACCCACGACTTGTACACGATTTTCTCGCCGTTGCCGCTTTCGGGGACGAAGCAAAGAGGCGGAAAAGCAACGCACCACCAGTTGTCGCCGACGCCCTCGCCGAGATAGATTATAAGCGCGTCGTAGTTGCCTTCGGGAAAGTCGTAGCCGTCGTATTTTCTGTCGGGAAAATACTCGTTTTTGAACGCAATCGAGGCTTTATATTCAAAATCGTTGTCGTAAAGCGTTTGATTTGCGATTTTGACGAGATTTGCCATTTCTTTCTCAAGCGTGTCGCGCGCCTCGTTTTTGCTCTTGCAACCGTCGAGTTTTAAGGTGAGATATTCTGTCACTTTGTCGCGCACTTTGAGTTTTACGGCTTGGTCGGATTCGCTGTTTGAATTGGCTCTTATATGTATTCGGATGCATTGCTCTGCAATCTCTTGTCTGCTCGGCTCGTAGTCGCAGGCAAAGAGCAAAAGCGCGCACGAGAGCAAAACCAAAAGGATACAAATTGATACGATTGCTTTTTTCATAGCGAGAGTATTGCCCCTCTTTGCGCGTTTTATACTTGCATAAAAATTGCAATGCGAGAAAAACTATTCCAAAAGAGGTGAAATATGAATCGTAAATTAGACGCCAAAAAGTGTTTGATTTTTGCCCTCGTTTTGTCGTTATCCGTCGCGACGATACTCTCGTTTGCCCTCGTGCAAACGCCGAGCGTTGCGGAGGCGGCAACCTTGAAGCAAGGCTCGCAAGGGGATTTGGTCAAAACCGTTCAGCAAAAACTCATACGCTGGGGCTATCTCAAAGGCACGGCGGACGGCATATTCGGCGCAAAGACGAAAGCCGCCGTCATCGCATTCCAAAAAAACAACGGGCTTACCGCCGACGGCGTTATAGGCACTCGCACGGCGCAGGCTCTGGGCATAAGCCTTTCGAGTTCGACGTCCTCGTCGTCAACGACGTCCTCGACCGACCTCAATTTGCTTGCGAGAGTGGTGTATGGTGAGGCAAGAGGCGAACCGTACACGGGGCAGGTTGCAGTTGCGGCGGTCGTGCTCAACAGAGTGCGTTCGTCGTCTTTCCCAAACAGCGTGGCGGGGGTCGTGTATCAGTCGGGCGCATTCGATTGCGTGAGCGACGGACAAATCAACCTTACGCCCAATCAATCCGCATACAACGCCGCAAAGGACGCTCTCAACGGTTGGGATCCGACCTACGGGTGCTTGTTCTATTACAATCCGCGCACCGCTACGAGCAAGTGGATGCTCTCGCGCACAATCAAACTCTCGATAGGCAATCACGCCTTTTGTTAAGGAGGAATAATATGAAAAACAACGATAAAAATCAAGAAACAAAGCAAGCGGACAAAAAGAAAAAACCGACTTCCAAAGTTGTGAAAACCGCCGTTCTCGGCACGGTACTCGGGCTGTTTTCCTGCGCTGTCGTGGGGCTTTCCGTCGCGCTGTACTACGCCCAAACGAGCGTGAACACGCACGAAGCGTACCAACGCCAAATGGACGCCATATACCAACGCGCCTATTTCGACCTGCTTGACGGCGCAAGCGATTTGGGCATAAATTTGCGAAAAATCAGCGTGTCCAACTCCAAGAAGATGCAGCAGTCCCTTCTTTACGAAGTGTACAACGCCGCGGAACTTGCAAGCAGCAATCTCGCAACCTTTAAGTCCGACGACGACGGCGTACTCAAAGCGCAAAAGTTTGTCAACCAACTCGGCGACTATTCGCATACGCTCGCGATGGGGCTTGCAAACGGCAAGGAATTGAGCGGCGAAGACAGACAACTCCTTTTCAAAATGGGCGAAATTGCCGACGTCTATCAAAAGTCGCTTGAAAGCGTGCAAACTAATCTCGACGACGCAAATCTCGAACTTACGGACGAGGGCGCGCTCGACGTGTTCGTGCAATCCTTTTCGTCCTTCACCGAGCCGAGTTTCGAGTACCCCGAGATGATTTACGACGGACCGTTTTCGTCCGCTTTGGAAAACAGGGAAGCGAAAGGCCTTGTCGGTGACGAAATAACAAAAGAGCAGGGAGCGGCAATCGTAAAAGCAAAACTTGCAACTCTCAATCCCACCGACGTTGAGTTTGCAGGCGAAGCGGACGGCGACATAAAGACGTTCGATTACACCGTCCGAATAAACGGCGAATCCGCATACGTTCAAATCGCGCGAAAGGGCGGTATGCTCATATCATTTAACGCAAGAGCGGATTTGCAAAGCGCGGCTATCGTCGAGGCAAGCGAAACTTGTCAACAACGCGCCCTCGAATTTGCAAAGGCGGCGGGATTCGATAATATGGCGGTCGTATGGTCGTCCTCGTCTGACGGCGAGTGCGTCATAAATCTTGCGCCTATGCAAAACGACATCGTCCTTTATCCCGACCTTGTCAAAGTCAAAGTCCGCGAATCCGACAACACCGTCATCGGCTTCGATTCCACGCACTACGCTTTCAACCATTGCACGCGCAACCTCGACCAACCCTCGATTACTCTCGAAGCGGCAACTCAAGTCGTGTCCTTGCCGTCCGTCCGTGACGGCAGGCTCGCCCTCATTCCCCTTCGCGAAACGTCCGAAGTTCTCGCCTACGAGTTCGAGTGTCATCAAAACGGCACATACTATATATATGTTGACGCGCGCACGGGCGAGGAGGTGAATATTTTGTATGTTATTGAGGATGCTCTCGGTCAGCGCACCGCTTAAAATGCGCTATTTGGCGTGATACTTTGTCAGCGCACCTCGTCCATCAACTCATTTACGCTTTGTAAATTAGGGTTGCTGTTCGAGGTGCGCTTTCTTGTCTGACGCTCAAATATCGCATTTTACCAATTACCAAAACTGCGCTCGACACAATTTCCCATCCTCATTTATCAACTCCAATCAATAATATTTTATATTCTTACAACACAAGAGTAGAGGATAACAAAATCATATAAAACAAAAAAAATCCATCGGTTGCTGCCGATGGATTTTGCGTTTGTGTGTTCTCGATTATTTGGCTTTTTTGTCCTTTCTCTTCAAGGACTTGCAGAAGCAAAGACCGAAGATAAGTTGCAGCAAGCCGAGCCCTGCCGATACGAAGAACATATATTGTTGTCCTTCAATCGTATTGAGGAAGAATGTGAGGATGCTGCCTTCGTAAAGGGTTTTGTCCGCAACCAAATCCGCAAGGAAGGGACGGAACATCAACACGATTGCGCCTGCCGCCAAAATGAGGCTCATGATGAGGTTGTACGCTCTGCCGTACTTCTTTCCGCAAGCGGAAACGAGTGCGACGATGAAGTTGATGCCTGCAAGCGTAAACACGATCATAGGCAAAATCGTCAAGACACCCTTGACCGGATTGTCGAAATACGTTTTGAATGTGGCGAAGTCCTGAATCATCGTATTCCAGCAGGAAATGCCGTCGAGATAGCGGATTCCGAACAAGTCGTTTTGGATTGTACCCGCATTGACAAGGTAGCCCACAACCGACAACGCGACGAAGAGAAGGGACATAATCATCATCGTAATGTTTCTTCCTATGCCGCTGCGTTTTGCCTTGACTTTGGTTTGAGGCACTGCGGCGGCTTCCTCGTTTGCGTAAACGGGTTCGAAGTTCGTTTGAGGTTGAGTATATGCCGGCGCTTGTTGAACGAGCGTGGCGGGAGTTGTGTCTATTTTGTTGATTTTTACGCCGATGGTCACTCCGCAACTGGGGCATTTGATACGATGCTTATAGCCGTCGGGAAGCGATTCCATATTCGCAGGCGGCTCGAAACTGATCTCGGCTCTGCAACTGGGACATCTTGTATACATAGTTCATCTCCTTAAAAACTATCCTATGCGATATTATATTATTTTCGCAAGATAAAGTCAATGATAGAAAGGCAAAAATTTGCACAAATTTCGAGCGAAAACGCGCGCGAGAACGTCAAAAATCGCCGATTTTCTGCACAAAGCGCACTTTATCATATTGTTTTGGCGGATAAACCCTGCAATGTGCCGAAATAAGCAAGGCTATTTTTTTATAAAAAACGAAAAAATCAGCCTGTTTTTCGCACTTTGTTTTCGATAAGACGTTTCATACTGACATAATCGGCGCAGACGGTGAGTATGTAGCGTTGCCTTTCCTCGTGAGATAGGGTTTTCATCTTCTCTTGGTCGGCAAAGCACGCAACGGGATTGACGACGGTTTCGCCCTCTTTTTGCATTTGACACAGTTTCAAAAAAATCGCCTTTTGTTCGGGCGTCGCGCCTTGCGGCACGCTCTTTTCGCTGTCGTATTTGTTGTCGCAAAGCCTCGATTTCGCACTTTTCGCGAGTTCTCTCAGTGCGCAGTTTTTGTGTTTTACGTTGCTCATAGCCGCCTCCTCGACTTATGTTAGCACAAGTCGCGCAAAAAGAAAGTCGGCATACAAAACAAGACATAATTCGGCACTATTCGCTTCGATTTTTTCTTTTTCTTTTGACGATTTTCGAGCGGATAAGCGGCAAAACGCACGCGCCGAGCGCATAAGCCGCAATGCCGTACAGCGAGGGGCATCCCTGCATAAAAAATTCCACGCAAAGTATAAATCCGACAAAGATTGCGCACGTTGCGAAAAAATCCACGAGAACTCTCTCGAAAAAGCCGCCTTTTTTGAAATAAAGCAACGCAAAAACGCCTGCTACGACTCCTGCCGCAAGGCAAAGCGCAAAGCAAATCGCTTGCGCTTTGGCGTTTGCGCCGAGATACAAAGACGTCATTTGAAAATGCGTTTGGCAAACGACGTCGGCGCACTCGAAGACGAGTATTTGAGGGCGTTGACCCGACCCTCGATTTGCAGTTTGCCCTCCGTGACGTCAAGGTTCTTTACGCTCAGATTCTGTCCGCTCACCGTGAGAGTTTCGTCTTTTAGACGAATCACAATGCTTTTGTCGGTGAAAGTCGGCACGTCCTCAACCCCCGTCACGCTCATTGCGCGCAGGTGGTCGAGTTCGACTTTGTGACTTGTCTTTTGCGCCGTTTTTGCGGCTTGGTCTATTGTCTTTTGGTTCGATGTTTTTGAAAAATCCATATTACCCCTTTCGTGCGTGGCACATTTCATTGACAATAATATTAAAAAAGAATAAAATATATGCATTATTTTAGAGCAAGGCGGTGACAACGGTTGTCGGACAAAAACAAAAACACAGCCAAAAATAGTGGGAAAAAGTGCAAAAAATTGCGCTTTCAACTCGACCATTCTGCGAAGTTTTATCCCATTATGTCCACAAGGAAGGCGCAGAGCCTTTTCAGAATTTCCGCTTTGATGCAAGAGGACGTTGACACAGAGAAATTGCAAATCGCCCTCAACGAAGTGTTGCCGAGATTCGAGGCGTACAGCGTTCGGCTCAAAAAGGGATACGCTTGGCACTTTTTCGAACATAACGACGCGCCGTGCAAAGTGTTTGACGAAGGCGCGCTTCTAAAGCCCATCGATCCCGACGAAACAAACGGATACTGGTTTAGGGTGTCGGCGGCAGGGAACAAAATCATTCTCGAAATCTTTCACGCGCTTGCGGACGGAAACGGCGCGCTCGCGTTTTTGAAGAGCATTGTGAAAAGATACCGCGAAGTGTGCGGATTTACGGTTGAGGACGACGGCGTTATTGACTGGCAAAGCGAACCCGTCTCGGAAGAAACGGAGGACGGATTCGAAAAGAATTACAAGCCCATTTCCTTCGGGCAAATGAATCTCAAAGCGCTTGCAGGCAAAGTGCCGCATCGCATAAAAGGCACGCTGTCTAAGGACGGCTACGAAGTGAGCGAGGGCGTTGCCGAGTCGAAAGACGTGCTTAAACGAGCAAAGGAAATAGGCGTGTCGTTCACGGCGTACGTCGCAGGCGTGCTTGCGTACTCGATTGAGAAAACCTGCGCAAACAAAGTGCCGATTGCCGTGATGATTCCCGTCAACCTTCGCGCGCTCTATCCGTCAAAAACCATGCGAAACTTCGTGACGTTTGTAAGAATCATTCTCGCGCCGTCCGAGTTCAAGAGCATAGAGGCGTGCGCAAAGGAAACGCAAAGACAACTCAAAATCCAAACCGCAAAGGACAAACTCGACGCTTTTATCTCAACGACTGTGAAAGCGCAAAAGAACTGGATTTTGAAAATCGTGCCGCTGTTTCTCAAAACCGCGATATTGCGACTGGGCAGAGTGTTTATGCGCTCGCGCCAAACCATCATATTCAGCAACCTCGGCAACGTCGTATCCCCCGAAAGCATGGGCGTTGACAGATACGCGCTCAATATGAACGTGTCCAAAAACAACACGCAAAACCTCGGCGCAATCACCACCAACGGCAAAACCACGCTTGCGTTTACGAGAGCGATAAAGGAAAAGACGCTTCCCGACGAATTCTTTGCCGAACTCGAAAAAGAGGGCATAGCGGTGCAAAGATGACGGTCTTTTTCGATTGAAAAGCGACCGAAAAAAACAACTAAGTATCGGCAACAAAAACGCCGAAAAAGCGCAAAAATATGCGGCAAAACCGCAAACATATGCGACAAAACCGCAAAAAACAAAACGAAATATTCACCATCAGAGGTATATATGAAACAACTCAATTCAAGCGAACTTCGCAAACTTTATCTCGACTACTACAAGTCAAAGGGACACGCCGTAATCGGTTCTGCGTCCCTCATTCCCGAAAACGACCCGACCGTGCTGTTCACGACTGCCGGTATGCACCCTCTCGTGCCGTATCTTTTGGGCGAAAAGCACCCTGCAGGCAATCGTTTGACGGACGTTCAGGTGTGCGTGCGCACGGGCGATATAGACGAAGTGGGCGACGCAACCCACTGCACGTTCTTCGAGATGCTCGGCAGATGGTCGCTTGGCGACTATTTCAAAGAGTATGCGATTGCTTGCTCTTACGATTTCCTTCTCAATCAACTCGAATTCGACAAGGACAAGTTTGCGGTTACGGTGTTTGCCGGCGACGAGGATTGCCCTCGCGACGAGGAAAGCGCGTCGTACTGGAAAGCGCAAGGCATTCCCGAAGACCACATCTTCTACTGCAATAAAAAGCACAACTGGTGGGGACCTGCCGGCATAACCGGTCCTTGCGGTCCCGACACCGAGATGTTTATAGACACCGGCAAACCCAAATGCTCGGACGATTGCTCGCCCGCGTGCGATTGCGGCAAGTATGTCGAAATCGGCAACGACGTGTTTATGCAATATTTCAAGAACGCCGACGGCACTTTCTCGCCCCTCAAACAAAAGAACGTCGACGAGGGTATGGGGCTTGAAAGAATGCTTTGCATTCTCAACGGCTACAAATCCGTGTACGAAACCGACCTCTTTGCGTTTGCAATCGAGAAACTCGAAGAACTTTCGGGCAAGACCTACGGCGAGGACGAAACGATGACCGTCGCAATGCGCATAGTCGCCGACCATACGCGCACGGCAACCTTCCTTTTGGGCGATCCCAAAGGCGTGTCGCCCTCAAACGTCGACCAAGGCTACGTTTTGCGCCGCCTTATCCGCAGAGCGATGAGATATTGCAGAACGCTCGGCATCGACGACAGCGCGCTTGTCGAACTTGCAAAACTCTACGTCGCAAAATACGAGGAAGCCTACCCCTATATCAAGGAGAACGAGGGCAGAATCGTGAGCGAACTCGAAGCGGAAAAAGACAAGTTTGCAAAGACCATAGAACAAGGCTTGAAAGAGTTTGACAAAATCGTGGCGCACCTTCCCCAAAATATGACGGTGTTCCCGGGCAAGACCGCGTTCAGACTTTACGACACGTACGGATTCCCCATCGAAATGACGGCGGAACTCGCAAAAGAAAAGGGCTACGCTCTCGACAAAGACGGCTACGACAAGGCGTTTGCAGACCATCAGGCACTCTCCAAAGCCGGCGCGGAACAAAAGTTTAAGGGCGGACTTGCCGACGGCGGCGAACTCACCGCAAGATTGCACAGCGCAACGCACCTTCTCAACGCCGCGCTCAAAATCGTGCTTCACGACAATTCCATTCAACAAAAGGGCAGCAATATCACGTCCGAAAGATTGCGTTTCGACTTCAACTTTCCGCGCCCGTTGACGCAAGAAGAAATCGCCGAGATCGAAAAGGTCGTCAACGACGAAATCGCAAAGGACAGCGAAGTCAAACTCGAGGAGATGTCCGTCGAGGAAGCAAAGAAAGCAGGCGCAATCGGCGTGTTCGACAACCGCTACGGCGACGTCGTAAAGGTGTATACAATCGGTATATCCAAAGAAATTTGCGGCGGTCCTCACGCAAAACGCACGGGCGAACTCGGCAAATTCCGCATTGTCAAAGAGCAATCTTCTTCGGCAGGCGTAAGACGTATCAAAGCGGTTTTGGAATGAAATTATGAAATGTGACACCCACGTCCATACCAACAATTCGCACGACGGAAAGGTGCCGCTTTCGCAAGTCGTGGAAATAGCAAAGGCGCAAGGTCTTTGTTATTTGGCAACCACCGAACATCTCGATTACGACTTCGAATACGGCAAAAATCGCGCGCCCGTAAGGTGGCCCAATCTCAATTTGGAAAAGTATTACGAAAATTGGAAAATAGCAAAATCGGCACTTGACGCAGACAAAAACAATACGTTAAACCTATGTTTCGGCATTGAGGCAAGTTACGATCCGAGCCAAGCGGCAAAGGAAGCGTACAAAAAAGCCATCGAAAAATATCCGTTCGACATAGTGATAAATTCGGTGCATTGTGTGGACGGCTACGACGTGTACTTCAAACTCGCCTTCCTTTTCAAAACCAAAAAGAGAGTGTACAGAAGATATCTCGAAACCATTTTGGAAAGCCTCGACGCACCCTATCGATACGACACGGTTGCGCACATCGGCTACATCGCACACGGCGCGCCCTATCGCGATAAGTTGTTGAGATACAAGGATTTTCCAAAAGAGATCGACGCCATCCTCAACGGCATAATCGCAAGGGGCAAAGCGCTCGAGGTCAACTTCCATCACGAGATGGCGCCGCAACGAGATATTATCGAAAGGTACTTTGAACTCGGCGGTCGCAAGATAAGTTACGGCTCGGACGCGCATCGCGGCGATATTTGCAAAAACTTCGACGAGGCGTGCAAGATGTTGAAAGAGATAGGCTTCACGCATTTAAGCACCTTTGTCAAGCACGAGGAAGTCCTCGTTCCGATCGAATGATTCGAAAAAACGGTTTCTCTTTAGGAACTGTTTTTTGTTTGTTCAAATAAAACGACGTGCTCGTTTGTATATATAAAGAGTCCAATCAAACAATGGTTCTCACAAATGGAAATTGAGGAGACAATTATGAAGACAAGACGAATTTTAGTTGCAATTTTGTTGGTGGTGATTGTATGCGCAGTTTTCGTTGCTTGCAACGAAAATACGCCGCAAATTGAAACGCCGAATGAAAACAATCAAGGGCAACAGGAACCGTCCACAGAAGAGACGGAATTTCCGATTGCCGAAAAAAAGCCGACAGCGGATCCCGATCCGAACAATCCCTATGATATTAAGGAAAGTGAACGCGATTATAGCGAAGAGAAATATCAATACGATTATCAAGAAATAAATGTGACACTGACAAACAGTGAATCTTTGAACAATTTGTTTTACGACTATGTTTTATCAGATTTCAGCGAAGATGTATTTTGTGATGTCGAGGAGACAACAAAATGCCAAACGGCAAGTTTAAGGCGACAAGAAAGTAAAGGAGAGAAGTACGATAAAAATAATAATACGCATGTTAATCCAAAGACATTTAGGAGAAAATTTGTTTTGACATTAAAAGAAACGACACGTGAAAATGTCGTAAAAAACATCAATAATCTCATGAAAAGAAAAGATGTTCTGTATGCGGATCCGATTCTGAAAGGAGGATCATGGTTTGATGTGCCGAACGACACGAACCTATCACAACAATGGGCGTTAAGCAAAATTGATGCTTACGGTGCGTGGAGTATAACCACAGGTTCTTCAAGTGTTACCGTGGGACTAATAGATTCAGGTATAAGAAACACGCACGAGGATTTGTTCAACAATGTTACTGTCGGTGGCTACGCAAGCGAGAATCAAAATGCAAACCTAGATACCGTCAACCATGGAACAAAGACCGCAGGAATAATTGGTGCAGTTGGTAATAACGGAATTGGCATTAGCGGTGTTTGCTGGAATGTTAACATACTTTCATTGAAAGCGTGTATTGGCGCAAACAACGAATCCCCACAATTGGTGATTAAAGCTATTGAATACGCGAGAACAAATGATATAAAACTATTAAACTTTAGTGGGGGTTTTTATGATTGGGAAATAACGGAAACAGAAATACAAGAATTAACTGATGCAATCGCAAGTTATACAGGATTAATAGTTGTTGCTGCTGGCAATGGAAAGGATGAACAGGGCAAATCTATTCCGGGAACAAACAACGATGTAAAAAAAGTGTACCCGCAATCGTTAGATCTTCAAAATGTTTTAGTCGTGGGTGCCACAGATAGCAATGATAACATAGCAAGTATATCCAATTATGGAATAACAACAGTGGATTTGTTTGCACCAGGCGTTAGCATATACACAACAAGCGCCGCCTCAAATTCTGATTATGGATCGTGGTCAGGCACGTCTATGGCGGCACCTTTTGTCACCGGCGTAGCGGCATTATTGTTGTCGATGGAGCCGAATCTTACAGCGGCACAATTGAAAGCGAGGATTATGCAAAACGTTGATGCAGTTCCTGCGCTATCTAACTTGTGTGTTTCGGGCGGTAGGCTCAATGCAAAGAAAGCGGTTGACGCTCACGGTCACGACAGCCTATACACTTGCACATATACGAGCAACGGCGTGAGAAGAGGACACAGCGTGAGTTGCAATTATTGTGATTATATAAATACAGAGGCGCACGAATGGAGTCCTGTGAAAGTCCCGAACACAGCAATCGTGAAATATCATATTTGCATAAAATGCAGAGCAAAAACCGAACTTGTAGAAATCCCCAATCCGTCATTGTTGCTCTCGCCGAGCGTGCTTGCGCTGATAAATGAACAGGAGAGCGTGACGAGTGGAGATTTCGATATAGAAATAACCAAAGACGTCGCGATAGTGAAAAGGAACGGGAAATACTATCTGATGATTGCGTGCGACGATGAGGGCAGGCGGCTTGCGGATTTGAGCAAGATATTGAAGCGATAAAAAGAGACTAATATGGAAACAGATGCGCTCAAATAAACGTTGAGATTGAGCAAAAATTTGCTTAAAATAAATAATTGAGGGGTACATTATGAAAACAAGACGAATTTTGGTTGCAATTTTGTTGGTGGTGCTTGTATGCGCGATTCTCGTTGCTTGTAACGACAAAGTCGCGGACGAGTATGTTGGGGTGATAAAAGGTGACGCCTCGCGCGGTTGGAAACCAACCGCCGATCCGGATCTGGACAATCCTCTCGATGTAGACAGTGAGCAGCGGGACTACAGAGATCCGAAATATGAGTTCAAAGGCGAAAAGATGAGCATCACGTTTACAAATTCGGAGAGCGTAAACAATCTGTTTTATGATTACACGCTGGACGATTTTGACAAAAGCAAATTCAAAAGGCTGTATGACAAGAAAGGATACATTGACCATTTACAAGAGGCGCGCGACGAATACAAAAAAAACAAGAATAGCGAGAAACTTAAAGACTATGTCAGAACAATTATTCTTGAACTAGTGAACCCCGGCAGAGAAAACGTGCTTGAGTACATAGACGAATTCAAAAAAGACAAAGGCGTCTTGTGGGCAGATCCGGACTTGAGCGGTAGCGGAATAGGCTGGTCTGCAACGACAAATGACTCTAATCTAAGCCACCAAACAAGCGTGTTTAACAAAATTCGGTTGTTTGACGCGTGGGACACTACAACGGGATCTGCGAGTGTAAAAGTTGGGGTTGTAGACACCGGCATATACAAAGATCACCCTGATTTGACAGCCAATGTAAGCACGAGTTTGAGTTTGGGTTCAAATCTCACAAGCGATCCGTTTGCAATAGGCACAAGCCAATACCACGGAACGTTAGCGGCAGGAATCATCGGTGCGGTCGGCAACAACGGTATAGGTGTCAGCGGAGTTTGTCAGCAGGTTACGCTTGTTTCGCTTCGAGCAGATGGCGACGAGTGGGATAGCACCCAGCGAATGTATCTCGAAGATGCCGACTGTGTAACGAACGCAATAGAATACGCAACAAGCCACAATATCCCGATTTTGAACTTTAGTGGTGGGTTTTTTAGTGCGAGAATTAGTCCGTATCAACAGCAGAAAATGAGACAAGCGATACAAAACTATCAGGGGTTGATTGTCACCGCTGCAGGAAACGATAACTACAATATAGCAGATGAAAACGGCAGCGGCACAAAACTTTATCCGCAAAGTTTCAACTTGGACAATATTTTGGTTGTGGGCGCGACCGACAGCAACGACAACAAATCCGATTTTTCAAATTATGGTCAAACCACGG
>CAVKTQ010000020.1:0-19561 GCA_963659105.1 Firmicutes bacterium CAG:238 | reverse complement strand
ATCTGAATCAAATCATCTCGTCAGCAATGGACATGGCAATCGAGCAAAAGCTCATTTCTGTAAATCCGACAAACAAATGTGCGCTTCCGAAAATAGAGCACCGCGAGATGAACACTCTGACTCAAGATCAGCTTGCGGCATTCCTCGCGGAAGCGCGTCGGTCAGGCGTATACGAAATGTACTACACGGAGCTTGCGACCGGGCTGCGCCGCGGTGAACTCCTCGGGCTGAAATGGGGCGACATAGATTTCAAAGATAATGTCATCCGCATCCGCCGACAGGTCGCGCGGATAGATGGAAACGTAGTCGAAGCTCCATTGAAAACCAAGAACGCCTATCGCAGCGTGGCGATAACGCAGGATGTGGCGGCGATGCTGAAGCAAAAGAAAGTCGACGACAACGGCAGAAGCGAGTATGGGTTCAGCTCCGAGACCGGCGGGCCGATCTCACCGGACAGCGTACTGAATATGCAGCACCGGGTGCTCGACCATGCGGGATTGCCGAGGCTTCGCTTCCATGATCTTCGTCACACATTTGCAACCTTGGCTTTGCAGAACGGAGTAGACATCAAAACGGTCTCCGGGATGCTCGGCCACTACTCCGCTGGATTCACGCTCGACACATACACCCACGTCACAACACTTGCGCAGACCAAAGCTGCAGAGACAATGAGCGGTCTGCTTGCCAAGGCGGTGAGGTAAAACACAGAAAGGAAGATGCAGAGCGGTACTAACCACTCTGCATCTAAGTTTTCTCAAAAAATTTTTCCTACCACCACAATTTTGCCCGCAATTCTCCCATCTAATCCTTTTCCGTCCTATCCGCTGATATCTGCATTTGGGTCACGGTATGGGTCAGCGCGAATTTGGCGACAACGGGCTGAACTTTTTAGCCGCATAAATGCAGAAAAAGCCCTGAAATCTTGCGATTTCAGGGCTTTGATGGTTGCGGGGGAAGGATTTGAACCAACGACCTCCGGGTTATGAGCCCGACGAGCTACCAGCTGCTCTACCCCGCGATATTCAATCGCTTGCTTATGATATGATAAATAAGAAAAATTGTCAAGCGGATTGAAAAAATAAATTCTGAAAGCGCGAAACTTTTGTGCAATCGAGAGAAGTTTGCGCAAATAGCGATGTTCGAGGGGCGGAGCGACTTAAACTTTCATGCTTGAAAATCGGTATTCTATTTTGAATGTTTGATTTTGAAATTGCGTAAAAATCGTGCTTCTATCCGCGCAAAATCGAACTTTTTTGCAGGGCGGGGAAATAATCGAACGGTCGGAAATCGATTTTAATTATTTGTTTTATGGGTGAAAAACGCTTGCGTGCGCCCTCTCGTGCGTGTATAATGGGTATACTATTGATTTATACTCATTATATGAGGTTGATATGAAGAAAAAGAAATTGATTGTCGCAACAGCACTTGTTTTGGTACTCGCCATGAGCGTGACCTTGTTTGTCGGCTGCGACGAAATCTTCAAGAAGAACGACAAGCGCGACGCCGAACAGGTTGTTGCATCCGTCACCTATGAGGGTGAGTTCGGCACGCAAAAGGAAAACGTGTACAAGTTTGAGTTGGCGTCGAGTTTCAACGCTTACGCTTACTACTACGTCAACTACTACGGTATGACCTACGAAGCCACAGCCAACTATCTTGCGCAATCCCTTGCGCAGCAAAAGTTGCTCGTCCTTTTTGCAAAAGAGAAGGTCGCAAAACTCGAAGGCAAGACAGCGCTTCCGACAAGTATAGAGGAATTGCTTTCCGCTGCGGAAAGGAACAAGGCGATTGAAGATACGAACGAGAGTTTGCTCGATTCGCTCGTATCGACGGTTGAAAGCCTCATCACCGAGGACAACGCAAACACGACGACATCCGACGCCAAGAAGGACTCAACCGAAACAAAGGTGACCGATCCCGTTTACGTCAGATTCGAGTCCAACGGCGGCTCTACTGTCGAAAAGCAAAAGATTCAAAAGGGTAGCGTTGCAACCGAGCCCGACGATCCCACCAAATCCGGTTACACTTTCTACGGTTGGTACGCCGATAAAAACCTCACCGGTAAGGAGTTCGATTTTGAAAACACCGCCGTCAGCGAGACAATCACCCTTTACGCAAAGTGGGTCGAATACGTTTCGCCGCGCACCGAACTTCCCGAAGCCGAGGAAGAGGACGATTACGATCCCGACAGCACCGAAGACGTGAAACTCGCGGACAAATTCTTCTCGGCAGAGTACAAAGCGCAGTTGCTTGACAGCACCAAAGAAGACAGCCTGTTTACAACCAAATTCCTCGAAGCGGACTTTGTGGACAACATCGTCGTCGACGAAGGCAAGACCCTTGTTTCCGTGCTTACGGATTATATCAACGAAGGTCTTTCCGAGATGGAAACAAACCTCAAAAACAACCTTTACAAGGATAATATCGAGGATTGCTACAACTATTATCTCAATTCTCAACAACAATCTTTGCTCGTCGCAAGGCTCAAACGTATGATCGGCAACAGCGCGACCGTGACCGAGAAAGAAATCAAAGAAGAATTCGAAGCGCAAGTGGCAAAGAACAAAGAAACCTTTGCAAGCAGCGATTCTTCCTATGAATCCGCACTCACAAGCACGCTAAGCAAAACGTACTATCATCCCCAAGCGGATCAAGGTTACGGCTTTGTCATCAACATCCTTTTCAAACTCGATTCGGAAGGTATGAAGACGCTCAACGCAATGGCAAAGAACGATCCCACCAACGTCGAAGCGATCTTGCTCACGCGCAATCGACTTATCGCGGATATGACCGCATACGTTTCCAATCCGAAATACGATTCGACCGCAGTCGTTGAAGACGCAGACGGCAAGGAGATCGAATTGCGCGACCCGATGACCGACGCGAAGAACCCCTACAACAACGTAGGCGAACAAGACACGTCTTATCAAGTCGAGGGCGGCAACAACTACAATCAAATCGTCGAGTTCAAAAAAGTCGACGGCAAATACCAAATCGTATACAATGCAACCGAGCATCCTGCAATGGCATACTTGTCAAACAAGGTTTCAGTGTTCGACAAGGACGGTCAAGTCGGTTTGATCCATCAAATCCACAACAGTTTGGACCACGTCAAGACGGCGGTTGAAAATGGCGACCTCACCAAAGAGGAAGGCGTTTATTGGCTCCGCGAAGTCGCAACGACGTGGACATATCTCGTCAGCGACGATTCCGGCGCGACGAGCAGCGACTCCAACAACAACGGACTCGGCTATCTCGTGTCCCCCGAAGGCAAGGATAGTTCCTACCTTTCCGATTTCACGGACTACGCTCGCAGCCTTATCAAAGAGGGTACGGGCTCGTTTGCAAACGGTGACGTAACGACAGATATGTTTGCCTCAACTCTTACCGCCGACGGCCAATTCGCAGGAGATAAGAAAGCGTTTGTGGTTGCAGACAGCCTCATCAACGGCGCAGAGAAAGCAACATCCGGCGACAGCACATACGCAGGCGTGTTCGTGCTTCTCAATTCCTACACTGTTTGGGACGAGAGCAACGTAAGTTCCGACGCTTCCAAGAAAGCCGACGTTTTGGGCTCTATGAGCGAAAATACGCTTCCCAGCAACTACGTTATGACGTTTGCAAAGAAATCCGACGACACAAAGACTCTCTATGACGTCATCTACGACACTCTCCTCGACGCCAAGAAAAACGACCTCTACAACGCCGAAGTCAACACTACCGTTGCAGAGCAGAAGGACGGAATCGAGTATTTTGATAAGGTTATCAAGCAACTTTACAAAGACTTGACCTAAGCGCGCTATTGAGCGAATAACTGCGGCAGGCACGGCTTGTCTCAAAATCGTGTACGTCTATGTACACTTGGTTTTGATTCAAACCGTGCCTTTCTTGTTCTTCATCTCAATAGCGTGCTTAGGATTAACAAGTACTTGGGGTGTGGGGTGCAACCCCACCCGAAATTATTAATTATTAATTATTAATTATTAATTAATCGTGCCGATTCCAATTAAAAACGGCGCATATTGCGCCGTTTCTGTCTTCATTTCGTGTACAAGTCCAATTCGTCTTCGACGTACTTGAATTTTTTGACTTTCGGATTGTTTATCATCTTGCCTCGCAATGCCACCGCTTTGGGATTGCGCAATGCTTCGAGATTTTCAAGCGGATTGCCCTCGACAACCATAAAGTCGGCGGATTTGCCTTCCTCGATTGTGCCTGTTTCGTTGTCTATACCTGCGATTTTTGCGTTGATTTCGGTTGCGGTGTGGATGGCAAATTCGTTGCTCACGCCGAGATATTTCTGGAAGTAGCGAAGTTCGCGCCACATATCGTAGTGTGTGACAAACGGGCAAGCCGTGTCCGTGCCGAGCCCGACGGGAATGTCGTTTTCAAGGCATTTTCTTGCACAGTCGAGCATACCCTCGAACACCACTTTGCCGTTGACCTTGTGAAGGGGTGTGCCGCCCGATACGGTGAGGTCGAACATGCAGAGGGGAATTGTGGGGGATATGGTCAAAACGTGTGCGGAGCCGTTTTGTTTGAAGAGTTCGATTTCGTGTTCGCCGACGTTTGCACCGTGCTCAATCGTGTCCACGCCGCCCTCGAGCGCAACGGTTACGCCAAGCGGACTTTCGACGTGCGCCGCAACCTTAAATCCGAGTTTGTGCGCCTCGTCGCAGCACGCATTGACGATTTCGGGGGACATGCGCAATACGCCGGGTTCTCCCTCTTTCTTTGCGTCGAGAACGCCGCCCGTAATCATAAGTTTGATGAGGTCGGGATTGGTTTTTGCAATCTCGCGGACGTAGCGTCTGCCGTCTTCGGGGTCTTTTGCCTCATACGCCAACAAGCCTGCCATATGTCCGTCTTTGACGGATACAGCCATATTCGAGGCAAGCACTCTCGGCGCTTTCAACTTGCCTTTTGCGCCGTTGTCGCGAATCCTCGAGTCGATGTCGTCGAGTCCGCCCACCGTGCGGATTGTCGTCACGCCCGACATGAGTTCGACTTTGGCGTAACTTGCGCACAGACGGTACACGATATACTTCGTCAGCGCGTGATCCATAAGCATACGCACGGTCTTCTTGTTCTGTTTTTTCGTGTCTTTCGGCATGCCCGAGCCGGGAAGGTGAACGTGCAGGTTGATAAGACCGGGAAGAATGTATTTTCCGTTCAAATCCACCACTTTCAAACCGTCGATTGCCGCCTTATCGCTCGTGATTTTTGCGATTTTTCCGTCCTCGACAACAATGTATTTGTTGCTCTGAACGCCGTCGTTCAATTTGCCCGAAATTATGTTCGCGTTTGCGATTGCATATTTTTTCATTTTCGATTGCTCCGTGATATATAAAGTTTATAGTTACGATATTAATATAATACTATATTATACGACGAATTTTTCCCTCGTCAAGCAATAGTTGATCTTGAAAATGCGAGTATCGTCAACAATAATGCGTTGCGGTGTGAAATATGTTGCGGATGAGTCGTGAAATCCGTTAAAAATTAATTTTAATAATAAAATTGTATGCCGACAGACCGACATCGGAATGTATTGCAAGCGACAATCGCGTTTTCATATCCGAGTTTTTCCCGTTCACACGAGCAAAATAGGACTGCGTGAAAATTGCTTTACGCTGTTGCGGAGTGTTCGATTTTTGCGGTATCTAATCGGATAGATTTGAAAACAACATTGAGGATATGGGGATTTTTACAGATGCGTTTTCGGCGATTTTGTCGGCGCATATGACGAAAAATATATCAAATGCGGCGACGCATTGCAAAAACCGCAATCGATACGAGGATTCGATTTTGATTTCGGCAATCTAAACGGGTATTTTTTGGTTTTTGCCGAAGAGTTTTTTGTCGAGCGGATTTTGCCGTATATAGAGGGGCGCAAGCGGGTGACAATGCGCATGGGGAAAAAAATCGGTTTTTTGTTTTTTTAATGTAAAAAAATTCCTGCGAAAAAATTGACGACAAAGCGATAATTTTATATTATATTAAAATAGTTGTAACAATATCCGTTCTAAGCGCACACGAGTGCGTGCGAGCGCGAGGTATTGCGGACGCTTGAGGGACTTAAGCGTTAGAGAAGACAAGGACGGTCACCGAAGAAGAATGAAACGAAAATACTTTGTGAATTGCGTTGTTTTGGCAATTATGTTGTGCCTCGTTTGTGCGGCGGTGCTTGTTTCCTGTTCTCGTGACGCAGTGGCGTCGATATCTGTGAAAGGACCGAGCGAAATTCTCGTCGGCGATTTCGAGTATTCGGATTTTACGGTTGAAGTCGTTTCCGATTCGGGAAGCAAAACCGAAATTCCTCTTGAAAAAAGCATGCTCTCAAACGAGGATAATTTGAAATTTTTTGCGCAAGGCACGCACACTCTCACCGCCACATACAGCGGAAAGACGTGCGAGTTTGCCTTGACCGTATGCTTGCATGAATTTGTGGATTTGCATTTTGCGGACGCTGTTGCGAGCGATGACGGAACGAGCGTCATAAACACGGCGTATACGGGCAAGACCTTCACGGCGACGGTGTTTGAAAATTATCCCGAAGGCACTTCGGTTTACTATAAAAACGGCAATACGTTTGTGAACGCAGGCAGTTATGAAGTCACCGCCATTGTTTCAAGAAAGGATTACGTCACAAAAACTCTTTCGGCAACGGTGAACATCGCAAAGGCGAAATACGATATGTCGGGCGTGAGTTTTGACGACGGCAGCGCGGTTTATGACGGAAAGGAGCATTCGATTTCTGTTTCGGGCAATCTCCCCGACGGCGTGAGCGTGAAGTATGTCGACGACTCGGGCGTTGCCGAGGCAAACAAAAAGACGAACGCAGGCGAATACTCGGTGATTGCAAGATTTGTCGGCGACAGCGTCAACTACGAGCCGATTGCGGATATGAAAGCGACGTTGACCGTTCAGAAGAAAAAATACGACACTTCGAAACTCGTCTTCTCGGGCGACGAAGTCGTTTATGACGGCAAGGAACACGCTCTTTCGGTTTCGGGTTGCCCCGACGGCGTGAGCGTAACATATAAGGTCGAGAAGTTGACAAATTATATCGACCAAACTTACGAACCCGTTGCAAACTCGAAAGTTTGCAATGCCGGCACTTATAGATTTACGGCGAACTTCAAGTCGAACGATACCAATTATGAAACAATCGCGCCTATGGAAGCGACGCTCAAAATCAAATCGGCAGATTATGACGCGAGCGGACTTGTCCTTGTCAGCGACGAGGTGAATTATGACGGCAAAGGGCATACCGTTGCTTTGCCGACATTGCCGAAAGGCTGGTCGGAATATTCGCACTATTTCAAAAACGCACAGGGCGAGGACATCCACATAGACAACGACGAGAGCAAAGGCTATGTTTCGGAAGTGTCCGATTGCGGAACGTACACTTACATTGTGACGCTCCAATACGAAAACTCCGACTACAATTGGTTTGAACTCACCGCAACGCTGACGATAAACAAAATCGCCTACGACGATTCGCAATTGAAGGTGACTTGCAAGGAAAATGCCGACGGCACTATGTACGCAGACGTGAGCGGCGTGCCGAAAGGGATTGACGGAAAAGAGTTGACGGTCAACGTCAAATACTTCGAATCCATGCAAGACAAGGAAGAGGGCGAATATATCAAAGACGCCGATAACAAGCCCGCAACGAGCGTGAGCAACGAGGGCGAATACGTCATCGTGATCGAATTCGAGCAGGACGAAGTAAACTATGAAAAACTTTTGCCTATCGTGCAAAGATTCATCGCAACAAAAGATACGTCGAGTGCGGCTTCATCGACGCAGAGCGAATAAAGGCAGGCGCATATGAAGAAAAAAATTGGCGCAATCGGACTGATAATTCTTGTAAACCTCGTGATTTCAAACGTCGTGGTGCTTGGCGTGTTGCACGACAATTTGAGTTTGGTGCCGTACATCAAGTGCGCAGTGCTTTTGTTTGTGCTGCTGATGTTGTTTGCAAACGTGTTGTTCTCAAACAAATTTTGCAGCGGAAAAGCGCAGGAATGGTTGTTTTTCCTTTCGGTTTCTCTGCTTGTCGCGCTGTTGCTGGCGTTTGTGTTGTACGCGTTTGTCAAGAGCGATTGGAACATAAAGGGAATCGCCTGGGGCGTATGCGTTCAGTCCATACTCGATTGGGATTGGCTCTATTTTGGCATTGCGCTCGGGTTTTTCATCGGATTTGCGGCGTTTTATTGCGGAGTGTTCGACCGCGGAATGTTGCGTTTTGCAAGGACGTCGGGCTTGATCGGCAAAGGCAAAATCGACAGCATCGAGGCGAACCTCGAAAACTCGCGCTGGATGAGCAAAGAGGAAAAACAGAAAGTTTTCAAAGAGTGTCAATATACAAAACTTGCTCAACTCGAAAAGGACGGCGTGCCGGTGATGGCGCAACTCAACAAGAAGGGAACGGACGAAGAAGTGCTGTTCAATTCGCCTTGCCATTCGATCATCATAGGCGCGACGGGCTCGGGCAAAACGACGACGTTTGTAAGCCCTATGATTCAGATTCTCGCGTCCACGAAGGCAGGCTCGTCGATGGTTATGACAGACCCGAAAGGAGAACTGTTCAATCTTCACTCGGCATATCTTGCAGAGAGGGGATACGACGTGAAAGTCATCGATTTGAGAGACACATACACGTCTTATCGCTGGAATCCTCTCGACGCAATTTGGGACAACTACCAAAAGTACGCCGACGCTCACAACAACGCCTTTTTGCACAAGGACGCGCTCGATCAAAGTATGCCCAAAGGCAGCGCGAGCGAAACCTTCGAGGGCAAGGACGTATGGTATGAATTCGAAGGGCGTGCGTATTCGGAATATAGCGACCTTGTGAACGCAATCAAGGTGTTCAAACGCAAGACCTACGACGAAGTTTACGAGGATTTGAACGACCTCGTGTCCGTGCTTATCCCGATAGAAAACGAAAGAGATCCGATGTGGGAAAAGGGCGCAAGGAGCATTACGCTCGCAACCCTTCTTGCCATGCTCGAGGACAGCGAGGACGCAAAACTCGGCATGACCAAAGAAAAATTCAACTTTTTCAACCTCACCAAGATTTTGCAAAATTCGTCGGAGGACTATTTGCAACTGCGCAGATACTTTGCAGGCAGAAGTCCTTTGTCAAAGGCGTATTCGCTCTCGAAACAGGTTTGCGACGCGGCGGAATCCACTCGCGCGTCGTATATGTCCGTCGTTTACGAAAAATTGACGTTGTTCAACGACGCCGGCATCTGCGCGCTCACTTCGTCGTCGGATTTCGTACCCGAAGACCTTGCGGCAAAGCCGACCGCGCTCTTCCTCAAAATACCCGATGAAAAGACCACAAGGCACAATCTTGCAGGCATTTTTGTGCTTAATTTGTACAAACAACTCATCAAAGTCGCTTCGGCAAATCCCGATCTTACATTGCCTCGCAACGTCTACTACATACTTGACGAGTTCGGAAATATGCCGAAAATCGAAAACTTTGACAAGATGATAACCGTGGGCAGAAGCCGCAAGATATGGTTCAATATGATTGTGCAGTCCTACTCGCAACTCAACAACGTCTACGGCGACAGAGTGGCGGATATCATCAAGGGCAACTGCGGAATCAAGATGTTTATCGGCTCAAACGATTTGGCAACTTGCAAGGAATTTTCCGAACTTTGCGGCAACGTGACGGTTGTCACAAAGTCCACAAGCGGCACGGATTTGGACAAGGCGGTCAACGTGTCCACGCAAACGCAGGTCAGACCGCTCATTTATCCGAGCGAACTTCAAAGGCTCAATCACGGAAGCGATATAGGACATTCCATCATAGTGACGTTTGGCAACTATCCGTTCAAGAGTTACTTTACGCCGAGTTTCAAAGTGCCGCTCTACAAGACGGGCACAATGGACACGTCCTTCCTTGCCGAGAGGTATTTCGACGAGGACGCAATCTTCTATGACGCGCAAAAGCGCAACGATATCGTCTTTGCTCAAAGCGAGGACGGAGGCGTGACGACCGAGACGGAATTGGCTAAGGAAAAACCGACAAAAATAGACTTGTCGACAAACGACAAAGTTGAAAAAGCGGACGTCAAAGACGACGTTTTCGCAGGCGAAAGCAACAAGCAATGGCTTGAAAAGTGGCTCAAATTCAGACAAGAGCATCCTGAATTGAGCGAGAAAGACATCTTTGCGAAACTGGAAGGAATGTCTTGATATGAAGGATTTGCGCATGAGAAAATCGATTGTAAAAATAACATACTTGGGCATATTGCTTATTTTGGTTGCCACGCTCTCGTTATGCGCGGTTGACGTCGGCGTTGCTCAAGGCTCGTCATCGGACGCTGTCGCGGCGGATTCGACAAGCACGTCGTCCGACGTGACGTACATTCACTTCTATGAAGTGAACACAACCAAAAAGAACGGCGTTTTGTGGCCCGATTCGACGACGGGCAAAATCCAGTTTGGCGTGAGAGTGTCAAATCCCTCCGACGAGGTGACGCTCACTATCGCCACGCGCAACAAGAGCGCGATTGCCGGCGTAGATTACGTTGAAAATGCGCCGCAAACGTATACGCTCACAAATGCGAGCGGCACGCAGTATTTCACGGTGCAAACAATAAATACGTCGGCACCGAATATCGTAAAAAACGGTCAGAGCAGCGAAAAGGGAACGACGAGAACGTTTGAAGTGGTCGTCTGCTCGATTTCATCAAAACTCGGCAATAAATGCGTGGTGACGAACGATTTTTACACCGAAGGTAAGAGCGAATACGAAAAAGGCTCCGATAGTTTCGAGTGCAGAGTCGCAACCCGCTACGATTACATATACACTCAACAAGACGATGGGGCGTATTTTGACGACTACTATTACGGCAACAGTTTTGCTTCCGCCTGGTTCGAAGGCAACGTCAACACAAAGGACAAAATCTATTATCAAGCGCCGTCGGGCAACAAGGAAGTGTGGGTTGACAACAACGAAAGTTACGACTTTTCTATGACGTTTGACAGGCTCGTCGGCTACGATTATATCCTGAAATATATGAAGACGGGCTGGGCGGACGTATACTACGGCGGCTCGGCGGTTTTGTACGAGAGCGGTTGGAGCACTGTCGATACAAAGGCAACTCTCACCCTCAAGGAAGCGAGGGACGACGAGCAAGAAATCATTTATTATTCCGCAAATTACTGGGACCCCAAGAGCAGCGGCGCGCCGGTTTTGTTCGGCGAAAAGACGTATGCGCACGGAGGCAGCGACAGTTATAGATATCACATAGAAGAAAATTCGAATATCACGGGCTATACGGTGTGCAACACGAACGACCCGATGTACAGCCGCGTTGCAAGTTACGGTTTTTCGTCGGTCGGCGGCAAGGTGTACAAGGGCAACGGTGAGAGCGTTACGCTCCACATAACGCGCGATTCGACATGGAAAATGGTGTTTTCCGCCTTGCGTATAGACAGCGAACTTTACGACACCGCCGCTCCTACGGCGCAAGGAGTGTATCTCGACAATATTTCAAACGACACGGACAACAAGGTGTTGCGTTTGTCGGTGAGATTTTCCGAACCCGTGCATTTTGCCTCGAACGTAAATACGAGCGACATTAAAATCACAGGCTATAAAAACGGAGTCGCGACGAAGCCGATTTCGTTTGCTTATGCGGGCGGAGAAGGGACGGACACTCTCTATTTCGATTGCAATTTGAAAGATTATGAAAACGAGTACACATCCGTTGCGTCGATAGAGTTTACAAAAGACTCATTCAAGAATGTGCTCCGTGAAAAAGTGTGCGACTATGCCTACAACTTTGAGTTGAGCAACAACGTCGTCGATGCAAGCACTTTTAAGGACGTCACGTTTGACAACCTCAACATAGATATGCGCACGCCCGACGTGAGCGTCACGAAGGCATCCTCGTCGACGAGCAAATCGCACACCGTGACGGTCAAGGTGAGTAATATGGACGCAAACGGCGCGAAGTTGTATTATACATGGGTGGAAGCGTCCAAAGTGACCGACCCCGACAAGTATGCGCCGCAATCGTATTTGTATTGCAACACCTCGAGCTCGAGCGCCTATACGATCACGGGCGAAAATTTCGACGGAGAATATTATCTTTACGTCAAAGCGCAATCCGCTTACGGAAAAGAGGGATTTGCGCATTCCGCAATATTGTCGTTTGACAACACGCCTATATCCTTTGAGTCGGTTGACGGCGGCAATTCAAACGCCGCTCTTTCGGAAAGAAGTTTCACAATCGCAGTGAACGGAAACGCAGCCGATCTCGACACTTTGACAATGGGTTACAGGCAGTCGGACAGCACCGAGTGGAAATGGAAGACGCTGTCCCCGTCATTCGTTTACGACAAGAACAATGACATCGCAAGCATGACTTGTACGGTGAGTGCCGAAAATACGCTCGGAATGGGCAAGAACGAGAGCGAAAGATTTTATTTTAAGTTTGTAACCAAAGACAAGGCGGGCAACGAGGCTATGTTCGAAACCATAAATTCGTTGTTGTTTGACACTTGCGATCGTTGCGAATTGAGCCTGACAATCGGCGGAACGCCATACACCGTGTCCGAGAGCGTGGAAGCGCCCTCAACGACAATCGGCTCGGGCAAAACATATCAAAACACATACGAGGCAGACGGCTTTACTTTGACGTTTGACGGGGGCGAAAACAATTTGCAGTTGGCGTCGCTCAAAATCGGCTCGGACGACGTGACGGAAAGCGCGAGCGAGTATTTCGAAATAGAGGGCAGCGGTACGTCACAACTCACTCTTACATACAAACGCAAAAACGGCGATACGTTTGTCGGAGGGTACTATACCGTTCAAATCAAATCCGCAGACAAGACGTCGGACATCTATACGTTCTATCTCAAGGGCGACAGCGACGACGTTGCCGGATACAAGGCTCTTGAGGACAACAAGTTGGTTGCAAACAAGGTTTGGATGCTGTCGGGTGCGGACTACTATTATTGGAGTTCAAGCACGACAATCGGCAAAATCACTCAGTACAACACCCAAAACAATCCTCTCGTGTTCTCGTCCTACGACATAGCGAAGAACTATGTGGAATTTATGGAATGGCAGGATTTGTCGCTCGTTCAACTCACCGAAGAATACGCGTCGGCAATCAACAACAACCAAAGCGAGTACCATAGAAAGGCGAAAGGCGAAACCGCCGTGGCAAAAGCAGGTCAAACTTGGATAAGATATAAGGCGGCAGACTGGGATCCGACAAGCGATCGTGCGAGCGATATGAAGTACTGGAATTTGTATTTCTATTCCGAAACGACGGTCGCGAGCATAGACATCGAGGGGATTTCGTCAAACCTCGCCAAAGCGATGGCTTCCGTTGTCTCTTCGATTATGTCAAACGGCAGTTACTCCTATCTTGTGGGCGACAATTGGCTTGACGGTCGCAACGTGCCTACTATAGATTCGTCGCGCGTGCGCGCAGATGCGATTTCCGTTGAAAAGACAAAGACGAACGTTGAGTTTGCAACCGCTTCCGGTGCAAAAAAACCCGTATCGTATTCGGGCGACAAGTATATATACAACAGTCAATATACGGATTCGGACGGGAAGACATATCCCTTTGCGGTGCAAAAGTGCAACGCTTCCGACTATACGTCGATATACTATAAGGCGCATGACAAAAACGGATATACAAAAGCCTCTTTGTCAGGCACCTCCTATTACCTGAAGGACCTCATCAAAGGCACGGGAATTTACGACATAGTCGAGCGCGACGAGAAAGGCGTGAGAGAATATTCGGTGTTCATCGACAATTCCGCGCCCGACTTTAAGGTCGTTTACAAAACCATAAACGGCGAGAGCGAAGTAACAATCAGAAACAGCAGCATCAAAACGCTCAACGTCAAGGAGTTCGCATTCAAGGCTATCGAGGACGCCGACGAATGCGCCTACGTTGCGGTCTACACGTTGAACGAAAAACTCAAATTCGTAAAGCACGCAAGCGAAATCAAAGACGGCGATACCCTCGAAGACGGAAAGTATCTTATTTATTTGTACGATCGCTCGGGCAACGGATATAGTTTCACGCTCAGAGTATGCAGTCAGGACTTGGCAAACTCTTGCACGGTCGATGTGTCGGACAACGAAAAAATCACGTTTACCTACAAGGAAGACAGGGATGAAATTTATCGTTTCGAAATCTACCTCGACAACGTGCTTATCGCAAACGACATATCGCAGTTGAAGCAAAACATACTCACATTCTATGCAGGCGGTATATATCGTTTTTACGTCGAGGATTTGTACGGCAACGTCTTTGACAAAACCTACGAATTCACGCGCAAAGCGCCCGAACTCGACTGGTACGTTGAGGAAGACGGTCAATTTGTCAAAGTCAACGACGGCGATTTGGGCTTGATAAAAACAAGATTGAGCGAGTCCGAATTTTTGATTACGAGCAAGGGTAGAGTCAATTTCCGCTTCCCGATAGGCAATATCAACTATGAATATGTCGGCACGCAAAAACCGCAACAAAGCACGGTTTCAGGCTATACGTCGGTGATCATCAATCAGACAGACAATTGGCAATTTAAGGTATATTATACTAATTATCCTAGTTTATATACTATATATTCGGGCAAGTCGGATACGTCCGCGCCCACGATATCGGCAACCACAAACAGACCCACATATACTTTCGCCGACGAAGACGAAAGCGCAATAAGCACTTACTTCACAAATCATACAAACGTCAAGGAAGGGGACGTCATCAATCTTCCGAGCGTTTTGGTTGCGCAGACGACGGTCACAACGCAAACGGTTGCGTCGGACGAACTTGTGCTTGGCGGCACGGTCACGGTGAGAGTGACGGATTTGTCGGGTCTTTACAAGTGGTCGTATACCTACAACGGCGAAACGACCGAATACACCTCGAATTTCCCCGACAAAGTCATGTTCGGCAAAGAGGGCGCATACAGCATAGTCGCAACCGACAAACTCGGCAATACGTCTTCGTTCGCGTTTTCGATAGGGCGCACCGAAAGCACCGAGATAAGCGTTGACAATCTCGCGGGAGTCAACTCGAATGTCGGCAACAACAACGTCGTCGCAACGCTCGAGGGCGCAGGCAGTTTCGTATTTGTGCTTGACGGAGAGTACTTCAAGTTGTCAACGGACGGCAGCAATCTCGTGCGCACGATTTTGAAAGCGAAAAAGGACGCCGAAGGCAAGTTCACGGCAGTGCAGTACGAAGAGACGCTCGGACAACTGACCTCAACTCCGAAAACAATTGCCGAAAACAAGTCGAGAACTTTGAGCGTATATCTTAAAGACGGCGTTGTGTATCTCAAAGTCGCGCTCAAGGAAAGAGCAAAAGACGAAGTACATCAGACAAGCGTGCAACTGCGCGTTCAATCGGATTTGGTTGCCGACATCAAATATACCGAAACGACTCTTTCGGACGAGAGAACGTATCTCGATTGCGAGTACGTTGACAAAGACGGCAAGAAAACATCCTGCTCGCTCGAAACAACCCTTTACACCAACAAGGAGTTTAAGGTTTCGCTTCCGGACGGCGCAACGATGCTTACCGTTTACTATTCGGCAGACGGCAGCGACTTCAAGATACTCGATTTCTATGACAAAGACGACGGTGCGCAGACGTTCGGCAATCAAGGGTATTACGAATTCGAGGTCTACAACACATACGGCAATTCGTCAACCGTCAGAGTGGTTGTTTGCGACGGAATTGCGGCAAGCGGCGCCGTCACATACAAAGACGGAACGGTCGTGAGATACGGCATCGACTTCGGCGGAAAGTTCTATTCGAACTCATCCTTCTCGCTGACTTTCGGCAAGGATATCGTCTGCACGGTCACAAAGGACGGCAAAGCGTTTGAAAACTACGACAAAAAGACCGAAAAAGACAACAGCGTCGTCACCGTTTCGGCGCAGGGCGTTTATGTGTTTACGCTCAACGACGCATACGGCAACGTCGTGTCGAAAGAAGTCGAAATCAAGGAGCAATCGCTTGAATATTCGGACGAATGGCTTGGCGGTTTCAACGACAAGGCGTTAAGAAAGAGCGAGGGCTACACAAACCGCAAAGTGTTCTTCGAAATCGACAATCTGACAAGCGGAAGCGTGAAATTCGTTTCGGTGACTTTCGGGGATACGACTTCGGTTGTCTATGACAAAACGCCCTCCAAAGACATAAACGATCTCAAAAACTATTTTGTCGGCGATGACGGCGACGGAAAATACACAATCGTGTTCAGAGATATCTACGGCAACAGGGCGGACAAAGAGATTCACTATCAATCCGCATCGCCGATCAGCGTATCGCGCACCACTCGTTCTATGGAAAAGACGAGTTATGAAATCACCGACGACGTGGTTAAAAACGGAATCTGGAGCAACAAGACAATCTCGCTCTCGACCACTGCCGCCGTTGCGAACTTCCTTGTCAACGGACAGCGCAGAGATTTGCCGTTCAGCGTGGATTTTGAAAGCGAATCGGGCAGCGGTAAGTTGGAATACGAGATAGAATATCTCGACGAATTCGGCTTCGGATACAAGTTTACCTGCGTGCTTTATCGCGCAAACGTCGAAATAGATTCGAGCGGTATGAGCGTCAAGGACGGCGTGACGAGAGACCCTGTCGCAATCGCTTTTGACGAGAACAACACGGCGACAATCACGATAAACGGCGTGGATAAGGGCGAGTATAAGAGCGGAACGCGCTACTCCGTGGACGGAAATTACGTCATCTCGGTCTTCGACAAGGCGGGCAACGTCGCAAGATACTCTATCAAGCGCGACAGCGTCGCAGAGTTCTGTTTCTACACGGGCAACATCGAAAAACGGCTCGTGAGCGGAGAGATTACAAACGAGTCCGCCGTGTCCTTTGCACCTTTGAACGGCGATAGCGTGTCTTATTATACGGTATATCGCAACGGAAAAGAGATTGAAAACTACGATTCCAAGACGTTCACCGAGAGCGGAAAGTGGGAAATCGTGTTGTTCGACGACGCCGGCAACAAGGATTATTTCTGCTTCTATATCGTGACGCACGCATATGTGTCGTTTGAATACAACACGCCGAGCGGATACAAAATCACGCAAATGACTTGCGACACGGGCGGCGGCAAAATCGATTGGATAGACGCTGTGGACGACGTCGGCGACCACTCGCACGTTCTGTTTGACGAAAACGGAAAATATGAAGTTGTCATGACGTCGGATATCACGGGAAAGACAAGCGGTTTTTCAATCACAATCGACAAGAGCGTGCCCGAAATTACGCTTGACGGCGTGCAAAACGGCGGAATCACAAAGACGGACGTCAAAATTTCGGGATACAAGGCAGGCGACACCGTCTATATCTACCGCGACGGCTCACTCGTCAAGGAAGTGACGGCAACCTCGTCGTCCGACGTCTCAGACATCACCGAGAAGGGCAAATATAAAGTTGTCGTCGTGGGCGAATCGGGCGCAACGTCAGAAGTCGAATTCGAAAGAGTTTACACCGCAAACATAGCGACAAGCGCATTAATCATCGCAGCAGTACTGGTTGTCGTGATAGGCTTGTTTGTGGGATTGCTCTTCCGCAAGCGTTCGAGAATAGAATAAAAAAACAAAAGCATTTTGCTTGTTATATAACAAAAAAATTCAAACATAGGAGAACAAACAATGTTTACAAACATCTTATCGGCAGGAATGTCACAAAGCGATCTCGAAAAGATTGTCGCACCGATTCTCGACGTATGCCGCGTCCTCGTCCCCGTTTTGTTGGCGGTTGTCGGCTCGATCGGCGCAATCTACTGCATCGTGCTCGGCGTCAAGTACGCAAGAGCGGAAGAGCCGCAAGACCATGACAAAGCCAAAAAAGCGCTCAAAAACGCAATCATCGGCTTCGTGCTTATCTTCGTGTTGCTTGCGATGCTCCAAGTCGGATTGAGCGTGTTCGAGGGCTGGTATACACAATATGGTGCATAAAAAAGGCGGAAAAAGTTTTTTTGCCTTTGCAATCTGCCTTGTCGTATGCTGTGTGCTTGTCGGCTGCTCGCCAAATCTCGGCAATATAGAAAACGAGGAAGATTTCTATAAAAAGTTTCCCTCGGTCAAGTTTGTCGGGAGCAATCTCGAAGTCGTAGAGAAAGAGTCAAAGTATCTCTACAACGAGAGTGCGGTCAACGACTTCAACCACAAGGACTTCGAAAGTCCGATTGAAAGCGACGCATACAAGTATATGGCGGTCGTTGTCGGCGAAAACGTTTCGGTGGAAGAATTCGCAATCTATGTTCGTTCGGACGCGGACGTCATTTTCAGCGTATATGCGTATGCAAAAAGTCTTCCTCAAACGATTGCGACGGGCGGCGAGTCCGACTTCGAAACGTACACGGACAAAGACGGCAATGAAAAAACGAGGCTGAAAGAGTTTGACGAACCAAAAAATAGCGACGCAGTCGCTTCCAAAACAGTGTCGCTCAAAAAAGGCGAGTGGACTGCTTTGTACATACGCTCTTTCGACGCTCTCGGCTCGGGCAAATCCGCTTTGCAACTCCAAGAAGGAAGTTGCCTGCTCTTTCAATTTGCAAACAACTGCGTTGCCTACGATCAAGAAGGCAACCTCATCGAAAACGAATATCCGTCGGCAAACGTGAGTTTCACTGCAATGTTGATTCGCGTCGGCTAAAAGGTGGCAATATGTTCGATTGGTTTTGGGAATTTTTATATAGCATAACAAAGTCAATGCTCCGCATCATCGACGGAGTGATGGCTTGCGCAAACAAATTGTGCGGAATCGAGGACATCACCGTCAACGGCGAGGGTACGGATTTTCTCACATACCTGTTGCGCAGCCAAAAGGTGACGGACGCTTTTATCGTGGCGGCGGTGCTGGGACTTATCGTTCTGGTGTTTTTCACCATACTTGCAATCATTCGCCTCATGGTGAAGGAAAAGCCCGATATGTCTCCGGCGCAAGTGTGCGTAAAGTCGTTCAAGAGCGTTCTTACGTTTTTGTTTATCCCTGCCATCATGATCATCGGCGTGTGGGTGGCAAACGTGTTTATGCAAGCGCTCTACAAGGCGACGCTCACGGGAAGCAGCAGCCTCGGAAGTTTTCTTTTCACCGCATTCGGCGACGACGCGTTTTTCAACAAGAACGACGCCGCGCTGTTTATCAACGGTACGCTCGACTACACCAACACCGACGTCGTCCTCGAATATATGAATCTCGAAAACTTCGACTTCTTTGCTTCTTGGGTGGCGAGCGCGGTGATTTTGTGGAATATCGCGTGGGCTTTGCTCGTGTTTGTGGACAGAGCCATTTCGATCGTGATTTTGTACATAGTGTCTCCCTTCCCGGTGGCGGTGTCCGTGCTTGACGACGGCTCGCATTTCAAACTGTGGAGAGAGCAGATGCTCACGAAATTTTTCGTGGGATTCGGCACCATTCTCGCAATCAATATTTATTGCCTTATCGTTTTGCTCGTGATGGATTCGTCGATGCAATTTTTCTCGTCGAGTTTTCTCAACAACCTTTGCAAGATACTCTTCATC